>JBEKYI010000008.1:0-37023 GCA_049511155.1 Acidimicrobiales bacterium
ACGAATCATGCCGCCCGCGCTCTGGCGACGTCTCGCTAATCGCTAGGTGAGCGTGGCGATCGTCTTTGAGCACCAGAGGTACTAAGGCGTGGATGACGACCTCGAAGTGAGATTGGCCGGGGGAAGGCTCACCGTCGTAACTCGAATAGGGGACACGGTTCATCGCGCGAGCAAGCCCTGGAGCGCCGAGGTTCAACGCCTCCTCGCCCACGTACGCGAACGAGGCTTTCTTCTCGCTCCCGAGCCGCTGGGCTTTGACGACCGGGGGCGCGAGGTCGTGAGGTATATCGAAGGAGAGACGTCAGCGACAGTGTCGCCGTGGCCCGGGCCGCTCTGGAGTGACGCGCTCTTGGTCGAAGTCGCCAAGGCGATGTCTGCCTACCACCGGGCCGTGAGGGACTTCGTGCCCTCGGCGAGACCGACGTGGCAGTACCGACCGCGCCCGCTCGAACCCGGCGAGATCATTTGCCACCACGATTTCGCCCCCTACAACGCCGTCTTTCGAGATACTCGACTGCTCGGCGTAGTCGATTGGGAAGGCGCGGGACCCGGAACCGTCCAAGAAGAGATCGCTTTCCTGGCGTGGCAGTGGGTCCCCCTTCACCCGCCGGGAGAAGCTCGACGAGATGGCAGCGATCCGCTCGTGGATCCGACGAGGCGTCTTCGCTTACTCCTGGACAGCTATGGCTACCAGCGTCGCGAGGGCCTGATCGACGCGGTCATCGAACGGATCGAGATCTCTCGATCGGGCATCGATGATCGGGCCGCACAAGGCGAGGCTCCCTTCGTGGCACTTCGCAATGAGGGTTACACGCGCGAGATGGTTGGTCTCATCGCACATCTCGAGCGCAATGGCCAAAGTCTCCAGTCATCGATCGAATAGGTGCGGCGATCTAGGCCCGGTGCAACGGGGTCATCGCGAGCACCAAGTGCTTGGTCCCGTGCTCGTCGAAATCCACGGTGGCCCTCGAACGCGCACCCTCTCCTTCGAGTCGGGTGACAACACCCGGCCCGTAGCGGTCGTGCACGACGCGTTCTCCTACCACGAGTCCGAGCTTCTCGGCCCCGGTCGAGCGCACGGGTGGGGCGGCCCCCGTGCCAAAGGCCCGGCCTTCGGTGAAGTCGGTCGCGCGTCCGACAAATCCCTCGTCGTCGTAGGAGATGTTCGATCGCCGTGTAGGCAGGGAGGCCGAGATGTCCGTGATGAGCTCGCTGGGAACCTCCTGGAGAAAGCGGCTGGCGATTGACTCGACACGGTGACCCCACATGGCCCGAGACCAGGCGTGCGACAGGCTCAAGTGGCGCATCGCGCGGGTCACGCCCACGTAAAACAGTCGGCGCTCCTCTTCGAGTTCGTCGTCGTCGACCAACGCGCGTCGGTGGGGAAAGACCGTCTCTTCGAGGCCCGTGACGATAACCGCCGGATACTCAAGACCCTTGGCCACGTGAAGGGTCATCATCGAGATCGCCCCTTCGCCGCTATCGAGTTGGTCGGCGTCCGAGACGAGGGAGACCCGTTCAACGAACTCAAGCAGCGAGTCGTACTGGGCGGCCGCGGACGCGAGTTCGCCCAAGTTCTCCAGGCGCGAATACGCCTCGTCCGTGTTCTCGGCGCGCAGCGCGTCGCCAATTCCGGACTCGCGCACAATGGCGTCGATCATCTCGCGCGGGCTGAGGTCATTCGAGAGGGCGCGCAACTGCTCAAGAATGAAAGCGAACTTGTCGGCGCCCGCGAGCGCGCGCCCACTCAGTCCGGCCGCCAGGGCGTGGTGAGCGGCCTCGGCAAACGAGAGGCCGTGCTCGGCCGCGTACGAGCCGAGTTTGGCCTGGGCGCCCTCTCCCACGCCCCGCTTGGGCTCGTTGATGACCCGTCTCGCCGACGCCTCGTCGCGGCCGTTCACGATGAGCCGGGCGTAGGCCATCGCGTTCTTGACTTCCTTGCGATCGTAGAAACGCATGCCGGAGATCACCCGATAGGGCACGTTGGCGCGCAGCATCTCTTCTTCCAGCACGCGGCTCTGGGCGTTCGTGCGGTAGAAGACCGCCATCTCGTTCCAGTTGAGTCCGTACTCGCTGCGCAGTCGTCGCAGCTCGCTCGCGACCCAGCGCCCCTCGTCATACTCATCACCCGCTCGATAGAGTCGCAGCTTCTCGCCCTGCTCGCCTTCGGTGAAGAGGTTCTTGGCGATACGCGACGAGTTCTTGGCAATCACCGCGTTGGCCGCATCGAGAATTCGTTGCGTCGAGCGGAAGTTCTGCTCGAGCACGATCACCTGCGCGTCGGGGAATCTCGCCTCGAACTGGAGGATATTGCGCACGTCGGCCGCCCGGAAGCGGTAGATGGACTGATCGGAGTCGCCCACCACGCACAGATTGCGATGCTCGGCCGCGAGCATCATCACCAACTCGTTCTGCACGCCATTGGTGTCCTGAAACTCATCGACGAGCAGGTAGCGGAAGCGATCCTGGTACGAGGCGAGCACGCGCTCGTCGGCCCTCATCACCGCCACCGCGTTCACCAGGAGGTCGTCGAAGTCCATGGCGTTGGCGGTGTGCAGGCGCTCGGAGTAGATCTGATAGATCTCGGCGATGCGACGACGCTGGGGATCGTCACCGTAGGTCTCGGCGTAGCGAGCCGGGGACATCATCTCGTTCTTGGCCGCCGAGATCGCCGCCGACACGCTGCGCGGGGGCAGCCGCTTGGTGTCGAGATTGAGGTCCTTCATGATGCGTTCGACCGCCGTCTCCGCGTCGCCGGCGTCGTAGATCGTAAAGCCGCGCTGATAGCCCAGAACATCGGCGTGAGCGCGAAGGATGCGCAGGCAGGCCGAGTGAAAGGTCGAGACCCACATGCGATCGGCGTCGGGTCCGACCAGTTCAACGACGCGCCGGCGCATCTCGTCGGCCGCCTTGTTCGTAAAGGTGATCGCCATGATCTCGTAGGGTCGCGCGTCGCCGGTGGCGAGCAAGTGAGCGATGCGCCTCGTGAGAACTCGCGTCTTGCCCGATCCCGCACCCGCGACCACCAGCAAGGGGCCTCCGCGCTGGGTCACCGCGGCGATCTGGGGAGCGGTCAGCCCCTCGAGGAGTGCATCGGGGTCACCGGGCGACGGCGAGTTACTGAAGCCGGTACCCCAGAGTGCCTCATCGGAAAACGACCGGGGGCTCACTCCCACTCAATGGTGCCCGGCGGCTTACTGGTGACGTCTAGGGCCACGCGGTTGACGCCCTCCACTTCGCGGATCAATCGATTCGCGATGCTCTCGATCACGTCGTAGGGCAACCGAGCCCAGTCGGCGGTCATCGCATCATCACTGGTGACCGCGCGAATGATGATCGGGTACGCGTAGGTTCGCCCATCCCCCATGACGCCCACCGTACGCACCGCCGGTAACACGGCGAAACTCTGCCAGAGCTCGCGATAGAGCCCGGCCTTCTTGATCTCGTCGACCACGACGTAGTCGGCGTTGCGCAAGATCTCGGCGCGTTCGCGGGTCACTTCGCCCACGATGCGTACGCCCAGTCCGGGACCAGGGAAGGGCTGGCGCCAGACGATCTCCGCCGGCAGTCCGAGCTCTTCGCCGATGCGGCGCACCTCGTCCTTAAAAAGCAGGCGTAGGGGCTCGACGAGTTCGAAGGAGAGATCCTCGGGCAGTCCGCCGACGTTGTGGTGGCTCTTGATGTTCGCGGCGTGCCCGGAGCCGGACTCGATGACGTCGGGGTAGAGCGTGCCCTGGACGAGAAACTTCGGACCCTCATCGCCCTCGGCTAAGTCACGCGCCACCGATTCGAACTCACGAATAAACAGTTCACCGATGATCTTTCGCTTCGCCTCGGGATCTGTCACACCGGCGAGCGCCTCAAAGAAGCGGTCCTGAGCCTTGACGTGCACCAGGTCAACGCCAAATTGACGGGCGAAGGTCTCTTCGATCTGAACGCCTTCGTCCTTTCGCATCAACCCGGTGTCCACGAAGACGCAGGTCAACTGCGTGCCGACGGCCTTGGTGACCAGTGCCGCGGCCACCGCGGAGTCCACTCCCCCGGAAAGTGCACAGAGCACCCTTTCGTCGCCAACTTGGGCGCGGATGGCCGCCACTTGGTCTTCGATGATCGATGTGTTGGTCCAGGCGGGCGGGATACCCGCGATGTGATGCAGAAAACTCGACAGCAGTTCTTGTCCGCGCTCGGTGTGGGCAACTTCGGGATGAAACTGCGTGGCGTACAGGCGACGCTCGACGTCCTCCATCACGGCTACGGGAGCCTCGGGCGATGACGCAGTGACCACGAAGCCCGCGGGCGCAGCAGCGATCGCGTCGCCGTGACTCATCCAGGCGGTCGTCTGGGCGGGCCACTCGCTCATCAACAGACTCGGGCCTACCCGCGTGAGGGTCGTGCGACCATACTCGCCGACGCCGGTGTTCGCGACCTCGCCCCCAAGCTGTTGGGCCATGAGTTGGGCGCCGTAACAGATGCCCAGAATCGGCACGCCCAACTCGTAGATGGACGGATCCAGCGAGGGGGCGGGCACGGCGTAGACCGATTTCGGTCCCCCCGAGAGGATGATCGCCGAGGGCGACTTGGCGCGTACGTCGTCGGCCGTAATGCTGGAAGGAACGATCTCGGAATACACGTGCGCCTCGCGCACACGTCGGGCAATCAGTTGCGCATACTGTGCGCCAAAGTCGACGACGAGGACGGTCTCGTTCAATGTCCCATGCCCACGCCCTGGGAGCGCTGCATGGCCTTGCCTTCGGTCTGCAGTGAGGGCGCCAGCATGATCTCGGCCTTCTGGAACTCCTTGAGCGTCTCGTACCCGCACGTCGCCATCGATGTGCGCAACGCACCCATCAGGTTGAGTCGACCGTCATTCTCGTGGGCGGGCCCGAGGAGAATCTCCTTGAGCGTGCCGCGCACCTGCGTGCGAACGCGCGTGCCGCGCGGCAGCGTGGGGTGGAAGGTGGCCATGCCCCAGTGGAAGCCGTGCGCGGGAGCCTCGATGGCGCTCGTGAGCGGTGAGCCAACCATGACCGCGTCGGCGCCACAGGTAATGGCCTTGGCGATGTCACCACCCTTGCTCATGCCGCCATCGGCGATGACGTGCACGTAGACACCGGTCTCATCGAGGTGACGCATGCGCGCACCCGCGACGTCGGCGATCGCGGTCGCCTGGGGAACACCGATGCCGAGCACGCCACGTGAAGTACAGGCGTTGCCCGGACCTACACCGACGAGCACGCCCGCGGCGCCCGTGCGCATGAGGTGCAAGGCGGCCTGGTAGCTCGCGCACCCGCCAACGATCACCGGAACTTCGAACTCACGGATGAACTTCTTGAGGTTGAGCGGCTCGGCCGTCTTGGAGACGTGTTCGGCCGACACCACCGTGCCCTGAATCACCAGGATGTCCAGGCCCGAGTCGATGATGGTCTTGGCCATCCACGACGTGCGCTGGGGCGTCACGGACGCTGAGGTGATGATGCCGGCGTCCTTCATCTGCTTGATGCGCTCGGCCACGAGTTCTAACTTGACCGGCTCAAGATACATCTGCTGCATGCGAGCGGTGGCCTTGTCGTCTTCGAGCTCGGTGATCTCTTCGAAGAGCGGCGTGGGGTCTTCGTACCGGGTCCACAGGCCCTCGAGATTGAGGACACCGAGGCCCCCCAGGCGGCCCAGTTCGATGGCGGTGAGCGGCGAGATCGCCCCGTCCATGGCCGAGCCCAGTACTGGGATCTCGAACTTGTAGGCGTCGATCTGCCAAGAGATGTCGACGTCCTCGGGGTCACGAGTTCGCCGCGACGGCACGATCGCGATGTCGTCAAAGCCATAGGCCTGACGAGCCGATTTGAAAATGCCGATCTCCACTTCCGCCATGAAGTCCTCCGCGTAAGAGCGCCCGAAAAGGCCAGCGCTTTTCTTCCAATCTACTAGCGAGAGTGCGCGGAAGAGCCGCCCAGATCGGCGTCAAAAACGCCGAGCACGATCGAGAGAAGCTCGCGGAGCACGCGAGCCGTCGCCCCCCAGATCACGTCATCGGGAACCCGAAAGAACTGGAGAGGGAAGTAACCCTCCGCGTCCGCACCCGGGCGAGGCTCGGGTCGACGCCAACGTTCTTCCAGGAAGGCACCGTCTGCGACCAGGTCCGAAAGCGCCACGCTGAAGGCGCGATCGACCTCACTGGGTTGGATGACGAATGTGGGACGTTCATTCAACGTGCCCACGATTGGAAAGATCGCCGATCCCGAGGCGAACGTCGCGATGGGGCTAAGCCACGCCACAGGTGCCACGCTTGAAGGAGCGAGCCCGATCTCCTCGTGCGCCTCACGCAGTGCCGTCTCCGTGGGGGTCTCGCCCTCGTGACTGCGACCGCCAGGAAAGGAGACTTCACCGCGGTGCGCGCGCATCGTGAGTGAGCGGCGCGTCAACACCACGTACGTCTCGCCGTCCTCCTCAAAGAGCGCGACCAAGACCGCAGACCGCCGAATCACCGGGACGGGCACGTCATCGGCGACCAGCTCAACCGGCCAGTCCGGCGCGACGTCACTCCCCAAGAGACGATGAGCGCTTCGAAAACGCTCGGTGACGAGCGACAAGGAGAGATTCGTGCGATGCGGCGCGCCGGCCCAGGGCGCCGGACCTCCCGCGAGAATCTCACCGGGGTCAGGAATCAGCTGAGGGTAGCGATGCCCCTCAAAGCGTGGTGGGCGCGCCTTGGGTGGCGTCATCGACTTCCTCTAGACTTGAAATTTCCACTGACGTTCTCACCGTAACGCAACCCTCCCCAACCCCAGGAGAAGCCTCGTGCAATCCCTCGCCCGCTTTTGTGTACGTCGACGTTGGTGGGTGCTCGCCGCCTGGGTCGTGGTCTTCCTGCTGGTGAACGGGGTCTCGCACGCAGAAGGTTCGGCCTACTCCAACGCGTTCAGCCTTCCGGGCACCAACTCGACCATGGCCCAAAATCTGCTCAAGGCCGGTTTCCCCCAGATCTCCGGCGACGCTGACGAGATCGTCTTTCGCTCCACCGGTGGCACGGTAGCGAGTCACGAAGCGTCCATCCAATCCATCCTCACCAAGGTGGCGGGCCTTCCCAAGGTCGCCACCGTCACATCGCCCTGGTGCACCGGCGCGTTCGCGGTCGACAAGGTAGACGGAACGTGCGTCGGCACCAGTCAGATCTCCAAGAACGGGCACATCGCCTACGCCGTCGTTCACTTCACCCAGAACGCCAACCTGCTCACGAACCCGCAAATCCAAGCGGTCGTCACCGAGGCTTCGAAGCTTCGATCGCCTTCCCTCGAAGTGCAGTTCGGCGGAAACGCCATCGAGGACCTCTCGTCGAAGACCGGTAGTCCCTATGAGTTCGTGGGCATCATCGCAACGGCCGTCGTCCTCGTGCTCGCCTTTGGTTCCATCTTCGCCATGCTGTTGCCACTGGGAATTGCGCTCTTTGCGCTGGGAATCTCGCTGGCGGGAGGTGTCCTGCTCAGCCACGTGCTCGCCATCGCCAACTTCGCGCCGATTCTGGGCTCGCTCATTGGTCTGGGCGTCGGCATCGACTACGCGCTGTTCATCGTGACCCGGTCGCGCCAGGAGTTGAAACGCGGCTGTTCGGTGGAAGACGCTGTCGCCACGTCGATCAACACCTCGGGTCGCGCCGTCCTGTTTGCGGGTTCGACCGTCTGTATCGCCCTGTTGGGCATGCTGGTGTTGGGTCTCTCGTTCTTGAACGGCGTTGCGGTCACGGCGTCGCTGGCGGTCCTCGTGACGATGTTGGCCTCGATCACCCTGCTTCCCGCCTTGTTGGGCTTTCAAAAGAGCCGAGTCTTGAGCCGTCGAGAGCGTCACTCCCTCGCCGAGCACGGACCCGGGCCCATCGTGGTCTCGGGACCGTGGCAGCGTTGGGCGCACTTCGTCTCGCGCCACCCCAAGGCGCTCACCTTGAGCGCGCTCGCGGTCATCGTGCTGATCATCGTGCCGTTCTTCTCGCTCCAACTGGGCAGTTCCGACGCGGGCACTGATCCTTCCACCTCGACCACGCGGCTCGCCTACGACCTCCTCGCCGAAGGCTTTGGTCCCGGCTTTAATGGTCCTCTCGACATCGTGGGGGCTATCAACCGACCCCTCGACAAGACGACGATGGAGAACCTTGACACGATGCTCAAGGGCAAGCCCGGGGTCGCCGAGATCGAACCGCTCTTCACCAATCCCAAGGGCACCGTGGGGGTCATCCAGCTCACTCCCACTACGAGTCCTCAAAGTACGAAGACGACGACCCTGATCGATCAGATCCGCAACACCTACATTCCACGAGCGACCGCCACGTCGCACACCAAGATCTACGTGGGAGGCATCACCGCAATCTTCGCCGACTTCGCCTCGGTCTTAACCGGCAAGCTCCCACTCTTCGTGGGCGTCATCGTCTTGCTCGGTTGCCTCCTGCTCATGGTGGCGTTCCGCAGCGTCGTGGTACCCCTCGTCGCCGCGGTCATGAATCTCCTGGCCGTGGGCGCCTCGTTTGGGCTCGTGGTCGCGGTGTTCCAATGGGGTTGGGGTGCGACGCTTCTCGGCGCGGGTACCGGCCCGGTCGAGTCCTTCTTACCGATCATCATGATCGCGATCCTCTTCGGCCTCTCGATGGACTATCAGGTCTTCTTGGTCTCTCGCATGCACGAGGAGTGGTTGAACACCAACGACAACGAAGAGGCCATCATCCGTGGCCAGGCCAACACGGGGCGCGTGATCACCGCGGCCGCGCTGGTCATGATCTGTGTCTTCCTCTCCTTCGCGGTGGGTGGAGAGAGAATCATCGCCGAGTTTGGCGTCGGTCTTGGGGGCGCGGTCTTGATCGACGCCTTCATCATCCGCACCGTGTTGGTTCCCTCCGTGATGCACTTGATTGGCAAGCGCAACTGGTACATGCCCAAGTGGCTGGAACGAGCCGTGCCACACCTCGCCGTTGAGGCGACGGAGTAGCGGACCCCTCCGCTCATACGTCACCTACGAGAAGGGCGACGACGTCTCGACGGCGTGTGCAAAGGCGCGCGCGTCGCGTAGACAGGTCGACGTTAGAACGTCTCCGATTCGACAGGTCATCCACGCGTCAAACTGACTTCCCATCACCGCGAGAACCGACACCGTGGGAACGTGGCCCGGCCCAGGGGCGTATGCGGGGGGCGCGACACTCGCGGGTGTAGTGACCATCACGACAACGCCACTCGAGGAGGAGTTCCCCGCGAAGTACTCGACCGAAGCTCCAACGGGTCGCTTCGAGTTTGCGGCGTCGCACGGATAGGCGAGATTTCGGTGCTTGTAGCTGGAATAGGGACAGATCCCCCCACCGATTCCATCACGCACGTTGGCCGAGATTGACACATCGATCCCGTTGCGCCCTCCGTACGAATCCGTTTTGGCGGTGGGTGAGAAGATCTCGACGCCCGCGCCCGAACCATTTCCATCTTCGATGTCGCACGCCCAACCGTGAGGCGCCAGAAGCGACAGCGGCGACGTTGGAAAACCCCGAACGCTCACGGCGAACGTGCTATTCAGGTTCGAGGTGTCCGACTGTTCGGCGTCACACGAGTCGTAGAGACGAGCGACACGAGCAACTCCGTGAGAGGTATACCTCGAGGCCGCCAGCGTGGAGGGTGAACCAACCATGAGTGAACCCGACACGGTGGCCATCGCCGCTAGAGCAAAACACCACACCCGAGTTATCGTCACGCGAGTGATCTTCTCGCACATTCGATGAAAAGCACAACAGCCGGGCACGAGGCCCGGCTGTTGTGCGTGTCGAATGACCGACAACTACATCATGCCGCCCATACCACCCATGCCACCGTCGCCCATGGGAGCCGACGCCGGCTCGGGCTTGTCGGCCACGATGGCCTCGGTGGTGAGGAGCAACGCCGCGATCGACGCGGCGTTCTGCAGGGCGGAACGCGTGACCTTGGCGGGGTCGATGACGCCCGCTTTCACGAGGTCCTCGAGCACTCCGGTCGCGGCGTTCAGGCCGACTGAGCCCTTGGCGTCAGCGACTTCGCGCACCTTGACCGCGCCTTCGAAACCAGCGTTGCTGGCGATGTGGCGCAGCGGTGACTCGAGCGAGTTCGCGACGATGCGCGCACCCGTCGCCTCGTCACCAGACAGGGTGGCAACGAGAGCGTCGACCGACGTACGCGCACGTACGAGAGCCGTACCGCCACCGGCGACGATTCCCTCGTCGATCGCAGCACGGGTCGCACTCAGCGCGTCCTCGATACGGTGCTTCTTCTCCTTGAGCTCCACTTCCGTCGCGGCACCCACCTTGACGACAGCCACGCCGCCCGCCAACTTGGCCAGTCGCTCCTGGAGCTTCTCGCGGTCCCAGTCCGAGTCGGTGTCTTCGATCTCGCGCTTGAGTTGTGCCACGCGCCCAGCGACGTCTTCCTTCGAGCCATCTCCATCGACCAGTGTGGTGGCGTCCTTGGTCACCACGATGCGGCGAGCCCGGCCCAGGAGGTCAACCGTCGCCGAATCGAGCTTGAGACCGATCTCTTCGGAGATCACGGTTCCGCCAGTGAGAATCGCCATGTCCTGGAGCATCGCCTTGCGGCGTTCGCCGAATCCCGGCGCCTTCACCGCGACCGAGGTGAACGTGCCACGAATCTTGTTCACCACCAACGTCGCGAGGGCCTCGCCCTCGACATCTTCGGCAACGATCAGGAGCGGACGACCCGCCTGCATGACCTTCTCAAGTACGGGCACGAGGTCGTGCACGGCCGAGATCTTGCCGCTGGTGAAGAGGATGTACGCGTCCTCGAGGACGGCCTCTTGACGCTCGGGGTCGGTCACGAAGTACGGCGAGAGGTAGCCCTTGTCGAACTGCATACCCTCGGTGAGCTCGAGTTCAATGCCGAACGTGTTCGACTCTTCAACCGTGACGGTGCCGTCCTTGCCGACCTTGTCGATGGCGTCGGCAATCGTTTCGCCGATCGCGGCATCAGCCGCCGAGATGGTTGCGACCTGAGCGATCTGATTCTTGCCCGACACTTCTTGGCTCTGCTCGGCGATAGACGCCACGGCGGCAGCCACGGCCTTTTCGATACCGCGCTTGAGACCCGAAGGGCTCGCGCCGGCCGCGACGTTGCGCAGACCTTCCTTGATGAGGGCCTGAGCGAGAACGGTTGCGGTCGTCGTGCCGTCACCGGCCACGTCGTTGGTCTTAGTCGCGACTTCCTTGACGAGCTGGGCGCCCATGTTCTCGAACGGGTCCTCGAGCTCGATCTCACGAGCAATCGACACCCCGTCGTTCGTGATGGTCGGCGCGCCGTACTTCTTGCCGATGACCACGTTGCGACCCTTGGGCCCCAGGGTCACCTTGACCGCGTCGGCCAACTTGTCGACACCGGCCTCGAGCCCGCGTCGGGCGTCCTCGTCGAATTTCAATAGTTTTGACATTTAGTTCCTTCGTTTGAATGAGGGGGCGAGTCTTCGTCCCGAACTACTTAGAGATGGTCGCCAGTACGTCGCGGCCGGAGAGAATCAACAGGTCCTCACCATCGACGGTGATCTCGGTGCCGCCGTACTTGGAGTAGACGACGGTGTCGCCGACGCTCACGCCGGTCGGAATGACCTCGCCGGTGGAGTCAGCGCGACGGCCTGGGCCGACCGCGAGAACCTCGCCCTGCTGGGGCTTTTCCTTGGCCGTGTCGGGGATCACAAGACCCGACGCCGTTGTGGCCTCGGCGATATTGGGACGGACGACGATGCGGTCTTCTAGTGGGTGCAACTTCATTTCTTGCCTCCTGAGCAATTAGCACTCGTTACTTGCGACTGCCAATCTTAGCAGCCGAGGATTTCGAGTGCCAACGACGCCCCCGGAGGCCGTTCTTTCCGAGGAGAGCTCAAAGGAAGGGTTTTTCAAGGGGAGAGCCGCTCGCGGAGCCAGGAGGAACCCTCGCCCAGGTACGCCACCCGGTCGTGGAGTCGGCTCTCTCGGTGCTGCCAGAACTCAAAGCGGGTGGGGGTGAGGCGAAATCCGCCCCAATACTGGGGTCGCTCGATGTCGCGACCGGCGAACTCCTCGTCGATCTCGGCCACGCGCCGCTCGAGTTCTTCCCGAGTGTTCAATACCTGGCTCTGCTGGGACGCCCGCGCGCCGATTTGACTGCCGCGGGGGCGCCTCGAGAAATAGGCGTCCGAGTCCTCGGGACTCATCTGCTCAACGGTTCCCTCAATGCGAATCTGGCGACCGAGAGCCTCGCAGTACCACAGCAGAGCCGCGTGGGGATTGGCCCGGAGTTCTTCGCCCTTGCGCGACCCGTAGTTCGTGTACCACCCAAAGGTTTTCCCGTCGTGCCAGCGCAAGAGCACCATGCGTACGCTCGGAATCCCCTCGAGGGTAGAGGTGGCGAGCGCTACCGCTTCGGGCTCGGCCATTTCGGTGCGTGCGTCGGCGAACCACCGGTCGAATTGAACGAAGGGATCGGGGTCGGTGGAAGCGACGTCGAGCGGGACCCAACGCTCGCTCACGAGACGTCGGCCAACTGCCAGTTAGGGCGGGCAGAGAGCGAAAGCGGGCTCGATCCGTTGTTTTTCAGTCGATAGAGTCCCGCGGCCGCGATCATCGCCGCGTTGTCGGTGCACATAGCCATCGCGGGCAGGTGAGTGACCAGGCCGAACTCTCGAGCCAAGTTGCTCACGCCCTCGCGCAAGGCGGAGTTCGCGGCCACCCCTCCCGCCAAGGCCACGCCCGAAACGTCGTAGCGCTCGAGAGCTCGTCGCAACTTGCGCAACAACTGCTCGGACACCGCTACCTGAAAGGACGCCGCCACGTCGGCCAGGTCGATGTCCTGATCGGACTGCGTCGCACGCACGACGGCGGTCTTCAGGCCTGAGAACGAGAGGTCGAAGTCATCGCCAATCGACGAGACCGGAAAGGTCATTTTGGACGGCGAGCCCTCTTTCGCGAGTCGATCGATCTCGGGACCCCCCGGATACCCGAGCCCAAGCCAGCGCGCGACCTTGTCGTACGCCTCGCCCGCCGCGTCGTCGATCGTCTCACCCAACACCTGGTGCTCACCGGGTCCGCGCTGCAAGACAATGAGACTGTGTCCGCCTGACACGAGCAAGGTCAGCAACGGCCACTCAAGATCGCGCGCCTCCAGCAGGGGCGCAAACAGGTGTCCCTCGAGGTGGTTCACACCGACGAAGGGCACGTCCCACGCGTACGCCAGCGCCTTCGCGCTCGAGAGCCCCACAAGCAACGAGCCGATCAGACCAGGCCCACTCGTGACAGCGACCCCGTGGAGTGCGGGTGCGCTGGGATCCAAATCCGCCTCTTCGAGGGCCCGGCGCACCACCGGTCCGATAGTGGCGACGTGGGCGCGACCCGCCAACTCCGGCACCACTCCCCCAAAGGCGCGGTGCTGATCAATGGAGGACTCGACCACCGAGGAGAGCACACGAAACTCCTCGTCGACGAGGGCTGCGGCCGTCTCGTCACAACTGGTTTCGATGCCGAGGACCAATGTCACCCGACCAGCGTAGGGCTGAGGCGATTCAGTCGAGGTCGGCCCACAGGATGAGGGCGTCTTCGCCGACGCGCTCGTAGTAGTTCTTGCGAACCCCGACCGGACGGAAGCCGTAGTGCGCGTACAGGGCCTGAGCGCGCTCGTTGGAGACCGCGACTTCGAGGGTGGCTCGCGCGATGCCCCGCTCCTTCGCGTCGGCCCATGCGTCGTCCATCAGGGAGGTCGCCACGCCGCGGCCTTCGTGTCCGGGCAGCGTGCCGATGGTGTTGATGTGCAGTTCGTCGAGCACGAACATCACGCCCATGTAGCCGATGACCGACTTTTCCACGGCGACTCGGTATCGGCGGGTCTCAACGTCAGTGATCTCGTCGAGCATCATGGCCCTCGACCAGGGCTCGGGGAACTGGGCAATTTCGATCTGCAAGATGTCTGAGACGTCGCGTCGCTCAGCGGTGCGAATGATCCAGTCGCTCATTGTCGTTCGCGCGTCGTGAAGTTCGCCACGGCGTCCGCGTCGCGCAGATACAGCGGCGCGACGGACTCTTCGGGGAGCCGTGCGGCGCCGAGTTCGACGGCCATCAGGGCAGATGGCGCCGTGTAGCCCACCAAGAGGGTGGCCGCCTTGAGCTTCGAGAGTTCTGACTCGTAGCGAGCGACGCCGTCGCCCACCAGGCTTACCGCCTCGCCCAGTTCGTCTAGTTGTGTGGCGAGTGCGATCGGGGTGGTGACAGCCGGCTCATCCAGCGCGGCGACGGTGTCATCGAGCGAGAACGTCTGGCTGAACAGTTCGCCACGTCGGCCATCGACGGCGGCGACGACGAGTCCGCGCACACCACCGCGCTGCGCGTCGTGGGCCAGGACTTCCAGGGACGTCACCGACACGAGTTCGGCGTTCGCCCCGATGCTCAGACCGATCGCCGTGGCGACTCCCACCCGCAGCCCCGTGTACAGCCCGGGACCGCGGTCGACGACGATGCGATCGAGTTGGTTCGCACTCAGTGCAATCGACGAGAGGAGCTCAGCCACGCCCGGCATCAGCGTCTCGGTGTGGTGGCGTTCCGCGTCCAAGATGACTTCGAACCCTTCGCCCGTCGAAAGCCGTAGGCCAATCGCGCACGTCGTCGTCGCGGTCTCGATGGCCAGAATATTCACGAGCGAGACCAGCTCTCGACCTCACTCGTTCGACCGTCGAGCGCACCCCCGACCTCGAGGGTGCGTCCGTCGAAGTCGTCAATCGTAAAGTCGACGCTGATGACGTCGCGGCCGAACAGGGAAGCGGCGACGTCTCCCCACTCCACGAGGGCTACGGCTGACTCTTCGACCAACTCGCCCAACGCCAGGTCGTCGACCTCGCTCAGCGAACCAGCGCGGTAGACGTCAGCGTGATGGAGCGTCGCGATGCCGAGTGTGTTCACACACTCGTGTTGACGAACCATCGTGAAGGTTGGACTCGTCACCCGCTCGCCCACCCCCAGTGCCCGGGCCACACCCTGGGTGAACGTCGTCTTGCCTGCCCCCAAGATTCCGCTCAAAAGCACAATGTCGCCCGGACGTAGCAGTGCTGCGAACTCCTCACCGGCGCGTTGGGTCTCCTGGGCACTCGTGGTGTGACGCCGCCAGCTCATGACGCCTCCAAGAGTCGCCGGAGCACTCGAAGATCGTCGCGCATCACGTCAACGACGCTCGGCCCACCGCGCAACGCGGCCGCTGGGTGATAGGTCGGTATTCCTCGTATCGAGCCCGAACGAAAGACGTGTCCGTGGACCTGTCCAATGCCCGACTGGTACGCGAAGATCGCCCGACCGGCCGTATTGCCAAGGGTCAGGATGAAGGACGGGGCGACGCGATCGAGTTGCTCGACGAGCCAGGGGCGACACGTGGCGATCTCCAGGGGCGTGGGGGTTCGATTCGCGGGGGGTCGGCATTTCACGACGTTCGTGACGTAACACTGTGGACGCGTGAGTCCGACCTCCTCCTCCAGCAACTGAAAGAACAGTTTTCCGCTGCGTCCGATGAAGGGCGCTCCCCCCTCGTCCTCGGTGCGCCCGGGCGCCTCGCCGATGATCATGAGTCGAGCGTCCAACGGCCCCGTGCCAATGACGACGCGCTGACGCGTCGCGGCGAGGCCGCAGCGCACGCACGTGGACATCTCGGCGAAGTCGCTCACGTCAATCGGTGAGAACTCGAGGAACGCGAGCACCCAAGTTGGTGAGGATCTCCCAGGTGATGGTGCCACCCCAGCGGGCCCACTCATCGGCGCTGATGTGCTCGTCACCCTGTTGACCCAAGAGCACCACGTCATCTCCGACACCCACCGCGTCGTCGCCCACGTCGACCACCAGTTGGTCCATCGTCACCACGCCGGCCACGGGATACCTCGTGGCGTTGATGAGGACCTGGGCTCCGCCGTCGAAGAGATGTCGTGGATAGCCGTCGGCGTATCCAAAGGGCACGGTCACGATCGTGGCGTCGCGTTCGAGCGGGCGGCGGCGACCATAACTCGGTCGCGCCCCGGCTCGCACCCGGCGAACCGCCGTCACCCGAGCCCGCAGCGTCAAGGCGGGCACGAGAGACTGACCCTTCTCGTCCAAGGCCGCGCGCAGCCACGCACTGGGTACGTAGCCGTACAACGCCAGCCCGACGCGCACCATCGAGTGGCGCGACGCTGGGTACCCCAAAGCGCCCGCCGAGTTCGCACTGTGCACCACCGGCGGAACGACGCCCCGCTGGGTGAGCTCGGCGACGATCGCGTTGAAGAGTGCGATCTGAGCCTCGGTGAACTCTCGGTCCGCGGCACCATTACCGTCGGCCACGCTGAAGTGCGTGTACAGACCTTCGAAGATGACGTGAGAGGAGGAGCGCACGATGTCAAGCACCTCGTCGAGCTCCTCGGGCACGACGCCCATGCGATGCATGCCGGTGTCCACCTTGACGTGGACGGGGTGCGTCCCACCTAAGGTTTCGGCCCACTTGACGGCGGCCCGGGCCCCCTCGGGCGAGCCGATCGTGAGAGTCAAGTCGGCCTCGTACGCCGGCGCGATGGTATCCGCGGGAACCTCGCTCATCACAAGAATCGGCGCGGTAATTCCGGCCTGGCGTAACTCGATTCCCTCATCGACCAGCGCGACGGCCAGTGAGTCCGCCCCTCCGTCCAGGGCGGCCCGGGCCGCGTAGATCGCCCCGTGTCCGTAGCCGTTTGCCTTCACCACCGCACAGAACGACGCTTCACCGATGACGTTGCGCAACGCGCGAACGTTGTGAGCGATCGCCGAGACGGACACCTCGGCCCACGCCGGACGAAGAACACCCTCAACCACCGGACTCCTCAAGTGAACTGCCCACCACGAAGGCAGCGGCGAGGTGCTCGGTGTGGGACAACGAGACGTGCAGGTACCCCACCCCCTGGGCGCACGCGAGTTCTCGCGCGCGGTCGTGCAAGACCAAACTCGGAGCACCCGCGTCGTTTAACGTGACCTCAATCGAGCGCCACGGCGCTTCGCCCATCCCCACCCCGAGGGTTTTGAGCGTGGCCTCCTTGGCGGCAAAGCGTACGGCGAGGCGCTCGGGCCGATCGTGGGCGTCGCGGCGCTCGCTCTCAGTGAAGAGACGCTCGAGAATGCGGGGTCGGCGCTCCATGAGCCGACGGAACCGGTCCACGTCGACGAGGTCGATGCCGATTCCGGTCGTCGCCACTACTCCACCGTGACGGTCTTGGCCAGATTGCGTGGCCGATCCACGTTGCGCCCGAGGCCTCGGGCCATGGAGTACGCGAAGAGTTGCAACGGCACCACGTCGACCATGGGCGTAAAGAGAGGTTCGGTGGCCGGTACGCGCAACACGTAGTCCGCGATGGCCTCGACGTACTCGTCGTCGTCGGTCGCCACGGCGACCACCGTCGCCCCGCGGGCCTTCACTTCGGCCAGGTTCGAGAGCATCTTTTCGTGCATCGCGGGATCGGTGACGACGGCGACCACAACGACGCCCGGTTCGATCAACGCGAGCGGTCCGTGCTTGAGTTCTCCCGCCGGGTAGCCCTCGGCGTGCAGGTACGAGAGCTCCTTGAGTTTGAGCGCGCCTTCGAGGGCCGTCGGAAAACCCGCGTGACGTCCGATGAAGAAGAAGTCGCGTGCACCCAGGAGCTGCTTGGCCACATCCTCGACGTCGGCGCGGCGCTCGAGGGCCGTCGCGACCTGCTTCGCTACCGCCTGAATTCCTTGAAAGAGTGCGTCGATGTCGGTCTCGGGGAGAGTCTGACGCAGTTGGGCGAGACGCAGCGCCAGCACTTCGAGGGCAGCGATCTGGGCGACGAAGGCCTTGGTGGAGGCGACCGACACCTCGAGGCCGGCGCGGGTGTAAATGACGGCGTCCGACTCTCGAGCGAGCGAGGACCCCACGATGTTGGTCACGCCCACCACCCGCGCACCACGTCGCTTGGCTTCACGGATGGCCTGGATGGTGTCAATCGTCTCGCCGCTCTGGGAGACCCCGATCACCAGCGTGCCGATCTCGACGATCGGGTCTCGGTAGCGGTACTCGCTGGATATGTCCACTTCGGTGCTGAGCCGGGCCCAGCGCTCGATGGCGTACTTGGCCACCTGGGCGGCGTGGTGAGAGGTGCCGGCCGCCACAATCACCACGCGGTTCACGCTCAGCAGCTCTTCGTCCGAGACTCCCATCTCGTCAAAGGTGATCACCCCGTCGCGGCGGCGGCGATCGAGCATCGTGGCGCGCAGGGCCTCGGGCTGCTCGTTGATCTCCTTGGTCATGAAGTCGTCGTGTCCACCCTTCTCGGCGGTCTCGAGATCCCAGTCGATGGAGAGTTGATGCAGGCGAACCGGCGAGCCCTCGAGATCAATGGCGCGAAAGCCCTCCGGACCGAGGCGAACCACTTCGTCGTCGTTGACCGCGTAGAAGGCGGTGGCACGATCCAGGATCGCGGGGATGTCGCTCGCGAGATACGTCACGCCCGGAGCCGTACCCACAATCAGAGGCGAGATGCGCCGTGCCGCCACGATCACGTCGGGTTCGGTCGCGTCCACCGCCGCCACCGCAAACGCGCCTCGCACCACGAGGAGGCTCCGTCGCACGGCTTCGATGAGCTCGACGCCCAGGCGCCGCTCGTCTTCGATGAGGTGCGCGAGCACCTCGGAGTCGGTGCGCGAACTAAAGAGGTGGCCCTGGGCCTCCAGAGCCTCTTGCAGTTCGGTGTGATTTTCGATGATGCCGTTGTGAATGATGGCGATGTGACCGGAGCAGTCGAGATGAGGGTGGGCGTTGACCGCTTCAGGCGCGCCGTGGGTTGCCCAGCGGGTGTGACCGATGCCCGAGGTAAACCCGCGTGGCGCGTGTTCGCACTCGCGCTTGAGAGCCTGGACCGACTCGGTACCTTGGGCGGTGCGGGCTCGCCAGGTCTCCCCGGCGCGCACGAGGGCCACCCCAGCCGAGTCGTACCCGCGGTATTCCAGGCGCGCCAAGCCTTCGAGCAGCGTGTCGAGCGTGTCGCTGGAGCCCGCCACTCCAATGATGCCGCACATACACCCAGCCTACTCGGACGATTTTTCGCCCTTTTCGGTCGCTCTAGGCGTAGAGCGAGGTGAGTCGTTCGCTGAAGACCTCGACGAACTCGGCGTTGAGCGCTTCGATCATGATGCGCACCAGCGGCTCGGTGCCCGAGGGACGAACGAGCAGACGCACGTCCGCACGATCAACCCCGTAGTCCTCTAGGAGCTCGTTGAAGATCTTTTGGACGTCATCGTCACTGAAGTGGTCGCGAGACACGTTGAACAACGACTGGGGGACGCGGCGCCACGCGCTCCCGGCCAGGTCCGCAAGGGGCCCGCGGCGCACCACGAGTTCAGCCAGGATCAGTCCAGTCAGCATTCCGTCACCGGTGGGCGCCAGATCCCGGAAGATGACGTGCCCGGACTGCTCGCCGCCGAGAATCCAGGAACGGTCCTCAAGGGCGAGGAGCACGTTGCGGTCCCCCACGTCGGTCTCTTCGATCTCAATGTGGGCCGCACTCAGCGCACGCGTGAGACCGAGATTGCTCATCGACGTCACCGCCACCCCGCCACCCAGAATCCCGCGCTCGAAACGATCCAGCGCGAAGAGCACCATGAGGTCATCCCCGTCGCGAACCGTCCCCTCGGAGTCCACGGCGATCAGGCGGTCCGCGTCGCCGTCGAACGCGAGACCAAGGTCCGCGCCCCCAGCGCGCACGGCCGCCACCAGGGCCTCGACGTGCGTCGAGCCGGAGTCGACATTGATGTTGCGACCGTCGGGCTGGTCATGAATGAAGGTGAGCGCAGCACCAGTTGTCTCATAGAGTTCGTGGGCTACGTGCGAGGCCGCACCGTTCGCGCAGTCCACCACGATCGACAGTGACGAAAGATCGGCGGGGGCCAGTTCTCGCAGGTGGCGCACGTAGTCGTGTTGGGCGGTCTCATCGATCGCGCGCGCTTCGAACACACTCGCCATCGGGCTCTCGGCCACATTCAAAGCACTCTCGACCGCGGCTTCGGTGGCGTGGTCCAACTTGCCGCCCCGCACGCCCAGGACTTTGAGTCCGTTGTCGTAGTAGGGGTTGTGCGAGGCCGAGACGACCACGCCGGCCCCGCCGCGCTGCTGAGCGATGACGGCCACGCCGGGGGTGGTGAAGTAGCCGAGATTGACGCCCTGGGCCCCGCCGTCGGCCAGTCCAGCCAGGACCGCCGCGGCCAGGTTGGGCGAACTCTCGCGCGTGTCGTACCCGACGAAGATCGGTACCGAAAAGACAGCCGCGACAGCGCGACCGAGTCGATACGCGAGGTCC
Organism: Acidimicrobiales bacterium; assembly: GCA_049511155.1. Classification (GTDB taxonomy): domain Bacteria; phylum Actinomycetota; class Acidimicrobiia; order Acidimicrobiales; family RAAP-2; genus RAAP-2. The sequence goes on from JBEKYI010000008.1 coordinate 20,317, forward strand.
GGAGTGATCTCGTCGCTCGCGCGTCCTCGGATGCCATCCGTGCCGAAGCGCACGGGCATACCCATTAACGCTTGGAGTACTGAGGAGCCTTGCGCGCCTTTTTGAGACCGTACTTCTTGGTCTCCTTCTTGCGCGAGTCGCGGGTCAAGAGGCCAGCCTTCTTGAGGGCCGGCCTGGCGCCTTCGTCGATTTCCAGCAGAGAGCGCGAGATTCCCAGGCGCAGTGCGCCGGCCTGTCCGGCGACGCCACCACCTTCGATGGTCGCGTCGATGTCGTAGGTCGTTTGGGTGTCGAGGAGTCGCAGCGGCTCCATGACCATCTGTCGGTGAGTGGCTGAGGTGAAGTAGTTGTCGAAGGCACGCGAGTTGATCGTGATCGTGCCAGTGCCGGGGCGCAGCCGAACGCGCGCGACGGCCTCTTTGCGTCGGCCGGTGGTCTGGGTGAGGGGTGTGGTCAACGTTGCTCCTTAACCGCGGCGAATCGCCGAGGTGTCAAAACTCTTGGGCTGCTGGGCCGCGTGGGGGTGTTCGGAGCCGGAGTAGACAAAGAGCTTGTCCATCTGCGCGCGTCCGAGGCGATTCTTGGGGATCATGCCGCGAACGGCGTCGCTCACCAACTTCTCGGGATCAGTGTCCATCAGGGTCTGCCACGACGTTGCGCGCAGGCCGCCCGGGTAGCCCGAGTGGCGGTAGTGAAAGTTCGACTCCGCCTTGTTGGCGGTCACCACGACCTTGTCCGCGTTGACGATGATGACGTAGTCACCGGTGTCCACGTGGGGGGCGAAAAACGTACGATGCTTGCCGCGCAGCAACGAAGCGGCCACCGTGGCGACCCGACCCAGGACGAGTCCCTCCGCGTCAATGACCAACCAGTCGCGCGTCAGTTCCGCGGGCTTGGGCGAGTACGTCTTCACAGTTCTTCCTTCAGCGAATTCAATCGAAATGAGCCCCAACCGGGTCCGAGGGGACCCTCCATCTTACGAAATCTGGCCCCTTGAGGGCAAGTTGCGCAAAACGCGAGCCAAAAGCGCCCCCGGGGGCTTATCTAGCCTACTCGGAGGTCCGAGCGACGCGCTCGTCGTCGGTCGAACTCGCCTTACCAAATCGAGACACGCTGATCGGGCTCGAGCCACAGGGCGTCGCCCTCGGCGACGCCAAAGGCCTCGTAGAACTCGTCGATGTTGCGCACCACTTGGTTGCAGCGAAACTCTGGTGGCGAGTGCGGATCTATGGCGAGTCGGCGTTCGACTTCTTCGGTCCTCGCCTTGTACTGCCAGCACAAAGCCCAGGACAGCAAGAAGCGCTGCGCCCCACTCAGTCCGTCGATGACGGGCGGCTCGGCACCATCGAGTGAGATCAGATAGGCCTGCCAGGCGATCCCGAGTCCCCCGAGGTCACCAATGTTCTCACCGATCGTGAGTGCGCCGTTCACGTGCTGGCCGGGAGTCTCCTGAGGCGAGAGAGCGTTGTACTGATCGATGAGCACCTTCGTGCGCGCCTCGAACGCCTCGCGGTCGGCCGGTTCCCACCAGTCGAACAGCTTGCCCGTGCCGTCGAACTTCGAGCCCTGGTCGTCGAAGCCGTGCCCGATCTCGTGACCGATCACCGCCCCGATCCCGCCGTAGTTCGCGGCGTCGTCGCGATCGGCCACGAAGAAGGGCCACTGGAGGATCGCCGCGGGAAAGACGATCTCGTTGAAGCCGGGGTTGTAGTACGCGTTCACGGTCTGGGGCGTCATGAACCACTCGTCGCGATCGATGGGCCCGCCGATCTTGGCCAGTTCGCGCTGAAACTCAAAGGCGTTCGCGCTGCGCACGTTCGCGATCAGACTGTCGGGGTCGATCGACAGTGAGGAGTAGTCGCGCCACTTGACCGGATACCCGATCTTGGGCGTAAAGGCCGCGAGCTTTTCCAAGGCGCGCTCGCGCGTAGCCGGAGTCATCCAGTCGAGGGTCGAGATGCTCTGGCGGTACGCCTCGATCAGGTTCGCGACCAGCTCATCCATGCGCGTCTTGGCGAGTGGGGGAAAGTGGCGCTCGACGTAGATCTGGCCCACCGCCTCGCCCAGGGCTCCTTCGACTATCGACACGCCTCGCTTCCAACGCGCGCGCAGCTCCTGCGCGCCGGTGAGTGTGCGGCCGTAAAAGTCGAAGTGTTCATCGACGAACGCCCTCGACAGGTAGGGAGCGTATCCGCGAATAATCCGCCAGCGCAGCCAGTCGCGCCACGCGTCCAATCGCGATTCGTCAAACAGCTCACCGAGGTCACGAAAGAAACTGGGCTCGCGAACAACGACTTCATCGAGGGCGTGTCCCGGGGCGCCGAAGTTTGCGGCCCAGACGTCCAGGCTGACCTCGGCGATGTCGGAGAGTCCGGCGGCGAAGAGATTGCGCACGCTGTCCCACTCCATGGGGTTATAGGTCTTTTCGCTATCACGAGTGGCGACGTTGTCCCAGTGACGCCGGGCGATGTCGGTCTCGAGTTCAAATACTCGCTGCGCGCGAGCCGCGGCGTCATCAAGACCAGCCAGTTCAAACATCTTTGCGATGTGCGCTGCGTAGGCCTCGCGCACCGAGGCGAACTGCTCTTCGCGGTAGTAGTTCTCGTTGGGCAGGGAGATGCCACCTTGTTCCAGGAACACGAGGTAGCGCTCGGGGTTGCCGGGGTCGGTTTCGACGAAGACGCTAAAGAAACCCGACAGGCCCGCACGCTGCAACTGTCCGACGACCCGCACCAGCTCATCGAGCGAGTTGACTGAGTCCGCCAGAGCCAGATCGGCCGTCAGCGGTTCGGACCCGAGAGCCTCGACGCGCCCTTCGTCCATGAAGCTGTTGTACAGGTCGCTGACCTTCTTCGCGTCCACGCTCTCGCTCAATGCGCCCGCCGACTCGACGATCTCTCGTATTGCTGCTTCGGACTCTTCTCGAAGGATCTCGAAGGCCCCGTACCCGGACTTGTCGGGCGGGATCGGGGTGCTCTTCATCCAGCGATCGTTCACGTAGCGATAGAGGTCGTCTTGGGGGCGAATCTCGCTGCTGAGATCTTCAATGTTGATTCCTGCGGGCTGTAGTTCAGACATGGGAATCAGCCTATCGACGGGTCCGCGGACTCCTCGCCAAAATCGTCGTAGCCCACACCGATAAGAGCGAGCCCCGCCGCCGGAGCCGGTTGGGGCAACTGATACCGGTCCCCCGTCGAGAGTCGACGTTCAACCTCGCCCTCGTCGAGTTCTCCCCGGCCGATGGCGACCATCGCTGACACGAGACATCGCACCATGTTGTGACAGAACGACTGACCCCGAATGGTGAAGCGCAGCGCGGGCGAATGCTGGGGACTCATGACCCACTGGTCGTCGAGTCGCTCCCAATGAGCGCCGAGCACTCGGCGAAGAAGGGGCTCTCCAGGTGTGCCATTCGTCGGTCGCCGGCAGAACGCGCGAAAGTCATGTGTACCCAGAACTGCGCTACTCGCCCGGTTCATGGCGTCAAGATCGAGCGGCCCCTTGACCGACCATGCCCAGACATTGGTGGAGTCGAGTCCCGGGGCGCTGCTTTCCAAGAGGAGGTAGCGATACTCGCGCCAGGTGGCCGAGAATCGCGCGTGAAAGTACTGGCTCACCGGCTCGGCACGAAGAATCTGAATCCGACCGCGCAACTGCTTATTGAGCGCGGTGACGAGACGCTCTGCGCTCAACGAACGCACTTTGAGCACCTTCGGAAGGTCAACGTGGACGACTTGATAGAAGGCGTGCACGCCAGAGTCGGTGCGTCCGGCCCCCACTATGACCGGCTCCTCGCTGAGACGCAGGGTCGAGGCCAGGGTGGAACGCAGCAGCCCCACCACGGTGTCGTGATGGGGCTGATAGGCGAACCCGCTAAATCCCCGCCCGTCGTAGGCGAGGTCGAAACGCCAGCGCTGGGTGGCGTCTAGCGGATCAGACGAACTCAATGCGCGCCATCGGCGCGTTGTCGCCCTGACGCGGGCCGAGCTTCAGGATGCGGGTGTAGCCACCGGGACGGTCCGCGTAGCGCGGCGCAATCTCGGTGAACAGTTTGTGGGTCATGTCCTTGTCGCGGATGAAGGCCACCACCCGGCGATTCGCGTGGACTGAGCCCTCGGGCGAGTTCTTGGCCGCGGTGACGACCTTCTCGACGATGGGACGCAGAGCCTTGGCCTTCGCCTCGGTCGTGACGATCGACTCGGCCGCGATCATCGAGGCGACGAGGTTGCCCATCATCGCCTTCTGGTGCGCCGAGTTGCCGCCGAAGCGCTTGCCCTTCGTGGGGGTGCCGCGCATGACTAGTCCTCTGCTCGCAGTGACAGACCACGCTCGTCGAGGCGGTCCGTCACGTCCTTGAGCGAGGTGGCGCCAAAGTTGGTGATCGACGTGAGATCCCGTTCGGTGGCGTTCACCAACTGGGCGATCGTGTTGATGCCCGCACGCTTGAGGCAGTTGCGCGAGCGCTCGGTCAGACCGAGCTCCTCGATGCGGATGTCGAGCTCGCTGGCGGCCGCCTGGGCCGAGCCCACGTCGCCGAGCTCCAAGGCGGGCGCCTCTTCGTCGAAGCTCGCGATCAGCTCGACGAGCGAGCCGAGGGTCTTGCCAGCCGAGGCCAAAGCCTCGCGCGGAGAGATAGAGCCGTCGGTCTCGATGTCGATGACCAGGCGGTCGAAGTCCTTGCTCTGCTCGACGCGCACGGGCTCGATCTCGAAGCTCACACGGCGCACCGGCGAGAAGATCGCGTCCAGAGGAATCACACCGATGGTCGAGGAACCCTTGTTCCCCTCGGCACCGACGTACCCCTTGCCGCGCTCGACGGTGAGCTCAAAGGTGAGCACGCTGCGAGCGTTGGTCAGGTAGGCGAGGTGTAGGTCGCCATTGAGGATCTCGACGTCGGCCGTCGTCGACAGGTCCGAGGCCAGGGCCGGGCCCTCGCCGCGCTTGTCGAGGCGCAAGGTGACGGGCTCGTCTGAGTGCACGCGCAACAACAGGTCCTTCAGGTTCAAGGTGACGTCCTGGACGTCTTCCTTCACTCCCTCGATGACGCCGAACTCGTGCAGCACCGCATCGAACTTGACGCGGGTCGCCGCGGCGCCCGGGATCGAAGAGAGCAGGGTGCGGCGCAGCGAGTTGCCCAGCGTGTGGCCAAAGCCCGGGTCGAGCGGGCCGATGCCAAAGGATTGGCGGTTGTTGACCTCGTCGCCGAGGGCTTCGATGGTCGGTCGTTGGATAATCAACATAAGGGACTCCTAGGGGTATGTACGAGAAAGAATTACTTGGAGTACAGCTCGACGATGAGCTGCTCTTGGATCGACTCGTCGATCTGTTCACGCTGGGGCACCACGCGTACCGTCACGCTAAAGCCGTTGTCGCCCTTTTCCAGCCAGCCGGGGACGCTGCGGTCCAAGACGTCGAGGTTGCGCTTCACGTTGAAGTTCTCGCGGGTGGCGTTCTTTAAGGTGACGACGTCGCCGGGGCGAGCGCGATACGACGGAATGTCGACCCGCTTGCCGTTGACGCTGACGTGGCCATGGCGAACGAGCTGGCGGGCCTGAGCGCGCGACGCACCCCAACCGGCCCGGTAAGCCACGTTGTCCAGACGAGTCTCGAGGAACTGCAGCAAGTTCACACCGGTCATGCCGGGGCGGCGGTTGGCCTCTTCGTAGAGGTTGCGGAACTGCTTTTCCAGCACGCCGTAGATGCGGCGCGCCTTTTGCTTCTCGCGCAACTGGGTTAAGTACTCCGAACCCTGGCGCTGACGGTCACGACCGTGCATGCCCGGAGGAAACGCGCGAACGCGACGGTCTGAGTTCTCGGCGACCGGGCACTTGAGCGAAAAGCAGCGCTCACCCTTGAGGTAGAGCTTGGTGCGCTCACGTCGACAGAGTCGACAGACGGGTCCTGTGTAACGAGCCATAACGTTCCTTAGCCTCGACGCCGCTTCTTGGGGCGACATCCGTTGTGCGGCAGCGGGGTCACGTCCTTGATCGCCACCACTTCAATACCGGCGGCGGCGATGGAACGAATCGCGGTCTCGCGACCCGAACCGGGTCCGCGCACCAACACGTCAACCTTCTTTACCCCGTGCTCCATGGCCGCGCGCGCACACTTCTCGGCGGCGAGCTGGGCGGCGTAGGGCGTGGACTTGCGAGAGCCCTTAAAGCCGACCTGGCCCGAGGACGCCCAGGACAACACGTTGCCCTCGGGGTCAGTGATCGAGACGATCGTGTTGTTAAAGGAGCTCTTGATGTGCGCGACGCCAAAGGCGACGTTCTTGCGCTCCTTCTTGCGAACTTTGCGAGCCGTAGTGGGCTTGGCCATTACTTCGTTACCTTCTTCTTACCGGCGACGGTGCGCTTGGGTCCCTTGCGGGTGCGAGCGTTGGTGCGAGTGCGTTGGCCACGAACGGGCAGGCCCTTGCGATGGCGAATGCCCTGGAGGGAGTTGATCTCCATCTTGCGCTTGATGTCTTGGGCGACGTCGCGGCGAAGGTCGCCCTCGACGGTGACGTTCTGGTCGATGTACGTACGCAGAGCGTTGACTTCGGACTCGGTGAGGTCCTTGACGCGCGTGGATTCATTGACCCCGGTCGCCGCACAGATCTGTTGGGCGATGGTGGGACCGACGCCGAAGATGTACGTGAGCGCGATGACGACGCGCTTGTCGCGCGGAATGTCAACACCAGCAATACGAGCCATCGTGTTCTCCTAACCCTGACGCTGCTTGTGGCGCGGGTTTGCTTCACAGATCACGCGAACAACCCCGGCCCGTCGAATGACCTTGCACTTCTCACAGATGGGTTTTACGCTTGCGCGAACTTTCATTTGGTTACTTTCTCGAACAAAAAGAACGTGAGTTATCGGTAGCGATAGGTGATGCGGCCGCGGGTCATGTCGTAGGGCGTGATCTCTACTTGGACCTTGTCGCCGGGAAGAATACGGATGCGGTGCATGCGCATCTTTCCCGAACTGTGGGCGAGGACGGTGTACCCGTTCTCCAGCTCCACGCGAAACATGGCGTTCGGCAGCGGCTCGACGACGGTCCCCTCTACGGTGAACGCGTCTTCCTTAGGCTTACTCAGGTTCTTTCTCCTTGTTTCTTCACTACGGGGCGTGCGGGAGCAGGACTCCTACACGGATAGACCTTGGAGGTCCCGCCCCGAGGTCGGCTTTCTATTCTACCGGATTTTTAGAAAAACGCAAAAAATGCGGTACTTTGCGCAGGCTCGCTCACGCGGACTCCACAAACGTTCCCATCCAGTCTACGGGCGAGGCCTCCCTCGCGTTTCGCGCCGAGCACCCCAGGACCGAAACCGCCGCCGAAACACCTGGGGGAACGTCCCGAGCCCTTAGTCCTCGTCAAGCAGAAGATCGCGAACGCGCGCAATGCTGGCTGGCGCCACGCCGACGCTCTCGGCCCAGGGGACGGCACCGCCGAAGCGCTCGTCCAGCGCGAAAAGGAAGTTCGCCATGGTGTCGGCTCGCGCGCTGAGCAGGATGGGATCGTCGCCTTCTATCTCGTCGCGAAGATCCGGATCACGAAGAAGCTTCGCCACAATGTGCACCATGCGCTCGTCGGAGAAGGCGTAGTCCTCGATCACGCGCGTACGACGAACGCCCAGACAGCTCAGAACGAGGGCCGCCACGACCCCCGTGCGGTCCTTGCCGAGAAAGCAGTTGAAGACGAGCGGATAGTTCTCCTCGTTGGTCATCTCTTCGAAGACGCTCACGAACGCGGGCGCACCGACGTCGAGGTACTGCAGGTAGCGCCTCGTCAGGTAGTTCTCGTCGACGACCGATCGCGGCTCATTGGTCGCGTAGTTCGACAGGACCGGCGCGCTCACGAATCGGTGCGGTTCGTTCTCGATCAGGCCCCGACCGGTGCGCTGGATTTCCGCGGGGCTGCGCAGGTCCACGATCGCGGCAATGCCGAGTGTGCGAAAGACTTCTAGGTCGTCGTCCGTCAGGTCGTGCATCGCGTCACTGCGATAGAGCCGGCCCCAGCGGGTGTGGCGCCCGTCGTCGGTCTCATATCCTCCGAGGTCGCGAAAGTTATGCACGCCCTCAAAGGGCACCAAGCGTTGGGTCACGAGCGCCAGCGTACCGAAGCCCTCAGAGACGACGTCACGGAATGAGGACGATCTTGCCATGCGCGTGAGCGCTTTGTAACTCCTCGAGTGCGGCCGACGCGTCAGCGAGTGGATAACTTCTTTCAACAATGACCTTCAGCGTTCCCTCTTCGACGCGGCGCAGAAGTTCAAAACGACCAGCGCTGCGAATCTCTGTACCGGGGTCGGATCCGGCACCGCCGCCAATGGCCTTCGCACCGAGCACCTTGGCGCGCCCCGAGGCGACGATGGTAACGATGCGGTCGTGATCTTTGACGAGGGCAAAGGACACCTCACCCGCGTCATCGCTGCCGATCAGATCGAGCGACGCGTCGATGCCGTCGGGGGCCAGGGCGCGCACACGGTCCAGCAGTCCCTCGCCGTACGTCACCGGCTCCGCACCGAGGTCGCGCAACAGCTGGTGCTGAGCTTCGCTGGCCGTGCCAATGACTCGCGCGCCGTCACCCACCGCGAGTTGCACGGCCATGAGCCCGACGCCACCCGCCGCACCGTTGATCAGCACCGTGTCACCGGCCGTCACGTGCACGACCGTTAGGGCGTGTATTGCGGTGACGCCCGTCAACATCAGACCGCTCGCCTCTTCAAAACTCATGGCTCGCGGTTTTGGGACGACCGTTTCCGCCGCGGCCAGCACGGCACTGGCGTAGCCCGCGTTCGCGCGATAGACAATCACCTCGTCACCCTCTGTGATGCCGCCACTGGGACCATCGACATCTCCGCCAGTCGCGCGCACCACGCCAGCCACCTCAAATCCCGGCGAGATCGGCAGGCTCGAGGGATCGGCACCGTATGTTCCGGCGAAGAGTTTGAAGTCAATTGGATTGGTGCCCGCGGCACGGACGTCGACGAGAACTTCTCCGGCACGCGGCTCAGGGAGTTCCGACTCGACCAGCGTCAGAACCTCTGGCCCTCCGAATTGTGGTGCAATGACGGCTCTGATCTTCATAGGGCGGACTCTATCGGGATGGATCGTCTGTGCACCGCGGCACGCAGGGCGTACCCGAGTGCGAGCGGTGACGCCCCGGCGGCAGCCCCGCCGCCTAAGACTGGCCCACTATCGGGGCAACAGATACTTCCAGATGTCGCTCGACAAGGTCGTCACGGTGTCGATCCCGTACTCTTCGCTGGGATCGCTCTGGGTCATGATGGTCACGAGATAGAAGCGCCCCTGGTACTGCACGAAGCCGGTGGTGTTTACCTGCCAGCCGGTCGGTATCTCGTCGTACCAACCGTCCTTCATCGCCACGATGGCGTGGGCTGGTGAGCCCCAACCCAGTCCGAACTGCTGGCCCCCGATCACGTGCTCCATGAGGCCAATCTCGTACTCGCGCGACGCAGTATCGAGGATCGAGTTCGGTAGCGCGATGACCTTGAGGAGCTGGAGTTGGTCGAGTGGCGTCGTCGCGATGTCGCCCCACGACCAACTCGGAATCGTCGACTTGAACCCGATCAGCTCATTAAAGGCATCGATGGCGTCTCGTCCGCCGATCACCGCCCACAGCTTGGTCGCGGCGTTGTCGTCGGACGCTTCGATCATGCTCGTAGCCAACTGTTGTTCTTGGGCGCTCAGGGGCCGTCCACTGCGTTGGGACTCATAGAGCAGATCCGCGAGGATGTCGATCTTGACGATGGAGGCCGTTCGGTCGTGGTAGCCGTTGTGGTACGTGAAGGTCGCTCCGGTTGCCACGTTGTAGACCGCCGCGGTGATGTTGCCCTGGCGCGTCTTGAGGTACGACGACGTCGAGCGACTCGTGAAGGGATTGTCAGGGTTGTGCGTCGGCGTCGTCGGAAGCGTTGTCGTGGTCGTGGTGGTCGTGGACGTGCTGGTCGTCGTGGTCGTCGTTGTTGACGTTGAGGTGGGCACGGTGCTCGCCGGTGGACCGTTGGCCGAGCCGGCACTCGTCGCGAAGAAGACGAAGCCGGCGAACAAAGTCACCGGGACGACATTGCGAAATCGAAGTGCCACCTCTCCTCCCGCCCCGATGGTACGGGCAAACTCTTGGGTCGAGGCTGATGGGACCCGTTGCTAGGGCAACGTGGTCGTCGTGGTAGTGGTCGTCGTAGTCGTGCTCGGTGCCTCGATGACGAGCAATGCTGTCGACACGGGCCGTTCGCTCGCGCGAGCGCTATAAATGGATCGCCCGTTGGCGAACATTGATGTGGACGATCCACCATCCAGGTCGAGGGCCGTCACGACGTTGAGGCTGCGGAATATGGCCAGAAGCTGGTTCCACGTGGCACCCGAGCGATCGTCCGCTCCGCCGACAGTCATGACCACCGTCTCACCCATCGAGGTCCAGCCCACGATCGTGCGCGGATACGGCTCCTTCATGTAGGAGTCCGAGGGACCGACGGTGCCGGTCACGCCATCATCCAGGATGATCGGGTGTCCACCAATGTCGTCGCAACCCATCGTCGAGTTCGTGGTGAGAGTCACCATGTCGCCGGCCACGAGGCCAGCCAGCGTCGTGCTGTTCGACGCCGAGATGTCGACTCGTCCGGCGAGCACGTGAATCGCCGCGGGCGTTCGTCCGATGTACTGCAACTGTGCGGTGGAGTTGATGGTGAGCGGACTCTGCGCGGTGCTGACTTCTTTGAACTGGTACGTGAAGCGGCCACTCGCGGTCGGCGTGGGAAGCGCGTAGGCCGAGGTAAAGAGCAGCGCGCCGCGTAGCGGATCACTCACGCCCACGTACGACAGCGGGAGTTCTTGATTGATCGCGTTGATCGACACGACTGTGCCGTTCACGTTGAGCGCAGCGTTCCACGTGAACTGCGTGCTCACCGTCCCGTTATCGAGATTGGCCTGTTGGTGAGAGACCTCAGGCGTGTGCTCCAGCACACACCCGGCAACGATGCCGCCCACCTCGTCGCCCGGGTCCGGCTTCTTGGAGTTAGGGACGTCGAAGTAGTCGCCGTTGACCGCGGCCACGCATCCCGCGGTCGCTTGGCAGATTGCAGCGGGGGTCTCGAGGCCGCCATCGATCTTGTTGTGGGCGAGTCCTACTTCGAGAGAGTACGGCGCACCGTAGAAGGTGATCACGTGGATCGGTGCGCGCACGCCAAAGGTGGCACCGTCCACGGGATAGACGTAGATGCCCGGGGCCGCCGCCGCGGGCTGGGCCCGCGTCACGGCGATGGGCACCGCGACGAGCAGTGCAAAACAGCACAGTGCCGAGATTGCTCGCACCCAGCGGGCACAGCGGCGGCGCGGCACCGGCAGTGACGCGAGGGGAAGGGTCACGCGACAACCCTACGAGGGTCCCGTGCCGCCCTACCTTCAGGCGCCGCAGAAAAAGATGAGAACCGCGTCTAGGCGATGGTGAAGACTTCGGGCCCGTTCTCAGTCACGGCAATGGTGTGCTCGAAGTGCGCCGAAAGTTCGCCATCTTCGGTCATCACGCTCCAGTCGTCTTCGAGCACGTACGTCTCCCAGGTCCCCACGTTCACCATGGGTTCGATGGCAAACACCATGCCAGCTTTGAGCGTGGGTCCCGGCGTGCCGGGCCAGTAGTTGGTCACCTGGGGGCTCTCGTGCATCTCGGTGCCGATTGCGTGACCCACGTACTCGCGCACCACGGAGAACCCGGCGGCTTCGGCGACCCCTTGGACCGCGCGGCCCACTTCGTTGAGTCTCCCGCCCACCACGAGTTTGTCGATGCCCGCCCACAACGAACGCTCGGTCACCTCTAAGAGACGCGTAGCGAGCGCACTGACCTGGCCCACCGGTGCGGTGTACGCCGCGTCGCCGTGATAGCCCTCGATGATCGCCCCGGCGTCGATGGAGATGATGTCGCCCTCTTCGAGCACGTAGTCACCGGGGATGCCGTGAACGATCATGTCGTTGGGGCTCGTGCAGATCACCGCGGGAAAGCCGTGGTAGTTCAGGAAGTTCGATCGCGCCCCACGCTTGGCGAGCACCTCGGCCGCGAGATCATCGAGCTGCTTAGTGGTGACCCCAGGTCGAATGGCCGCGCGCGTGACCTCATGGATCTCGGCGACGACCTTGCCGGCCTTGCGCATCTTGGCCAGTTCGTCCTTGTTGCGAATCACAGCAGCCCCCGTTCGAAGAGCCGGGCGTCGATGTCAGAAGCGACCGCGTCCACCGTCTGGTCGCCATCTACCGTCACGAGCAGACCGCGCGACTCATAGAACGAGAGCAGGGGCAAGGTTTCACGCTCAAAGGTCTCGAGGCGCTTGGCGATTGCTTCGGGCGTATCGTCGCTGCGTTGGACGACCACTCCCCCGCACTTCTCACAGACACCCGAGACGGCCGACGTGTCGGTGAGTTTGTAGACGGTGCCACAGACCTGGCACACGCGGCGCGACGAGAGGCGCTCGATCACGATCTCGTTGGCCAGGTCGATGTAGATGCACAGCTTGATGCCGCCGGCGCCCACGATGCGCTCGAGCGCCTCGGCCTGTTCGGTGTTGCGCGGAAAGCCGTCGAGTACTGCGCCCTTGGCGGCGTCGGGTTCGCGCAGTCGCACCTCCACCAGGGAGTTCACGACGTCATCCGAGACGAGCTCTCCGGCGTCGAGAATCGACTTCACTTGGCGTCCGAGCGGCGTGTCCTGGGCGATCGCGGCGCGCAGGATGTCGCCGGTCGAGACGTGAGCGAGCTCGTAGCGCTGGCACAGGAGGTCGCTTTGGGTTCCCTTGCCAGCGCCCTGCTTGCCCAGCACGACAAGATTCAATTGACTGGACATGACTAGCGCTTCAGGAAGCCTTCGTAGTTGCGCATCATGAGCTGAGAGTCAATCTGGCGCATGGTCTCGAGCGAGACACCGACCGCGATGAGCAGGGTGGTGCCGTAGTACGGGAAGCGGTTGATACTCCACAACGCCATCAACACACTTGGCGTCACCGCGACCGAAGCGAGGAACACCGCGCCCACCACCGTCAGGCGAGAGAGCATGCGCGAGAAGTACCGCTCGGTCGGCATGCCCGGGCGAATACCCGGCACAAAGCCACCCTGTTGGCGCAGCATCTCGGCCTGCTGGTGCGGGTCGAAGGCGATGTAGACGTAGAAGAAGGTAAAGGCCAGGATCAATAAGAAGTCCGAGGCGATGTAGAAGAAGCTCGTCGGCGAGAGGGAGTTGCGCACGAAGTCCTGGAAACTCGCCCACGGCACGATGTTCGACAGCAGCACCGGAATGTAGAGCACCGACGACGCAAAGATGATGGGAATCACGCCCGACTGGTTGACCTTTAGGGGTATGTACGTCGAGTTCCCGCCCATCTCGCGCCGACCCACTACCCGCCGGGCGAAGGTGACCGGAATTCGCCGCTGGCCATTGTCCATGAAGACGATGAGCACCAGCAGGGCCAGCGAGACGATGAGGATCACGTAGAACTTGTAGGGGCCGCCCTCTTCCCACACCGCGCGCCCGCCCGAGGGCAGACCGGCGACGACGTTGGCGAAGATGAGCAGGGACATGCCTTGGCCGATGCCGCGCTGGGTGATCAACTCGGCCAGCCACATGACAAAGGCCGTGCCGGCCGTGAGGATGAGGATCATCATCAGCGCGTACCAGATGTTGAAGCGCGGGACCATCAGGTTGATGTCAAAGCCCAACAACGCTTCGTCGTGCCCGTGGAAGGCGTAGATGAGACCCGTCGACTGCAACAGCGCGAGGCCGATCGTGAGGTACCGGGTCGTCTGGGTGATCTTCTTCTGGCCGACCGCGCCTTGGTCACGCCACTCGGCGAGCTTAGGGATGACCCCGGTGAGCAGCTGGATCACGATGGAGCTCGTGATGTAGGGCATGACGCCCAGGCCAAAGACCGCCAGGCGCGTCAGCGCCCCGCCGGAGAAGAGGTTCAAGAAGCCGAGCACGCCGCTGCCGCTGGCCTGCTTTTGGAGCGACTTGATCGCGGTCCAGCTCACGCCCGGAATGGGGACGTTGGCGCCTAGCTGATAGAGGCAGATGACGCCGATCGTGAAGAGGACCTTGTTGCGAAGGTCCGGAACACGAAAGATATTCGCCAGGCGCTGCAGCACTGTACGACCTTAACGGTTTTGGTGCTGGTTGCCCGAGGCGGGCGGACGCACCGCGAAGGGCAACGCCAAGACGTTCACCGTGCCCCCGGCCTCTTCGATGGCGGCCTTGGCCGACGCCGAGAAACCGTGCGCCGAGACGTTCAGCGCGCTCGACACACTGCCACGCCCGAGGACTTTGACGAAGTCGTTCTTGCGCGCGAGCCCGTGCTCGACAATCGTGTCGAGGGTGATCTCGCTCAGCCCGAGGGCCGCGAGGGCGTCGAGATTGACCGGGGTGTACTCCACGCGGAAGGGGTTGGTGAAGCCCTTAAGCTTGGGGATGCGCTGGAGGAGCGGCAACTGGCCACCCTCGAAGCTCGCGCGAATCTGACGACGCGCCTTTTGTCCCTTGGTGCCGCGACCGGCCGTCTTGCCGCCCTTGCCGGCGATACCGCGACCGACAATCTTGCGGCGGTGCGTGGAGCCTTCGGGCGAGGTGAGGTCGTGCAACTTCATCTCTAGACCTCTTCTACTTTCACTAGGTGCGGCACGCGAGCGATCATCCCGTGAATCTCGGGACGATCGGGCAGCACATTGGACTGGCCGATGCCACGAAGACCAAGCGCGCGCAACGTTCCGCGGTGCTTGGGCTTGGTGGCGATCGTCGAACGAATCTGGGTCACTTTGAGCATCACTACCCCTCTGTCACTTTAAAGAGGTCGCCCTCGCGCTGGCGCTCGCGGTACGCGCGCAGAGTGCCAAAGGGCACGACCTCGTCGGGGGCCTTGTCGCGTTGGGCGGCGATCTCTTCGGGGCGGCGCAACTGCTTGAGGCCTTCGATCGTGGCGTGGGCCACGTTGATGCCATTCGAAGAGCCCAGCGACTTGGCGATGATGTCCTTCACCCCGGCCATCTCGAGAATGGCCCGCGCGGCTCCGCCGGCGATAACGCCGGTTCCCGGTGCGGCGGGCTTCATGAGCACCCGGCCCGCGCCGGCGGTGCCGATCACGGGATAGACGATGGTCGAACCGGCGAGAGGCACATCGAAGATGTTCTTGCGAGCCTCTTCGATGCCCTTTTGCACAGCGAGCCCGGCCTCCTTGGCCTTGCCGTAGCCCAGGCCCACCTTGCCCTTGCCATCGCCAATGACCATCAGGGCGGTGAAGGAGAACCGACGACCACCCTTGACGACCTTGGAGACACGGTTCACCTTGATGGTGCGCTCTTCGAACTGTTCTACATCGGTCATTTCAAAACTCCAGTCCACCGGCGCGCAGTGCGTCGGCGAAAGCCGCCACGCGGCCGTGGTAGTCGAAGCCACCGCGGTCAAAGACCACCGTGGCGATGTTGGCTTCCTTGGCCCGGCTCGCGAGGAGCTCGGCGACCTTCTTGGCGCCCTCGACGTTGCCGCCGTTGACGTCCTTGAAGGAGGACTCGACCGACGATGCGGCGGCCAGCGTGCGGCCGTTCACGTCGTCGATGATCTGAGCCGAGATGTGCTTGTTGGAGCGACTCACGGCGACGCGCGGACGCTCGGGCGTGCCAGAGAGCGTCTTGCGAACGCGACGGTGACGACGCAGACGAAGTTCACGGGTAGTGCGTGGCATTACTTGGCGGCCTTTCCTGCCTTGCGTGCGACCCTCTCGCCGAGGTAGCGCACACCCTTGCCCTTGTAGGGCTCGGGCTTACGAAGTTTGCGGATGTTCGCGGCCACCTGGCCAACGATCTCCTTGTCGGGTCCCTTGATGATTACCCGCGTGGGGGTGGGCACCTCGAAGGTGACGCCCTCGGGAGCGATGAACTTGACGGGGTGACTGAAGCCGAGCGCGAGGTCGAGCACGCCGGGAGCACCGGCTGAGGCGCGATAACCCACGCCAATGATCTCAAGCTCCTTGCTCCAGCCCTGGGTCACGCCCACGACCATGTTGGAGACCAGCGTGCGCGTAAGACCGTGCAGCGCCTTTTGGGCGGTCTCGTCGCTCTCGCGTGA
The DNA here is from genome assembly GCA_049511155.1 of Acidimicrobiales bacterium. GTDB lineage: Bacteria > Actinomycetota > Acidimicrobiia > Acidimicrobiales > RAAP-2 > RAAP-2. The sequence goes on from JBEKYI010000008.1 coordinate 36,418, forward strand.
GATGACCAGGGTGTCGCCCTCTTGATCGAGCGTGATGCCCGAGGGAACGGTGCGGCTCATGGTGGCCTGGGGACCCTTGACGGTGACGACGTCGCCGTCCACGCTGACCTCGACGTTCGAGGGCACGGTGATGGGGTTACGACCGATGCGCGACATTAGAGAACCTCCCGTGAGACGAGGCGGCTACCAGACATAACAGAGCACCTCGCCACCGAGCTTGGCCTTGCGGGCTTCGCGGTCAGTCATGAGTCCGTGGCTCGTTGAGACGACGGCCACACCCACGCCGCCGAGGACCTTGGGCATCTGGTCGGACTTCTTGTAGATGCGCAGGCCCGGCTTCGAGACGCGCTTGATTCCGATGATGGTCTTCTTGCGATCCTCGGAGTACTTGAGGTTGATCTCTAAGAGCGCGCCCGGCTTGTTGTCCAGCTTGGTCACGGTGTAGCCCGCGATGTAGCCCTCTTTCTGAAGGACCTTGGCCAGGTTCTCCTTCAACTTCGACGATGGCATCTTGACGCTGTCGAACATCGCGGCGTTGGCGTTGCGAATGCGCGTGAGCATGTCGGCGATGGGGTCAGTCATTGTCATAGCTGTCCTCCTACCAAC
>JBEKYI010000009.1:0-36435 GCA_049511155.1 Acidimicrobiales bacterium
CGCTTTGGGCGAGCAGCGTGTCGAGGTCGACCAGCTCCACGCCCATGTGACGGGCACGCTCGTCGCTGATGAAGGGGTCATACGCGATGAGGCGCATGCCAAAGGCGTTCGCGCGTTGAGCCACCAGTGCGCCGATCTTGCCCAGTCCGACCACGCCCAGGGTCTTGCCGTGCAGTTCGACGCCCTCCCACTTGCTGCGCTCCCACTTGCCGTTCTTCAGCGCCCCGTGCGCTTGGGGAATATTGCGGGCTTGGGCCAGAAGCAGCGCCATCGTTTGCTCGGCCGCCGAGAGGATATTGGAGACGGGAGCGTTGACCACCATCACCCCGAGCTCGGTCGCGCGGGCGACGTCGACGTTGTCGAGGCCGATACCCGCACGTCCGACGACGACCAGATCGCTCGCCGCCTCGAGGGTCGCGGCGTCGACTTGAGTGGCCGAACGGATGATCAGCGCGTGGGCTCCCGGTACTGCTTCGAGTAACTGGGCGGGCGTCAGGCCAAGTTGGATGTCCACCTCGTGCCCGGCGTTGCGCAGCTTTTGGAGACCCGAATCAGCAATCTCCTCGGTAACTAGAACTCGGGCCACGGCACACCTTTCACGTGAAAGAAAACAGACTACGGGTCGATCGAGCGGACTCAGCCCGCAGCGACGAAGTCACGCCAGCGATCGAGTCCCTCAACAAGGTCATCGTCGCCCAGCGCATAACTGAGTCGTGCGTAGCCCGGTGCACCAAAGGCTTCCCCCGGAACGACCGCGATCTGGATCTCGTCGAGCAGCAGCGCCGCCAACTCAGCTGAAGAGTTCGCGACACGACCTCCGAGTGAGCGACCCAAGAGTCCCATCACGTTGGGAAAGCCGTAGAAAGCGCCGTCGGGCTCCGTGCACGACACTCCGTCGATCGAATTCAGCATCGCCACCATCGTCTTACGACGGCGATCGAATACCTCTCGCATCTCCGCGACGGCCATGAGGTCTCCCGTGAGCGCGGCGATCGCCGCGCGCTGTGAGATGTTCGAGATATTCGACGTGGTCTGGCTCTGGTAGTTGAAGGCCGCCTCCATCACGTCTGGCGCACTGATCATCCAGCCAATGCGCCACCCCGTCATGGCGTACGACTTGGCGACCCCGTTTATCATGATCCAGCGATCGCCGAGCTCGGGAGAAACCACGGGCAGCGAGACCGTGTGAGCGTCGCCGTAGGTCAAGTGCTCATAGATCTCGTCGCACAGCACCCAGATGTTGTTCTCGGCGGCCCATTGGCCGATCGCCACGACATCGTCGTGCCCCGCGACCGCACCCGTGGGGTTGTTCGGCGAGTTGAAGATCAACATCTTGGTCTGAGGCGTACGAGCGCGCTCGAGTTCTTCGACGGTGACGCGAAAGCCGTTGGCCTCACTGCTCATCACCGCCACGGGCGTTGCGCCCGCGAGATACACCGACTCGGGGTAGGTCGTCCAATACGGCGCGGGAATCAGCACTTCGTCCCCGGGGTTGAGCAGGGTGATGCAGGCCGTCGCCACGGCGTGCTTGGCACCGTTGGTGACCAGAACTTGAGTGGACGCGACGTTGAGCCCGCTGTCGCGCATGGATTTGAGCGCGATCGCCTCTCGCAGCTCCGGCAGACCGGGCGTCGGGGTGTACTTGTAGTTGACCGGGTCGTAACAGGCCTTGGCCGCCGCCTCAACGATGTGCACCGGTGTGGGAAAGTCCGGTTCGCCCGCGCCGTACCCGATCACGGGCTCGCCCTTCGCCTTGAGAGCCTTAGCCTTGGCGTCCACCGCCAGCGTCGCGCTGGGGGCCAGTCCGTTCAACAGGTCACTAACTCTGGCGCTCACTGAATGGCTCCGATCGATTTTCCGTAAGAATAAGTCTATGAGTTCCCCCCACTTCCCCCAGATCCCTGCTGACCTTCTCCCTCGCGACGGCCGATTCGGATCCGGCCCGTCGAAGATTCGTCCCGAACAGGTGGCTTCGCTCGCGTCGGACGCGTCGACGTTTTTGGGCACGTCGCACCGCCAGGCCACGGTGAGGAACAAGGTCGCGGCCATTCGAGAGGGCCTGAGCTCGCTGTTCACTCTGCCCGATGGATACGAAGTGCTGCTCGGCAACGGCGGCACCACGTGCTTTTGGGACGCGGCGACCTTTCATCTCATCGACGAAAAGTCCCAGCACCTGAGCTTTGGGGAGTTCTCGTCCAAGTTCGCCAGCGCCGCCAAGGAGGCCCCGCACATCAAGGAGCCATCGATCATCACCAGCGACGTCGGCACTCACCCCGTGGCGGTGGCTGATGAGAGCGTGGACCTCTACGCGCTCACCCACAACGAGACGTCAACGGGCGTGATGATGCCCATTACTCGACCCGAGGGCGCGCGCGGACTCGTGGCGGTGGACGCGACGTCCGGGGCCGGGGCTCTGCCGATCGATTCCTCCCAGTTCGACTGCTACTACTTCGCCCCGCAAAAGTCCTTCGCCTCAGACGGCGGGCTGTGGATCGCGTTGTGCTCGCCCGCGGCCATCGAGCGAATCGAAACGCTGGCGGCGTCGGGTCGGTGGACGCCGGCCTTCTTCGACCTCAAGATCGCCCTCGATAACTCGCGTCTGAATCAGACGTACAACACGCCCGCTCTCGCCACCCTGCACCTGTTGGCGTCGCAGATCGCGTGGTTCAACGACAACGGCGGTTTGGAGTTTTCGACGGGCCGCTCGCGCAAGTCCGCCGAGATCCTCTACTCCTGGGCCGAGGCGTCGGACTTCGCGACGCCCTTTGTCGCCAGGCCCGAAGATCGCAGCACGGTCGTGGGCACGATTGACTTCCGCGACGATATTGACGCCACGCAGATCGCATCGATCCTGCGCGCGAACGGCGTCGTCGACACCGACCCCTATCGCAAGCTCGGGCGCAATCAGCTTCGCGTGGCGATGTTCCCGAGCATCGACTCCGAAGACGTCGCGTCACTGTGCGCGTGCATCAACTGGATCGTGGGCAACCTCTAGTTCGACGCCCTCACAGGGTGGAGCGCTGTACGACCTCGAGGTCGCCGCTGGCGGCACTGATGACGTTGTAGGTCGAGCCCTTCTGGCTGGCGGCTCCCCCGTGGCGTCCGTCGGGCGTAAGACAAAGCGTGCGTAGTTCCGAGTGAAATCGGTCTGGCAGCTCAGCCGCCTGGGCGAGCATCGCTCGGCAGGCCTGATTAGGGCTCTCACCCCGAGCGAGACTGTCAACCACCTCGCGTGCTCCGGTGATGCGCATGCTGAGTTCGCCGCGCCCGGTACAGGCGGCCGCGCCGTAGCGAAGGTCACAGTAGTTGCCCGCGCCGGGCAGGGCCGAGTCGCCCACCCGCCCGGGGTACTTCCAGGGATAGCCGCTGGTTGAGACGCCACAGACGAGTTCGCCCGTCTCGTCGAGTGCGAGGACATTGATGGTTCCCCAGGGCCCATCGTGCGGGCGAAGTCGAGTGACGAGCTCCACCGCGCTCGTGCGATAGGCCTCGTCGCCGGACGTGGCTCGAGTGTTTTCGCCCTCGACCGACTCGTCCGAGTGCACCAGGGCGTCGCGAAACAGTTGCCATGCCTCTTCGGTCAACAAGTCGGTGCGTTCGAAGCCACACTCCTCGGCGAAGAGTTCGGCCCCATCGCCCACCAACAAACAGTGCTGTGAGAGACGTTCCAACATCGCCCGAGCGATTGAGATGGGATGGGCGAAGCCCTTGAGCGCTCCGACGCCGGCGAAGGCACGAGTCGATCCAATCATGAGCGAGGCGTCGAGCTCCACCTCTCCTCGTGCGTTCGGCAGCCCACCGGTCCCCACATAATGATCATCACGGTTGTCCTCGCACAGACGCAGCGCCGCCTCAACGGCATCCAACGCGGAAGCGCCGTCCATCAGTAGTCGCGCTCCTTCGAAGAGTCCGGCTTCGCTGCGCTCACTGCCAATGATGATGGGCGTCACTGTCACCCGATCTCCTTTGATCGCTGATCACTCGCCCGTCGATCGACGGACGCCTCTACTCGTCGGTGTCGCCGCCCGAGATCTCCGAGACCTTCTGCTTGCCCGCCGAGACAAAGGGCATCATCTCGCGCAGGGTGGCGCCAATCTTTTCAATCGGGTGATTCTTGCCGGCTTCGCGCAGTTCACGGTACCGAGGACGCCCGATCTCGTTTTCTTGGATCCATTCGGCCGCAAAGGTGCCGTCTTGGATCTCGGTGAGGATCTTTTTCATTTCGCCCTTGACCGTGTCGGTGATCACGCGCTCGCCGCGGGTGAGGTCGCCGTACTCGGCAGTGTCCGAGACGCTAAAGCGCATGCCGGTGATGCCCTCTTCGTACATGAGGTCCACGATCAACTTGAGCTCGTGCAGGCACTCGAAGTAGGCGCTCTCGGGCTGATAACCCGCTTCGACCAGGGTCTCGTAGCCCGCGCGCACCAGGGCGGTCACTCCCCCGCACAGCACCACCTGCTCACCGAACAGGTCGGTCTCGGTCTCCTCGGAAAAGGTGGTCTCGAGCACGCCCGCGCGCGTGGCGCCGATGGCGTCGGCGTAGGCGAGTGCGATGTCGAGAGCGTGTCCAGTCGCGTCCTGGTGCACCGCGATCAGCGACGGCACGCCACCGCCCTCGAGGTAGGTGCGCCGCACGAGGTGGCCTGGGCCCTTGGGCGCGACCATCGCCACGTCGACGTCGGCGGGCGGTGTGATGAGGTTGAAGCGAATGTTAAAGCCGTGCGCGAAGAGCAGGCACTTGCCCGCACTCAGGTGAGGAGCAATCTCGGCGTCGTAGATTCTCTTTTGCTCGGTGTCAGGTAGCAGGATCATGATCACGTCAGCTTCCGCGGCCGCGTCAGCAATGGACAGCACACGAAGTCCCGCCTCTTCAGCCTTGTGGACCGACGAGGACTCCAGGCGCAGGCCAACGCGCACGTCGTATCCGCTGTCGTGCAGGTTCAGCGCGTGGGCGTGACCTTGCGATCCGTAGCCCAACACCGCAATCTTCTTGGATTTGAGCAACTCGGGCTTGGCGTCTTTTTGGTAATACAACGTCGTCATGGGGGAACTTTCTCTTTCGCTTTAGGCGTTCGCCGTCTGTCCGAGTCTAGGGAGCGCCACGCGCCCGGTTCGTTGGAGGGCGACGCCCCCGAATGCCTCAAGCGCCTTTTCCAACGCGTCGCACGCGCCCGGGGTGCCGGCCAGCATCACGGTCACCGAGTCGGGACTGACGTCCACAATCGACGCGCCGTGTTCGGTCGTGACTTCCAGGACCTCGGCGCGACTCGCTTCGTCGATCGGCAGAGTCGCGAGTAGCAGCTCGCGTTCGACGGCATCCTTGGGCGCCAGGTCCGTGATTTCCACGACGTTGATGAGTTTGTCCAGTTGGCCCATGATCTGTTCCAGCGGGGCGCTCTGGGCGTCGACAACGATTGTCACGCGCGAAAAACGAGCGTGGCCCTCCGCTGGCGCCACGGCGAGGGAGTAGATGTTAAAGCCCCGCCGAGCGAACAGCCCGGCGATGCGCGCAAGCACACCGGCCTTGTTCTCCACCAATACCGACAAGATGTGGTGACGCACCGGAGTCGGGTCGACGTCGCCGAGAAATGGTTCGGGCGTCACTGGCTTTCTCCGCGCAACAGCGGGTGAACCATGATGTCGTCATTGCTCGCACCGGCCGCCACCATCGGAAAGACCTTTTCGGTGACGTCGGTGCGAAAGTCGATCACCACGGGCACGTCGTTGATCTCATTGGCTTGGGCGATCACGTCGTGCATCTCCTCCAGTGTGCGCGCCCGAAGTCCTACGCAGCCCATCGCCTCGGCCCACTTGACGTAGTCCGGTAGCTCAGCGCTCAGGTAGACCTCGGAGTAGCGCTCCTCGTAAAACATCTCTTGCCACTGACGCACCATGCCGAGGTACGCGTTGTTCAAGATCGCCACCTTGATGGGTATTCCTTCGCTGCGGGCCGTGACGAGCTCTTGGGCGGTCATCTGGAAACACCCGTCGCCGTCGATGCACCAGACCGTGCGATCAGGACGACCCACCTTGGCCCCGATGGCGGCCGGCACGCCAAATCCCATGGTGCCCGCCCCACCGGAGTTGACCCAAGTTCCGGGCTCGTCGAACTGCCAGAACTGCGACGCCCACATCTGATGTTGGCCCACTCCGGCTGTCACGATGGTGCCCGGCGCGGCCGCCCGGGCGATGGATGCGATCACGTGCTGGGGGCGCAGCGGACCCTGGGCACTCGGCTCGTCGTACACCAGCGGATACCTCTCGCGCCACGTGTTGATCTCCTTCCACCACACATCCAGATTTTGGGGCATCGCCCCCGCGCCGTCGAGCGCTCGCAAGGCGATCGCCACGTTGGTGAGCAGCGTGACGTCGGCGGTGCGCACCTTATTGAACTCCGCGCGGTCGATGTCGACGTGGATGATCTTGGCGTCGGTCGCGAAACTCGAGATCTTGCCCGTCACTCGGTCGTCGAAGCGCGCGCCCAGTGAGATCAACAGGTCCGCTTTCTGGATCGCGGCCACCGCGCTGTACATACCGTGCATGCCGGGCATGCCGAGGTGCTGGTCGTGCGAGTCCGGAAAGGCGCCGCGGGCCATCAACGTGGTGACCACCGGCATCTTGGTGCGCTCGGCGAAGGCCAGGAGCTCCTTAGTCGCTCGCGATTTGAGCGTGCCGCCACCCACGTAGAGCACGGGTCGCTCGCTTGCCGCAATCAGCTCGACCGCTCGCGCGACGTCGGCCCCATCGATCGCCACCTCGGGTCGATATCCCGGTAGGTCGAGTTCCTCGATCGACTCGGGATACCACCACTCCATAGTCGTCTGAGCGATGTCCTTGGGGAAGTCCACAAGCACCGGACCGGGCCGACCGGTGGTGGCCAGATAGAACGCGGCGGCCACCACGCGAGGAATCTCGTGGGCCGATTTGATCAGGAAGTTGTGCTTGGTGATGCCCATCGTGATACCAGTGATGTCGCACTCCTGAAAGGCGTCGGTGCCGATGGAGGCGGTCGCGACTTGGCCGGTGATGACCACCAAAGGCGTCGAGTCCATGTGCGCGTTACCGATGGGGGTGACGATGTTGGTCGCCCCGGGGCCGCTGGTAACCATGGCGACACCGGGCTTGCCGGTCGCCAGGGCGTAGCCCTCGGCCATGTGGCCCGCGCCCTGCTCGTGGCGAACGAGGATATGGCGAATAGGCGAGTCGAGGATGGGGTCGTAGACGGGCAGGATGGCGCCGCCGGGCAGGCCGAAGATGGTATCGACCCCCTCGCGTTCCAGGCTCTTGATCAGTGCTTGTGCTCCGGTGAGTTGCACGCCGCTCCTTTATCTCCTATAAGCAAAAAGGCCTCCCTTTTTTGGGAGGCCTCCGGTATGTACGTGGGTACGTGTGACTACCGGCGCCAGGCGCCTACTACTACCAGAATCTCGACTCGGGTTGTCACGTTTTCATTCTAGGCAGAATTAAGCGGGCGCAACAAGCGGCCCCATCTCAGATGGCTCTGAATGCCTAGCGGCGCGAGACGAGTTCGGCAATCACCGCTTTGCCGTTGGCCTGTCCCTTGGTCACTTTCATCACCTGACCGATGAAGAACTGAGCCAGCTTGTCGTCCCCGTCTCGATACCGCGACCACTCGTCGGGATTCGCGGCAATCAACTCGGCGACGACGTCGCCCAGCGAGTCGGCGGACAACTGTTCAAAGCCCTTGTTTGAGGCAATCGCGCGTGGTTCCCCTCCGCTCACCAGCAACTCGGAAAGCACCGCCTTCGCTTGCGTCGCCGAGAGTTCACCTCCCTGCTCCATCAAGAGGGTGGCGACGAAGGCCTCCTTCGTCAGGTTGCCGATGTGATCGGCGTCGGCGGCGAGCTCGTTCGCCGCGCGCGAGAGCGCCAAGCCCGGCTCGACCTTGGCCGCAACCGCCGCAAGTACGTAGTCATCAAAACCGAGGTCCACCACGACGTCGAGTGCGTCGAGTTGGGCGCTCGTCACGTTGCCGACCATGCCGCGCAGCGCCAGACGTCGCTCCGCGGGCATCGGGCCGAGTGAGGCGCGCACTCGCTCTTGCCACGCCGCGTCGGGATCGAGATCAACCAGGTCCGGTTCGCGAAAGTACCGGTAGTCCTCGGCCTCTTCCTTCACCCGCATGGTCGAGGTTTCGCCTCGCGTCTCGTCCCAGTGCCGCGTCTCCTGACGTACGACCCCGCCGCCCTCGATCAGGTTCACTTGACGCTGGGCTTCGTAGTCGATGGCGTGCGCGAGACTACGCAGCGAGTTCAGGTTCTTGATCTCACAGCGGGTCCCAAAGGGCTCGCCCTCGTGATGCACCGAGACGTTGGCGTCAATGCGCATCGAGCCCTCCTCCATGCGCCCGTCCGATGCGCCCGTCGCGATCAGGATGCCGCGCAACTCCGATGCGTAGAGGCGGGCCTGAGCCGACGAGCGAATGTCGGGTCCCGAGACGATCTCGACGAGCGGCACACCCGAACGGTTGTAGTCCACCAGTGAACGCTCGGCGCCGTGAATGCGGCCACTCGATCCCAGGTGCGTCGACTTGCCGGTGTCCTCTTCGAGGTGTGCGCGTTCGATCCGCACGCGTGAACCATCGGGTAGATCGACGTAGCCGCCCACGTTGATGGGCAGGTCGTACTGGCTGATCTGAAAGTCCTTGGGCATGTCGGGATAGAAGTAGTTCTTGCGATGGAACGTCGAGGGGCTGATCGTCGAGTGCAGCGCCACGCCGATCGCCATGGCCAGTTCGACGGCCCGCACGTTGAGAACCGGCAGCGATCCCGGCAGTCCAAGGCACACCGGGCACACCTTGGTGTTGGGCTCGGCGCCAAAGACGTTCTCGCACCCGCAGAACATCTTCGTGAGCGTCTTGAGCTCGGTGTGGACCTCCAGGCCCACCACCATCTCCCATCCCTCGAGCGTCATGACGCCACCTCAAGCACTCGCGCCGCCGCGATGAGCTGCGCCTCGCTCCTGCCGGGTCCTAGGAGCTGCACGCCGATGGGCAGGTCGCCTTCTCCGCGGCCGAAGGGTACGGAAACGGCGGCGTCACCCGCGAGGTTGGTCGGAATCGTAAAGACGTCGGAGAGATACATGGCCAGTGGATTGCTCGTCTTCTCGCCGAAGCGGAAAGCCACCGAAGGCGCAGTGGCCCCGAGCAGAAGGTCGGCCTCACCGTAGGCGCGTCGAAACGCCTGAATCATCTGAGTGCGGACCTTAAGTGCCTGGCCGTAGTACGCGTCGTAGTAGCCCGCCGAGAGCGCGTAGGTGCCGAGCATCACGCGCCGCTTGACCTCGGCGCCGAAGCCCAGGGTGCGCGTCGCCTCGTTCATCGCCGTCACGTCGTCGGCGTCCACGCGCAGCCCATAGCGCACCCCATCGAAGCGCGCGAGGTTGCTCGACGCCTCGGCCGGCGCGATCAGGTAATACGCGGACAGCCCGAGGCGGCACTCGGGGATCGAGAGTTCGACGATCGTCGCACCCGCGGCCTCCAGAGCGTCGCGGGCTCGGGTGACCTGAGCCACGACATCATTGTCGGCCCCCTCGATCAGTTCGCGCACGACGCCGATTCGCTTGCCCGCCACGCCGTCGTCGAGTCCGCTCAGGAGCGAGGGAGAGTCGTCCGGGAGCGACGTGGAGTCCCTCGCGTCGTGACCGGCGATCACTTCGAGCAACAGCGCGGCGTCGGCCACGCTGTGGGCGAAGGGGCCGATCTGATCGAGCGAACTGGAAAAGGCGATGAGTCCGTAACGCGACACCAGACCGTACGTCGGCTTCACTCCCACCACGCCGCACAGAGCGGCGGGCTGGCGAATCGAACCGCCGGTGTCGGATCCCAGAGCGAGCGGGGTCATGTCGGCCGCTACCGCGGCGGCCGATCCACCCGACGAGCCCCCCGGCACGCGCGACGTATCGAGGGGATTGCGGGTCGGTCCGTAGTACGACGTCTCCGTCGAGGAGCCCATGGCGAACTCATCCATGTTGGTCTTGCCCATCACGACCGCCCCGGCAGCAAGAACGCGCTCGACCACCGTCGCGGTGTAGGGCGGTCGCCAGCCCTCGAGGATTCGTGAGCCCGCCGTCGTGAGTTCGCCAGTGCGACACAGGTTGTCTTTGAGGGCGAGCGGCACGCCCGCGAGGGCGCCGGGATCCTCTCCGCGCGCGACGCGTTCGTCCACGTCGCTCGCTCGCGCCAGAGCGCCCTCCTCATCGAGGTGAACGAAGACGTTGAGCTCCTCGTTGCGCGCGTGAATCGCCGCTAACGAAGCCTCAGTCACGTCCCGGGCGCTTACGGCGCCGCTTCGCACGTCACGAGCAGTATCGAGGGCACTCCTCACGGTGCGTCGCCCATGATCCGTGGCACGGCAAATCGCCCGTCCTCGGCGTCGGGCGCCATGGCGAGCACGTCGTCACGCGAGAGGCACGGTTGGATGACGTCCTGGCGAACCACGTTAATGAGGTCAAAGGGATGCGCGGTGGGCACGACATCCTCGAGCGAGAGAGCGGCGATGTCGTTGGCGTGCTCGAGAATCTGGGCAAGCTGGGAGGTAAAGGTGTCGAGTTCTTCGTCGCTCAGGCGAAGTCGAGCGAGTGCGGCAACCTTGGCGACGTCCTCGCGACGCAGCGCTTCGACCACGACTAGAGAACCCGAACGAGAAAGTCCAGCGCCAGCGACTCCACCAGCGCCTGGTCGTTATCCAGCGTCGCGACGTGATACGAGTTCTCGAGCCACACTCGTTCGACGGGACCGCTCACCTTCTCAACGAGTTCGTCCCCGTTGTCGCTCGGAACGACGTGGTCTTCGCGACTCGACAGCAATAACACGGGGCAGGTGATGCGAGACAATTCGTCATTGACGTGGGCGACGCCCTCGAAGAGGGACTTCGCTGGCGCGAGCGGCGTCGCGTCGTAGGAAGACTCGAAAGTGCCTTCCTTCTTGATGTCTGAGCCGATCGACTCGTAGCTCTCGACACCGGCCGCCAGCAGGGCGTCAAGGCCCTCGACGATTTCCGCTGGCGGAACTTTGACCATGGGGTTGATGAAGACACACCCGGCCAGGTCATCGTGGCGCTCGGCCAGGTAGGCAGTCAGCGAGCCCCCCATGGAGAGTCCGACGATCGCCACGCGTTCACACCGCGACGCGAGATCGACGAAGGCCGCCTCCGCGCTCTGGGTCCAGTCGGCCCACGTGGTGGTCATCATGTCCTCCACGCTCGTACCGTGACCGGGCAGGCGCGGCACTTCCACGCTGAAGCCCTTGTCGGCCGCGAGTTCGCCCAGGGATCGCAGGGTCGAGGGATTACCGGTAAAGCCGTGCAGCAGAAGAACACCCGATGATCCTCCCTGATGCGAGTAGGGCTCTGCGCCAACGAGTATGTCCTGGGTCATAGGCCTCCAGATTAATGGGCGCGCCTCGGGGGACCGGAGGTGCGAGGCAACGAACGAATGAAGGTGGCCGCGATGAGTCCGCCTCCCGCCACCAGCGCACCGATCACGAAGGACGTGTGAAACGTCGAGAGCAGGGCGGCTCCCGGGTGAGCGTGACTCAGCCCTCGTCGCCGAGCGATCGCCTGTTGCACGGTTTCGAGCACCTGAATCCCGGCGACTTCACCGACTTGGACGGCCAGCAACTGGGCAGCGGACATGACGCCGAACTCACTGACCTTGACCTCGTTGGCCATCACCGAACTCGTCGAGGGCAGAGCCACGCCTTGACCGAGGCCCGAAAGGGCGAGGGCGATGATCACCACCCAGGTGCCCGAACTCGGATTCAAGAGAGCGAACAAGGCGAGAGAACCAGTGAGAAAGGCGGCTCCGGCCACCGCACTCACCCGCTCGCCCACCCTCACCGCCACGTAGCCCGCAATGGGCGACGAGATCGCGAACACCAAGGGACGCGCGATGGCGATCGCGCCGACCCGCGAGATCGAGTAGCCGTACCCCTGCTCCATCAGCAGCGGAAAGAGAAAAAACGCCCCGAAGTAGGCGAAGTTGGCGCACGCGCGCAGCACCATGGGAAAGACGAAGTTACGTCGGCCAAAGTAGGCGGCCGGAATGAGGGGATGCGCGGCGTGATTGAGTCGGTACACGAAGACCCCCAACAACAGCGCACCGAGAACGAACCCGCCCAGGGTCCACGCGCTGGTCCACCCCACGCTCGGCCCGATCGACAGGGCCAACATCACCAAGGTCACGGCAATCGACAGCGAGGCACTGCCCAACCAGTCGATCTGCTTGAACTCCGCTCGCGCGCGGGCCTTCGCCTCGCTGGTCTCTGAGTCCAGTCCACGTCGACGCGGCAGAACGAGTGAGACCAACGAAAAGGAGATCACGATGACCACGAGTTGGACCCAAAACAGTGCTCGCCAGCCGAAGGCGGCGATGATCGGCGAACCGAGCGAGACGCCTACGACCGGACCGCCGGCTCCCACCAGGCTCCACCAACCCATGGCCTTCACGCGGTCTTCGCGGGAAAAGACCATGTTGATCAGGGCTCCCGAGGCGGTGCCCGGGGCGGCTCCCTCAATGCCCTCGAGCGTGCGCGCAAAGATCAACATCTCAACGTTGTGGCTGAGTGCGGTCAGCAGGGCCGCCGCCATCGCCCCCACCAGACCCACCAGGTAGAGCCGGCGGTGTCCGAAGATGTCGCCGGTCTTGCCCAGCAACGGCGCGGCCAGTCCGTACGCGAGGAGTGGCCCCACCATCGTCCAGGTCAAGACCGTGACCGAGGTGTGGAACTGGCTCGCCACCGTGGGCAGAGCCACGATGAACACCGTGAAGGTGAAGTTCAGCGAAAAGAGACCGGCGAGCAACGTCCACAGGACCCACCACTGGTAGCGCGACGACAAGGCCGCGCGGTCCTGGACGCGCTGGCGCAACAGGGAGAACCAGTTGAGGTCGCTGCCCGCCTCGCTACCCAGCGTGCCAAAGGCCGCACTCGCGGGGTCGGACCGGGCGTTAAGGAGACCGTCGGGATCTTCTCGATCCACGTGCGCCGTCGGGCGCTCGTCGTTCACGAAAGCAGTTTTGGCAGTTGCGCGGCGAGCTCGCTGACGGTCCAGCGGTCATCCTTCTCGAGCGTCTCGGTCATCGTCCAGTTCTGAAACTTGCGCACGGTGCCGCCCTGGACGAAGAAGACCTGTCCCGTCGCCGCGCAGTGCTCCATCGCGAGCGTGGCGACCAGAGGCGAGATGTTGGCGGGATCCCACACGTCAAAGACCGCGGCGTCGGCGGGCTTGACGACGTAGTCCGCCAGTCCGGGGGTCGACTCGGTCATCCGGGTGCGCGCGGCCGGAGCGATTGCATTCACCCGTACGCCGTAGCGTCCAAGTTCCTCAGCGATGATCACGGTGAAGGCGGCGATACCGGCCTTGGCGGCGCCATAGTTCGACTGGCCGACATTGCCGAGGAGCCCTGAGGTGGACGACGTGTTGATGACCGAGGCCCGTACCGTCTTTCCCTCCTTGGCCTGCTCGCGCCAGTAGGCGGCGGCGTGGCGGGTGGGGGCGAAGTGTCCCTTGAGGTGAACGCGAATCACGTCGTCCCAATCGTCTTCGGAGAGGTTCACCAGTACGCGGTCGCGCAGGATGCCCGCGTTGTTCACCAACACGTGTAAGTCGCCGAAAGCCTCGAGCGCGCTGTTCACCAGATTGGCCGCACCGTCCCAGGTCGCCACGTTGTCGTGATTGGCGATCGCTTCGGCCCCCATCGCCGTGAGCTCCGCGACGACCTCTTCAGCCGGAGTCGCTTCGAGCGGCGTACCGTCCAGTCCCCCGCCGAGATCGTTGACGACCACCTTGGCGCCTTCGGCGGCGAAGAGCAGAGCGTGCTCACGGCCGATGCCGCGACCCGCTCCCGTGATGATGGCGACGCGGCCCTCGAGTGCACCCATGGGATCCTCCGAAACGTGGGGTTAGAAATCTAAGTGTAACGACGCGAGACGCGTCGACTCAGTGTCGACGCCAAAAGTAGGGCGGTCGGGCGTGCGCGTGATAATGGTCCGGGATGTTGCGCATGTGGTCATCGATGCTCCAAGCGGTGTCGACGAACTCCTCGTTGGCCACCTCGGCCAGGACTTGGTGGAGGTGGCGCTTCACGTCGTCGGAGGGCAGCGCGGCGTGAGTTTTCCACACCACCATCGGCACTAGGCAGATCTCGCAGTCCGCGATCCAGCAGACCTCATCTTCGAAGTAGCGCTTGGTGAGGACGGCCGCCTCGCAGAGTTCGCAGTCCCCGCTCACTGAACGGTGAGGGTGACCAGTGACTTGTAAGGGACCATGGTGCCGGCGGCCGGTGACTCGGAGATGACCTTGGTCCACTTGGTGGTGCCGGCGTCGTGACCGACCGTGGTGAAGTAGAGCACCGCCTTTTGCATGGCCGCTACGGTCTCGGCGTAGTCATCGCCGATGACGTTCGGCACGGCACGCGCCGCAGTTTGAGGAGTCGTCGTGGTCGTCGTAGACGTCGTGGTAGTTCCTGGCTGGGTGGTCGTGGTGGTCGTGGTCGCCGCCACCGCTCCCTTCGAGCGCTCGAGCACGACTGTCGCCCCACGGGGCACCGCGAGCGGGTTCACGCTGTGGCCATAGAGCACGCGCGCCACTCGATTCGAGGGAATCACGTTGGAGTAGATGCGTTGTGTCGCCGGGCACGTCGCATTCACGCCTTGCTTCTTCAGTTGAGCGACGGCCGCGTTGCAGGTCTCGCCCACCAGCTTTCGCGACAGGGTCACGACTCCCGGTCCCGACGAGACGTTCACGTTGATCACCGTGCCCGACTTGGCCGACGTGCCGGCCTTGGGTGACTGGCTGACGATGTCGTTGGCGGGCGATGTGGAGTTCACGTCGTGGATGCTGAGCGTGTAGCCTCCGCTCGTAATTGCACTCGCCGCCTGGGTGGTGGTCTGGCCGACCAGGTTCGGTACCGTATGACTCGACTTGAACAGGCCGAGCTTCCACACCACGCCCGCGGCGATCGCCAGCAGCACGATGATGACGGCGGCCACGAGGAAGCCGCCTCGTCGACTGGCCGTTCGCGGCAGGTCGTACTGCGTGCCACCGAATCGCGGCGTACGTCCCAGGGGCACACGCGACGCCGGTGAGACGCCCGTGCTCTGCAGGCGCGTGGCGCGAGGAAAGGCCCCGACGGCGGGTTGAGCACCGGTGATTTGTTCGGCCGAGGGCGCACTGAAGCCGATGGATCGGCGTGGCTCAGGCGGTTCTTCGAACTGTGCCAGCAGCGGTGTCTCCTCCGAACCGGGTCGAACCACCAGGGGACTCGCGTCGCCCACGACGGCTCCGAGGCGCTGGGAGAACTGCTCGGCGTCGAGTCGCAGACGAGGATCGGGCACCGCCGCCTGGGCCAAGACCATGTCGAGGGTGCCGAGCTCGAGGCGCACAGGTAGTGGCGCATCGAGGCGTGCACGCAGCACGGCCTCGGCCGTCGAACCCTCGTAGGCGACCGATCCGGTCACGGCTTCAAAGAGGATGAGAGCAAGCGCGTACACGTCGCTCTCGCCCGTCGTCGGCTCACCCAGAACCTGTTCAGGCGAGAGGTAGCGCGCGTCGTTGATCGAAGTGCGCGCACGGTAGGGACCGGCGAGTCCCGCGAGGGCAACATCGGTAACGCGAACACGGCCTTCGTCGTCGAAGAGCAGTTTGGACGGCGACAAGTTGCCCAGCACGAAGCCGCGATCGTGCAGGTAGGCCAGGGCGCTCGCGATGTCACGGCCCAGCCGCGCGCCGTCATCGACGCTGAAACGCCGTCCCGACGCGAGGACATCCTCGAGCGAGCCACCGCCTAAGTATTCAGTGATCATGAAGATCGCCCCGGCCTCTTGGCCCCCGTCGAAGACGCGCGCTAAGTGCGGGTGGCTGAGGGCAGCTGCGCGGATGATTCGATCCCGAATGGCGCGGCGAATCTCCTCGTGCGCGGCCAAGTCTGCCAGGAGCACCTTGACCACGACGCGACGTTGAAGTGACAGATCTTCGGCCTCGTAGACCTCGACGGTCTGGCCTATTCCCAACAGTTGGACAATGCGATACCGCCCGGCGAGCACATGGTCCGGAGAGTATGTAGGCGCCATCGGCAAAACACTAGTGAAAGGTGCGGCCCGGGCGACGGGCTACGGCGAAACGCTACCCGTAGCCAGCAGGCGCTCGAAATTCTCGGCGCTGACGATCGGAACGCCCAGTTCCTCGGCTTTGGTGAGTTTGGAGGCCCCGGGGGCCTCTCCCACCACGACGCAGAAGGTCTTTTTCGAGACCGACCCGGGCGACGTGCCGCCACGGGCGAGGATCGCCGCTTCGGCTTCCTCGCGTGTGTAGCCCGGAACGGCTCCAGTCACCACCACGGCCTTGCCGGCCAACGTCGCCTCAATCGTTGAGGTCGCTCCGGGTTCGTTCAAGGTAAAGCCCGAATCGGCGAGGCGGGCCATGCGCTCGCGATTCTCGTCTTCCCTGCAGTACTGGTAGATGGCCTGGGCAATGATGGGCCCCACGCCGTCGAGCCCTTCGAGCTCTTCGAGTGGTGCGCTCTCAAGGGCTGCGTAGGTGCGAAAGTGCCGGGCTAGGACGCGAGCCGCGACGGGACCGACGTGTCGAATGCCCAGTGCCACCAGGACGCGGCTGAGTGGTGATCGCTTCGCCTCGGCGATCGCGCGCACCAACGACGTTGCCGAGAGCTCGCCGAATCCTTCGAGAGTGCTCAGGTCCTCCACCCGCAGCGCGAAGAGGTCCGCCACGTCGCTGATGAGACCAGCCTGCAATAACTGGGCCACGCGCTGCTCGCCGAGCCCTTCGATGTCGAGCGCTCCGCGTGACGCGAAGTGCACGATCTGTTCGAGCTGCTGGGCCGGGCACGTCGGGTTGACGCAGTAGGTGTCGCTCTCGGCGCCGCGACGCACGAGGGGCTGACCGCACTCCGGACAGTTGAGCGGGAAGGTCCACGCCTTAGCCCGGCGCTTACCGGACTCGGGGACCGCCGAGACGACTTCGGGGATCACGTCACCCGCCTTGCGCACGATCACCAGGTCGCCGGGACGAACGTCTTTGTGTTTGACCTGGTCTTCGTTGTGCAGCGTGGCCATCGACACGGTAGAGCCAGCCACGACGACCGGTTCTAAGACCGCGAAGGGCGTGGCGCGGCCCGTTCGCCCGATGGAGACTTCGATTGCGAGCAGACGAGTGGTGCGCTCTTCGGGCGGGAACTTGCGCGCGATCGCCCAGCGCGGGGCGCGACTCGTAAACCCCAAGCGCTCGCGCAGGGCCAGGTTGTCGACCTTCACCACAGCGCCATCGATGTCGAAGGCGAGGTCGTGTCGATGTTCTTCGAACCAGTTGCTCTTGGCGACCATGGCCGGCGCCCCGTGCTCGAGGCTGGACTGGGCGGCCGTGAGAAAGCCCCAGGTGGCCAGTTGCGAAATGGTGTCGGTGTACGAGGTGAAGTGTCGACTCGAGTCGAGATCAACGAGTTGGTAGGCGAGAAACGACAGCGGTCGCTTGGCGGTGGCGGTGGGGTCCTTCTGTCGCAGACTGCCCGCGGCGGCGTTGCGTGGGTTGGCGAACTCCTTCAGCCCGGCGGCGGCTTGCTGCTCGTTCATTTCCTGAAAATCGCGTCGCGCCAGGAATACTTCGCCACGAACCTCGACTCGACCGCGCCTCTCTCCTTTCAACTCGGGCGGAACGTTCTTGATGGTGAGGACATTTTGGGTCACGTCCTCACCCACTCGCCCATCCCCGCGGGTCGCCGCGCGCACGAGTTGGCCGTCCACAAAGAGAATGGATAACGCGAGCCCGTCAATCTTGGGCTCGACGGCGAAGTCGATTGAGCTCGCGTCCACACCGAGCGACTTAGCCACCCGCTCGCTCCACGTCATCAGTTCCTCGGCACCAAAGACGTTGTCCAAACTGAGCATCGGCTCGTCGTGGGTGACTGGCGAGAATGTGGTGGAGACGGGTGCCCCCACGCGACGCGACACCGACTGCTCGTCGGCCAACTCAGGGTGCGCCGCCTCGAGGTCCCTCAGTTCGCGAACCAGTGCGTCGTAGTCACCGTCGGGCAGCGTTGGCTCGTCGTGGACAAAGTAGGCCTCGTTGTGGCGCGCGATCTCGTCGCGCAACTGCGCGACCCGAGACTTGGCGTTCACGGAAGAGAAACGATCGCCGCGCCCTCGACCACGGACGGATCGTCAACTCGGTACATCACCACCGACTGGCCCGCCGCCACAGGCCGCGCCGGTGCGTGGAGCTCCAACCGCCAGCACTCACCGCGACGGAGCGTAGCGAGTTGGGCTCGGCCGTGCGCGCTGCACTGGACGAGCACCGACGCGCCGTCGAACAGCGCGTCGCCCGTGAAACTAAGCGTCGAGTCGTCGAGGGTGAGCGACGTCACCAAGATGTCCTCGAGGCGACCGACCTCGACGCGCTGGGCGCGCAGATCGACGCGCGCCACGTAGCGCTTCTGTCCGTCGCGGCCAGGTAACACGCCTCGTCGTTGTCCCACGGTGACGAGTTCGGCGGCCGAGGACTCACCCAAGGTCTCGCCGGTCGCCACGTCGACGATGGTCGCGGTCGTCAACTCGGCGCGCGAACGAAGAAACGCCTCTCGGCCCTTGGAGGCCTCGATGAAACACACGTCCTGGCTGTCGGGCTTGTCCCAGGTTCGCAGTCCCAGTCGCTCCGCCTCGGCGCGCACCGCACTCTTGTTCAGGTGGCCGATGGGCAGGAGCAGCATGTTGAGTTCGCTCTCGCCCAAGTAGCCCAGCACGTAGCTCTGGTCCTTTTGATCGTCGGCACCGCGCACGAGGTACCGGCGCCCAGCGCGCTCGATCACTTGGGCGTGATGCCCCGTCGCCACCGCGTCAAAGCCCAGTCTTGTGGCACGATCGAAGAGCAGGTCGAACTTGATGTGACGGTTGCACTCGATACAGGGGTTGGGCGAGCGCCCGTTGAGATGACCCTCGACGAAAGGGGCAACCACGTGGCGCTCGAACTCCTCGGTGTAGTTGAAGACATGGTGATCAATGCCCAGGACCTGCGCGACACGGCGCGCGTCGTCGACATCCGCGACCGAGCAGCAACCGGAGTCCGACGCGCCACCCCACAGCTTCAAGGTGGCGCCGGTCACCTCGTGACCCGCCTCCAGCAGCAAAGCGGCCGCGACCGAAGAGTCGACTCCCCCACTCATCGCCACGAGAACTTTCATGATCCCAGTCTGCCAGGCCTCACCGACATCGCCCCCGAGCCACGAATGTCACACCTCACTGCTCGTGAGAGATGACTACTTCTCGTCGTGAAGGCGGTAGACCACCGACGAAACGATTCGAATCAGCGCGTCGACGTCGTCATCCGTCGTCTCTGCGCCCATCGAAAATCGCACGGAGCCCCGCGCACGCTCGGGTGCGACACCCATGGCGGCGAGCACGTGGCTGCTGACCGAGGCCCCGCTCGAGCAGCTGGCGGCGGCGGCGGCGCAGACACCTTCCTGATCTAAGAGGAAGAGCAACTCATCGCTCGCCAGCCCCTCGAAGGTGACGTGCACTGTTCCGGGAACGCGTGCGGCGTTCTCCGACGTGACGCGACAGCCCGGCAAGAAACTCAGGGCCGCGCCGATCTTCTGTTGGTACTCGAACACTCGATCGTTGGCCTCTTGGAGCTCGCGCGCCGTCTCACGCAGGGCTGTCGCGAGTCCGACGGCCGCAGCCACGTCGACGGTGCCGCCACGGTGTCCGCGCTCCTGGCCGCCGCCCGGAACGACTCCCTCGTAGACGACGTCGCTACGCACGATGAGCGCACCACTATTGACCGGGCCGCCCAGCTTGTGCGCGCAGATCGAGACCATATCCATCGAACCCGTGACCACCGAGAGATCCAGCCACGGCGCGGCCGCCACGGCGTCGGTGTGCGTGACGACGTTCCCGGGTAGCGAGTGCACCACCGAGGCGACTCCGTCGAGGGGTTCGCGCACGCCGGTTTCGTTGTTCACCGCCATCACGCTCACGATCGCCGTGTTCTCGTTGAGGAGCGTGCGGAGCGCGTCCAAGTCGACGACTCCATCCTCATCGACATCCAGCAAGTGGGCGCTCACTGATTCGTAGTCGGCGGCGAGCGCCATCGCCGTGTCCAAGACAGCGTGGTGCTCGACCCTCGAGACGATCAGTTCGGTGCGATCGTGGTGACGCCGGTGATGATGAGTTACCCCGGCCAGCGCCAAATAGCACGACTCGCTCCCTCCGCCGGTAAAGACCACGCCACCGGGTTTGGCGCCCACGTACCCCGCCACCTCATCGCGCGCGTCTTCGACAGCTCGTCGCGCCTCACGCGCGGCGCGGTGGCTGCCCGAGGGATTGCCCACGACTCCGTGCTGCCAGCGCGCCATCGCGTCGCTCACGGCATCGCGTCGGGGTGCCGACGCGGCGTGATCGAAGTAGTACTGCGGACTCATGCGACGAAGAACGACTTCACGTTGGTGAACTCGCGCGCACCCAACGCGGAGAGTTCTCGACCGAAACCGGAGCTCTTCGTACCGCCAAAGGGCAGTTCGTTCATCGACGCGACCATGGCGTTGGCGAACACCGTCCCGACGTCAAGACCCGCAATCGCTTCGTCGATTTCGTGGTCGTCCTGAGCCCAGATGGAACCACCCAGTCCCCAGGGCGTGTCGTTGGCGATACGAATCGCGTCCTGAAGGTCGCGCGCTTGGATCACGACCGAGACCGGACCGAAGAGCTCTTCGCAGCCCGCGCGCGAACCCGCGGGCACGTCGGTCAGTACGGTGGCGGGATAGTAGAAGCCCCGGCGTTCCGGCACCTCGCCGCCGGCCAGCACTGTGGCGCCCGCCTCAATCGACGAGCTGACCTGGTCCGCCAGAAGTTCTCGCTGCGCCACCGAGACGAGTGGGCCGAGCTCAGTGACGGGGTCCATCGGATCGCCGAGGCGCACCGCACCCATCGCTTCGGCGTAGCGTCCGAGGAACTCATCGGCCCGTTCGCGCACGACGATGAAGCGCTTGGCGGCAATGCAGGCCTGACCGTTGTTTTGGATGCGGGCGGTGACGGCCGTGGAGACGGTGAGATCCATATCCGCGGAAGCGGCCACGACGAAGGGATCAGAGCCACCGAGCTCGAGAACACACTTCTTTAAGTTCTTGCCCGCTTCGGCGGCAATCGAACGGCCCGCGCGATCCGAACCCGTCAGAGTCACACCCACGATGCGCTCGTCGGCGATGATCGAGGGCACTTGGTCGATCTCGACGAACACGGTGGTGAGCACACCCGCGGGAAACCCCGCGCGAAGAAAGAGATCCTCGAGGTACCGCGCGCACCCCGGAACGTTGTGCGCGTGCTTAAAGACCACGACGTTGCCCGCCATGATGGTGGGCACGGCCATTCGCACGACTTGCCACAGCGGGAAGTTCCACGGCATGACCGCAAAGATCGCGCCAGTCGGGTCGTAGCGCAGTCCACTGCGCGAGCCCTTGGTCGGGAGGTTCTCGCTCTCCAGCATCGCTTCAGCGTGTTCGGCGAAGTAGCGCATGGTCGCCGCGCACTTCATCGCCTCGCCCTTGGCCGCGGCAAAGGTCTTGCCCATCTCGCTCGTCATGAGCTCGGCCACCACCGGAATCTCCCCCTCGAGCAGCTCCGCCGCGTGGGTCATGTAGGTAGCTCGCTCGGCGAAACTCGCCCCGCGCCACTTGAGGTACGCGCCGTGCGCACTCTCGAGCGCTCGATCGATACCGGTCTTATCGAGAACCGGATATTCAGCGATGATCTCTTCGGTGGCGGGATTGATAGCGACAAAGGGCATGGCCCTAGTCTGCCAGCAAAAACCGCCGCTCAACCGGGCTGGCCTCGGGCTACACCCGGTAGTTATTCCTCGGAATCACCCTGGTTACGTCGAGGGCGAAAGGCGAACCACCATACCGAGATGATGGTCGCGATGGCCCCCAACACGCCGATACTTGATTTCACTTTCGACATCCGCCCATCGTACTAACGACGAAGCCGGGGACGTAGCGCCCCCGGCTTCGTTACGTGTTGAAGTAGGTGAAACTAGTCCTGCTTGAGCGCTTCGATGGTCAGCTCAATGACGACCTTGTTGCTCACGACGAGTCCGCCGTTGTCCAAGGTCGCGTTGAAGTTGACGTTGAAGTCGCGACGGTCGATCTCGGTCTTCGCCTCGAAGGCAATCGCGGTGACACCGGGCTGCATGCCGGGGCTGGTGCCCAGATACTCCAGGTCGAAGGTCACCGACTTGGTGACGTCCTTGATCGTGAGGTCCGCGACCATCTCGTAGTCGTCGCCGCCCTTGGAGGTGATCTTGGTCGACTTCAAGGTCAGGGTCGGGTACGTCTCGAGCTCAAGGAAGTCTGAACTCTTGAGGTGGCCATCGCGCATCTCGTTGTGGGTGGTGATGCTTGCGGCCTGAACGGTCGCTTCGACGCTCGAGTTTTCGATCGTGTCGCCGAGGGTGATTACGCCCGTAAAGTCGGTGAAATTGCCACGAACTTTCGAGGCGACGAGGTGACGGGCGATGAAGTCAATGTTGGTGTGGACGGGGTCGACCGTG
This sequence comes from Acidimicrobiales bacterium, assembly GCA_049511155.1. Taxonomy (GTDB): domain Bacteria; phylum Actinomycetota; class Acidimicrobiia; order Acidimicrobiales; family RAAP-2; genus RAAP-2. The sequence continues at coordinate 22,572 of JBEKYI010000009.1, forward strand.
TACACGCCGGGAGCGGGAAGGTTGCTCATTGGGGGTTTCTCCTAGTTTTAAGGGCACTTTGTGTGCTCCCCTCATTATACTTGCTTCTGCAACTATTTGTCAAGAAGTTACTGTATGAGCAATAACTTCCCCTATAATGGTGGTGTGATGTTGTCGACCTCTTGCCCGTCAGGTGATGAAAAAGTCGTGCTGTTCGGGCTGCTCCTCGAGACCAACGCCCGGCTCTCACGGGACTTTGGCGCCGAGCTCGAGAAGGCCTGCGACCTACCCCTTGCCTTGTTCGACGTCCTCTTGCAGCTACGACAGAGCGACGACGGCCGACTCAAGATGAGCCAGATTGCCGATGCCATCGTTCACTCGAGCGGTGGTACCACACGGCTCATTGACCGGCTGGAAGAGGGCACTCTCGTACGTCGCGAGCACTGCGCGGCTGACCGGCGCGCCATCTGGGTCGCTATCACCGATGAGGGAAACGCGAAGCTGGACGAGGCACTCGCGGTGCACCTGCGCTACCTGGACGAGAATCTCGCCACCCGACTGGATGACACCGAGCGGCGCACGCTCAGTGAACTCTTGGCGAAACTGAACTCACCGCTCTAGGCCTTTACGACCCAAGCAATCGCCTCGCGCTCGTCATCCAGATCAAGCACCGTTCCCTCGCCGATGCCGGGCGTGGTGTCCACGCTCGTGGCCAGAACTTCGCCCGCCAACGAGTCGAACTCGTCGCGCAGGTCATTGAGTCCCACCACGTGTAAGACGATGCGATCAGCGACGTCCAGGCCCGAGTTCTTTCGCAGATCCTGCACCTGACGCACAACATCTCGCAGGAGCCCGCGTCGGCGCAATTCGTCGGTGAGCGTCAGGTCAAGAGCCACGACTTCCGCTCCGTCGCGCGAGACGGCGAATCCGCCTTGACCCTTCACGCGCAACTCCACGTCGTCACCCGACAGTTCAAACTCTCCACTCGACAAGGTGACTCGCACGCCCTGCCCCGACTCCAGCGCGCTCGCAGCACTCTGGGCATCGAGTGCACTCAGGGCGGCGCGTAACTCTTTGACCGCCTCACCCAAGCGTGGTCCGACGGTGCGAAAATTTGGCACGAGCTCAAAGGAGAGCACTTCGGCCAACTCCGAGCCGTACTCCAGGTGGTCGACGTTCAGCTCCTCTTCCACCACGCCTTCGGGCGGACTGGGCGAGTTCGCCGGTACGAAGACCAGGGCACGCGCGAGGGGCTGGCGAACCTTGACGCCCGCCTCCGCGCGAGCCGCTCGTCCGAGCGAGGTGAGGCGCCTCGCTAACGCCATCGAGGCCTCGAGAGCTTCGTCACGTCGCTGCGGCAGTGAGACAGGCCAATCTTCGAGATGCACCGAGTCGTAGTCGCTCACCCCAAAGAGCTCCTGATAGAGCCGCTCGGTGAGCAACGGACAGAAGGGCGCCAATAATAAGGTCACCCGCTGGAGGACTTCGAGCAGCGTGGCCTGGGCGGCCAGGGACTCCGAGCGCGGCGAGTTCGGGTCAGTGCGCCAAAAGCGCCGACGACTGCGCCGCACGTACCAGTTCGACAGATCGTCAATGAGTTCGCCGAGCGCGTCGGTTCCGGCAAGCGGTTCGTACCCGTCGAGGGCCGCGGTCATGACGTCGGTCACATGCTCGAGTCGCGACAGGATCCATCGGTCGATTGCGCTGCGTTCAGCCACGGCCGGAATCTCTGGATCGTGGGGATCGAACGCGTTGAGCGAGGCGTAGGTCGTAAAGAAGCTGACCGTGTTCCACAGCGTGGCGAGCGTCTCGCGCATTGACGCGTCGATGGCGCCGAGGCTCGCGCGCGTCGAGGTCCAGGGAGATCCCTGGGAGAACATCCACCACCGCAACGCGTCCGCCCCTCGGGTGTCCAGAACCTCCCAGGGGTCGATGACATTGCCCACCGACTTGCTCATCTTCTTGCCGGTTTCATCCACGATGTGCCCCAAGCAGAGCACGTGCTCGTAGGGCGTCTCGCCGAAAACCAGGGTGTTGACCGCGAGCAGCGAGTAGAACCAACCCCGCGTCTGGTCGATCGCTTCGCAAATGAACTGGGCCGGGAACCTCATCGCGTCGGCGCTACCCGGCGTATGTGGATAGCCGACCTGGGCTGAGGGCATCGAGCCCGAGTCGAACCATGCGTCGATCACCGGCTCGACGCGGCGGGCCACTTTCCCGCAGGTCGGACAGGCAAAAACCACCTCGTCGATCTCGGGTCGATGGGGCTCGAGATCGCTCAGATCACGCCCGGTGAGAGCCGAGAGCTCATCACGCGAGGCGATGCATGTCACGTGGGCGTCTTCGCAGCGCCAGATAGGAAGCGGCGTGCCCCAATAGCGATCTCGCGAGAGCGCCCAGTCGACATTGTTGGCCAGCCACTCGCCCATCCGGCCGTCGCGAATGTACTCGGGATGCCAGTCGACGCGCTGGTTTTCCGAGATCAACTTGTCCTTGAGCTCGCTCGTGGCGACGTACCAACTCGGCTTGGCCCAGTAGATCAACGCCGTACCGCAACGCCAGCAGTGCGGCAGTGAGTGCACGTAGTCAAAACGCCGAATGAGCAGCCCGCGCCGCTCGAGTTCGTCGTTGATCTCATGGTTGGCCTCTCGCACGTGCTGACCCGCCAGCCACGGCACCGAGGAGCCAAACGTACCGTCGGCCAGCACGGGATTGAGGGTGGGCAGTCCGTTCTCGCGCGCCACTTGACGGTCCACTTCACCGAAGGCGGGCGCCTGATGCACGAGACCGGTGCCGTCCTCGATGGTCACGTAGTCTGCGGCCACCACGTAGTTCGCATCAACACCCTCCGGGAGCGGCACGTCGCTAAAGGGCCGTTCGTAGTGCAGGCCAAGGAGAGCGGAGCCCGGCAAGGTCGCCGCCACTTGTGCCCCCTCGCCAAACACGCTCGCGACGAGATCCTCGGCGACCACGACGCCATCGACGACGGCGTAGGTGACCGCGGGGTTCACCGCAACGGCGACGTTCGAGATGAGCGTCCAGGGGGTGGTCGTCCACACGGACAAGTGGGTGGCCGAGCCCAAGTCGGAGCGATCATCGGCATCCGTGATGCGCAGGCGCACGTACGCGCTCTCGTCGCTCTCGTCGTAGTACACGCCCGGTTGGCCCAACTCGTGAGACGAGAGGCCGGTCTCGCATCGCGGACAGTACGGAATGACTTTGTAGTCCTCGTAGAGCAGGCCGCGTTCGAAGAGCTGTTTTAGGTTCCACCACACTGACTCGACGTAGCTCGGGTGGTACGTGAAGTATGCGTGTTCGGTATCGAGCCAGAAGCCAATTCGTTCGGTGAGCCGTTCGAACTCATCGACGTGCTCGAGCACTGACTCGCGGCACAGCCGCGTGAACTCGGCGATGCCGACCTTGTCCTCGATCTCCTTCTTGCCCGAGATCCCCAGTTGCTTTTCCACCTGGACCTCCACGGGCAGGCCGTGGGTGTCCCAACCCGCCTTGCGGGGCACGAACTGGCCCTTCATCGTGTGGTAGCGACAGAACAGATCCTTGTAGACCCGCGCCCACACGTGGTGAAGCCCGGGTAGGCCGTTCGCGGTGGGGGGACCCTCGTAGAAAATCCAAGGCTCGGCGTCTTGGCGCAGCGTGACCGAGCGCTCGAAGACGTAGTTGGCCTTCCAGCGGGCGAGTTCGGCCTCCTCGATGGCCACAAACTCAAGATCAGCGCTGACCGGGCGAAACATGGGTCTCCTTTAAAGAATCCCTCCATCGTAGTGAAGGGGGTCGCCGTCAAAGTCCGACCTCTACTGTGTCTGGGTGCGCGATCTGGTCATCAACGATGAACTCATCACGACCCACGGCGCGCTCAGCGTGTACCACGCCTCGATCGACGAGTTGGATCGGCGCTACGGCGGAAGCGACGAGGACCGATACCTACACGTCGAAGAACTGATGGCGCCACTCGGGACGTTCCTCGTCGCGCGTCTCGACGCGCACCTCGTCGGGGGCGTAGGGCTGCGACCGATCAGCGATCCCGCTCTGCACATCGGTGAGATCAAACGTCTGTGGGTGCGACCGGATCAACGACGTTGCGGCGTGGGCTCTGCGCTGATGCGACGAATCGAAGAGCGCGCGAAAGAGATCGGGTACGCCCAGCTCTACCTCGAAACGGGCTACGCGCAACCCGAAGCGGTGGAGCTCTATCGCACGACGGGCTGGAACTCGGTCGATGAGTATCCACCCGGAGCACACTCGTACCACCTCGCCAGCCGATTTATGAAGGACCTCTAGGCGAAGCGCTCGTCGAGCCACTCGGTGGTGAGTTCCTCGAGTGACGCAAGGACCAGGTCCGCGAGAGCAAACTCGGGGCGATAGAGGTCATCGGACGTGGGAACGGCCACCACGCTCATCGTCCCGGACTTGGCCGCGAGTACGCCAGCCGCGGAGTCCTCGAACACCAGGCACTCTTCGGGCGCCACGTCAAGCGACGCCGCTGCACTCAAGAACACCGCGGGATGCGGTTTACCGAAGGGTTCGTGTTCCGCCGAATGAATCGCCGCGAAGCGATCAAGCAGGCCGAAGTGCTTGAGGCACCGGATAATGAGGCCCATCGGCGTGGAACTCGCCAAGGCCAACGGGCCGCGCTCACCCGTGAGATCCAGGGCGCGCACGGCGCCGGGCATGAGCACGCCTTCGCTTTCGACCAGATCGCCCACGCGATCGAGCAACAGGCCGACGACGGCGTCCTCGCTGGGGCTCGCCCAGGGGTACCGCGTGTTCCAATAAGTCACGACCTGATTGACGTACATGCCTTTCGTCGAGCGACCCATGGCGTCGCTGAGCGGCACGCCGAGGGCACCAAAGATCTCAACTTCCGCCTTGTGCCAGAGGATTTCGGAGTCCAGCAGCAGCCCGTCCATGTCGAAAAGTGTCGCGCGCAGAGTCACCGCTTCACCTTTACACACGCGACAGTACGGTGAATTAATGATCGTGCGTCGCGTCGAATTGGGCGACATTGATCGCATCGTGCGCCGCGCGAGCGCGCGTCTCGCGCGAGACGCCGCGCGCAACGACTTGGTGAACCCCACCTTCATCGAGGGCCACTTCGCCGACGCGCTCGCCCGCGCGGCCGACCAGACCTGGGTCGCGGAAGAAAAAGGGACCATCGTGGGCCACCTCTACGGGGCGCTGCTCGAAAGTCCCGAGTACGGCAAGGGCGCGTGGGTCGGACCTGACGGCGTGTCCTTCGACTCACCGGATGTGCTCGACGCCCTCTACGCGGAAGCCGGTTCGTCGTGGATCGCCAACAACGCCGTGGAGCACTACGCCTGGGTCTTCGACGACCCCGAGGACACCTCGCCGTGGTACGAGCTGGGATTTGCGCGCATGCACGCGCGAGGCGTGATCGCGCTCGATGCGCCCCGCGCCGTCAACTGGCCACTCGGTTACACGGTTCGCCGCGGTGAACCCGACGACCTCGTGACCGCGCTCGAACTCGACCACATCTTGGACGCCGCCCAACAGCGGGGCCCGAGTTTCTCACTGTTCGTCGAGCACGCGTCGCGACCCGAAGAGATGCTGGACACGCTGGACGACCCGGAGGTCCATCACTACCTCGTCGACTACGACGGGGAGTCGATCGCCCAGTGCATCACCTTTCCACTCGACTCGCGTCGCGGTTCCTTCGGGGACTCTCTGCACGTGAGCGCCCTGACGGTGCGGCCCGATCACGAGCACAAGGGCATCGCCCAAGCGCTCATCCGTCGCGCGCTCAACGACGCGCTGGACGCCGGCTTTCGCTACGCCGAGGCCAACTGGCGCGTCACCAACCATCGCGCCGCGTACTTCTGGCGCCACTTCGGGTTTCGCGTCACCTACGTGCGACTGCATCGCACGATTGGCGCGGGTTAGCCGAGGTCGGTCTCGATCGCGATCAGCAGCTTGGGATCGTCGGGTGTGACTTGGGGCGCAAAGCGCATCACCGATCCGTCGCGACCCACCAGGAACTTCTCGAAGTTCCAGCGCACGTCGCCGGTGTACCCGTCGTCTTGATCGGGCACCTTTTCTAAGTCGGCGTAGATCGGACTCTGGTCCTCGCCGTTGACGTCAATCTTTTCGAACAGTGGGAACGTGACACCATAAACCGTCGAGCAGAACGTTTGGATCTGCTCGGCCGACCCGGGCTCTTGGCCGGCGAACTGATTGCAGGGAAAACCGAGCACCGAAAAGCCACGTGCACCATAGGTCTCTTGGAGCTTCTCGAGGCCCTCGTACTGGGGGGTGAGCCCGCATTTGGATGCGACGTTGACAATCAAGATCGTCTCGCCCTTGAACTTCTCGAGGGTCGTTGGCTCGCCGGCCAGCGTGTGAATGGGGGTGTCGTAGATAGTCATGCCCAGACTTTAAACGTCCTTGCGCGAACTCGGCCACCTAGGATCGCGTCGTGCGGGCGCTCGCCATCTACAACAAGTCGCTGGTATTCAGTGACCGGCCCGCCCCCGAGCCCGGTCCCTACGACGTCGTCGTCCAGGTCAAAGCCGCGGGTATCAACGCGGCCGATCTCATGCAGCGAGCGGGGTTCTATCCCGCGCCGGCGGGCTGGCCCGAGGACATTCCGGGCATGGAACTCGCCGGCGTGGTCGTGGCGGTGGGCGACCGGGTCGTCGATCTACTCATGAATCGCCGAGTGTGTGCGCTCGTGGGTGGTGGCGCGCAGGCCGAACTGTGCGCGGTGCCAGCCGAACACTTGCTGTTCGTACCGGATCGCGTCAGCTTCGACGAAGCGGGTGGCTTTGCCGAAGCGTTCACGACGGCCCATGACGCGCTGGTGACCCAAGGCCGCGTGCATCAGGGTGAGCGAGTTCTTATCTCGGGTGCTGCAGGCGGCGTCGGCGTGGCGGCTGTGCAGATTGCCCACGCCCTCGGGACAGAGGTCGTGGCCGTCACGAGAGACGACCAGTTCCACGATCAACTTCGTGCGCTTGGTGCGAACGAGACGATCACCCTCGACGAGGTGACATCGATCGACGGCGTCGACGTGGTCATTGAACTGATTGGTGCCGCCCACCTCACCAAAGCGCTGGAGGTCCTCAACCCCTACGGGCGCATTGTCACGATCGGCGTGGGTGCGGGCAGCCGTCTCGAAATCAACCTGCTCCAAGTGATGCAACAGCGACTGACGTTGACGGGGGCGACAATGCGATCGCGCACGCGCGAACAAAAGGCCGACGCGATTCGTCAAGTGGCCGATACGTTGGTGCCGCGCTGGCGCCTGGGTGAGATCGACGTGCCGCTCGCCAAGGTATTCCCCTTCGACGAAGCGAGCGCGGCCTACGAGTACTTCGCTCAGCCCGGCAAGTTCGGCAAAGTCGTGCTTCGCGTCGGCGACGACGCCTAGAGCAGTTCTTTGAGCGGCGTGTAGTTGAGGTCCAACGCCTCGGCCACTGGCCCGTAGGTGACCTTGCCGCTGACGACGTTCACGCCCTCAGCCAGGGCGGCGTCGGCGAGAACCGCTTCGCGCCAACCGCCGCGGGCCAGTTCCATCACGTAGGGCAGCGTCGCGTTCGACAGCGCTCGCGTCGAGGTCGCGGGCACCGCGCCGGGCATGTTGGCCACGCAGTAGAAGATCGAACCGTTCACCACGAAGGTCGGGTTCGAGTGGGTCGTGGGTCGCGTGGCTTCGAAGCAGCCACCCTGGTCCACCGAGATGTCGACGAGGACCGAGCCTTCGCGCATTCGCGAGACCAGTTCGTTGCTCACCAGTTTGGGAGCCCGTGCCCCGACGACGAGGACCGCGCCGATCACGATGTCCGCCCAAATGCAGGACTCCTCGATGGCGAGAGTGGACGACGCGATCGTCTCGACGCGGCCATCGAAGTGAATATCCACTTGACGCAGGCGCTCAAGGTTGCGGTCCAGGATCTTGACGTTGGCGTGCAGTCCCGCCGCCATGGTGGCCGCGGCCAGTCCCGACACGCCCGCTCCGATGACCGTGACGTTGGCCGGAGCAACGCCGGGTACCCCCGAGATCAGGGTGCCGTGTCCGCCACCGGGACGCATGAGGTGGTGCGCACCCATGAGGGTGGCCATGCGACCCGCGACCTCGCTCATCGGTGTGAGCAACGGCAAGGTGTTGTCCGCCAGCCGCACGGTCTCGTAGGCGATCGCCACATTGCCCGCACGAACCAGAGCGTCCGTGCACTCGCGCGACGCGGCGAGGTGCAGGTACGTAAAGAGAACCTGATCTTTCTTGGCGGCCAATCGCGCGTACTCCGCCTCAATCGGCTCTTTGACCTTGAGCAGCAGGTCGCTCTCGCCCCAGACGTCATCGGCGCTCTCGACCATGGTCGCGCCGTTGGCCACGTAGTCGTCGTCGCTGATGGACGATCCCACACCGGCGCCCCGCTCGACCAGCACCCGATGTCCGGCTCCGCTTAACTCCCGCGCGCCGGCCGGGGTCAGAGCGACGCGGTTCTCGTCGGTCTTGATTTCTGTAACTACGCCAATGATCATCGTTGATCTCCTTCGTGGACCGGGACCACGCTAACAACCCGGCGCTCGTTTGTCGCGAGGGTTAAAACTCGATGTTGTGCATCACGTGCTTGATGCGCGTGTAGTCCTCAAAGCCGTACACCGAGAGGTCCTTGCCGTATCCCGACTTCTTGAAGCCTCCGTGGGGCATCTCGGCTACGAGGGGAATGTGGGTGTTGATCCACACGCAACCAAAGTCGAGGTCGCGCGCGAAGCGCATGGCCCGACCGTGGTCGCGCGTCCACACCGAGGACGCGAGGCCGTAGTCCACGCCGTTGGCCCATTCGAGGGCCTGGTCTTCGTCGCTGAACTGCTGGACCGTGATGACCGGCCCGAAGATCTCGTTCTGGATCATCTCGTCGTCCTGGTTCAGGTCGGCCACGACCGTGGGCTGAATGAAGAAGCCATCTCGATCCACAGTTGAGCCTCCCGCAGCCACGCGAGCGTGACCCGGCGTGCGCGAGAGAAATCCCTGAACCCGCTCATACTGCGAGCGGTTGTTCACCGGACCGAAGAGCGCATCGTCGTTGTCGGGCGTGCCCACGACGGTGTTGTTGGCCTGCTCGACCAGGGCATCGACGAAGTCACCGTACACACCCGAGCCGGCCAGCACGCGCGTGGCGGCGGTGCAGTCCTGGCCCGCGTTGAAGTATCCCGCGATGGCGATCGCCTCGGCGGCACTCGCTAAGTCCACGTCGTCAAAGACCACGATGGGGGCCTTGCCGCCGAGCTCTAGGTGCACGCGCTTGAGGTCCTTCGCCGCCGAGCCGGCGACTTCGGTGCCCGCGCGCACCGAGCCGGTGATCGAGACCATGGCCGGTGTGGGGTGTTCGACGAGTGCGCGTCCAGTGTCGCGGTCTCCGCAGACGACATTAAAGACGCCCTCGGGCAGGACCTGGGCCATGAGTTCGGCCATGAAGACCGTCGACGCCGGCGTTGAGTCGCCGGGCTTTAAGACCATCGTGTTGCCCGCGGCGATGGCGGGAGCCCACTTCCACACCGCCATCATCATCGGGTAGTTCCAGGGCGTCACCGCACCGCAAACGCCCACCGGCTCGCGACGCACGTAGCTGGTCATGCCCTCCATGTACTCACTCGCTGCGCGACCCTCTAAGAGGCGCGCCGCGCCGGCGAAGAAGCGAATCTGGTCGATCATCGGGGGGATCTCTTCGGACATCGTCAGCGAAATGATCTTGCCGGTGTTCTCGGACTCGATCGCCACGAGCTTCTCGGCGTTGGCTTCAAAGAGGTCGGCAATCTTGAGCAGCGCGAGTGAGCGCTGTGAGGGCGTCGTGCGCTTCCACGATCCGAAGGCTTTCTTGGCCGCCTCGAAGGCGGCATCCACGTCGGCCGCGTTCGAGACAGGCATCTCCAGGTAGGCCTGACCCGTCGAGGGATTGATCAGATCCACGTACTGACCGCTCTGGGGAGCGACGGACTCTCCCCCAATGAAGTTGGCTAGACGCGCCATTTTCCCCTCCTCGATGAAGCTGCGTCGTTGCAGCACTCCCGTTCACTCTGCCAGAAAAGACAAGGGTTTCGCAACCGGAGGAAGAAGGATTGAGTCACTTCTTAGAAAAAACTCGCCTCATTTCGTCGCGATATCTGCTTATACTGTCTCAAACCGCAGCATGGAGCCTTTGGGCTACCAGCTAAGGAACAACCAATGTCAGCAACCAAAGCGCAACGAGAGAGTGACAAGCGGGTCACCGACCAACTCGTCAACTCCGCGCCGGGGGTTCTCGACTCGCTCGATCGCAAGATCATCACGCGACTGCAGCGAGACGGACGACGCGCCTACGGCGCGATCGCCGAAGAGATCGGACTCTCCGAAGCGGCGGTGCGCCGACGCGTGCAACGCCTGAAGGACTCGGGCGTCATGCAGATCGTGGCGATCACCGATCCCCTGCAACTCGGCTACGGCCGTGAAGCGTTGGTCGGCATTCGCGTACACGGCGACGTGCGTTTGGTGGCCGACAAGGTGGCGGCAATCGACGAGGCCAACTACGTCGTGATGACCGCGGGCAGCTTCGACATCATCGCTGAGGTGATTGCCGAAGATGACAACGACCTGGTGCACCTGTTGAACGACGCGATTCGTTCGATTCCCGGTGTCACCGAGGTCGAGACGTTTTTGTATTTGAAGTTGGCCAAGCAGACCTACGCCTGGGGGGAAAAGTGACACTCAACGAAGCGATCACGGATGGCATTACCGTGACGAACGAGAGACAACCGAGCCATCAGTACTCGGAACGTGCGCGGCGCAATCTGTGGTTGCAGATGTCGCGCATGGGCGCCTACGACCACGACAAGGAGATACCGATCTTCGTGCGCGGCGAGGGCACGCGGGTCTACGACGCGAACGGCACCGAGTACTTCGACGGCCTCTCAGGACTCTTTACGAACGCGCTCGGCTACGGGCGCAAGGAACTGGGCGAGGCGGCGGCCGCGCAGATGAACGAGCTGGGCTTCTTCCCTTTGTGGACTTACGCGCACCCGCGCGCCATCGAACTCGCAGAACGACTCTCTTCCCTCGCGCCCGGTGACCTCAACCGCGTCTTTTTCACGTCCGGCGGAGCCGAAGCGAACGAGAGTGCCTGGAAGCTCGCGCGCAACTATCACAAGATGCGCGGCGACATCGACCGCTACAAGGTCATCAGCCGCGAGATCGCGTACCACGGCACAACCCTGGGCGCACTGACCATCACGTCGCTGGAGCCCTATCGCACCCCCTTCGAACCCCTTGTACCCGGGGCGATCAAGGTGCCAGCCACCAACTTCTATCGGGCCGAGCGTCACGGCGACGATCCCATCGCCTTTGGTCTGTGGCAGGCGCGACAGATCGAAGAGGCGATTCTGCGCGAGGGTCCTGAGACGGTGGCCGCGGTCTTCTTGGAGCCGGTCCAGAACGCGGGCGGCTGCTTCACGCCACCGCCCGGGTACTGGCAGGAGGTACGCGAGATCTGCGATCGCTACGGCGTGCTGCTCGTCTCGGACGACGTCATCTGTGGCTTCGGTCGCCTGGGCAGCTGGTTCGGGGGCATCAAGTACGACTACGTCCCCGACATCATCACGTGTGCCAAGGGCATCACCGCGGGGTACGCCCCGCTTGGGGCAATGATCGTCTCGGATCGTATTGCCGAGCCCTTCATGGAGGGCGACGCAGCGTTCCTGCACGGTTTCACGTGGTCGGGTCACCCGGTGTCGTGTGCGGTGTCCCTCAAGGTCCTCGACATCATCGAAGAAGAGGGGATCATGGAGAACGTCGCCAAAAATGAGCCCTACTTTCACGACGGCTTGGACACGCTGCGCGATATTCCCATCGTGGGCGACGTACGCGGCGCGGGCTACTTCTGGGGCATCGAGCTCGTCAAGGATCAAGAGACCAAGGAAACCTGGGCCGGCGACGACGCAGAGAGGCTACTGCGCGGTTTCGTCTCGCCCGAGATGTTCCGCCGCGGACTCATCTGTCGCTCGGACGATCGAGGCGACCCGGTCGTGCAACTCGCTCCGCCGCTGATCTCCACGCGCGATGACATCGACTTCATGGTGGGGGTCCTGCACGACGTCTTCAGCGAGGCGGCCAGGCGCGGCATCTAGTGCGACCGCCGCACTCGCTGTGGTGGGACGGGCTGTCTCATCCCCTCCGCCCGCGGCCCTCGCTCACGACGCACCTTGACGTTGACGTCGCTATCGTCGGCGGCGGTTTCACCGGACTGTGGACCGCGCGAGAACTAAAGCGCCGCGATGGCGCTCTGCGCATCGCCGTGCTGGAACAGTCGGTGTGCGGCTTTGGCGCGTCGGGTCGCAACGGCGGCTGGGCCTCGTCCTTCTATCCCCTCGGCGATGAGTCCGTCATTGCGCGCCACGGCATCGACCAGTTTCGACACCTGCGCACCGTCCTCCAAGATGGCGTGAGTGACTTCGGCGCGGCCATCGCCGAAGACGACATCGACGCGGACTTTGTCCAGGGCGGCACCCTGGACTTTGCGCGCAGCGAGCCTCAGGTAAAGCGACTGCAACACCACGTCGAGACCGCGCGAGAGCTGGGCTACTCGGAGAACGACCTGCGCTGGCTCGACCAAGATGAGGCCAACGAGCGCGCTCGGGTCACGAGCTCACTGGGGGCGACGTACTCCCCCCACTGCGCTCGCGTTCATCCGGCGCGCCTGGTGCGTGGCCTCGCCGACGTCAACGAGCGACTGGGCGTGCGCATCTACGAGAACTCGAAGGTGACCAAGATTTTGGCGGGCACGTCCCACTCTGAGCCCCAGGTCGTCACCGCCGAAGGCAGCGTGCACGCGCGCTTCGTCGTACGAGCCACCGAGGGATTCACGCCGGAACTGCCGCGTGAGCGGCGCAGTGTCGCACCGCTCTATTCGCTCATGATCGCCACCGAGCCTCAGAGCGAGGACTTCTGGGCCAACGTGGGCTTGTCTCACTACGAAACCTTCGCCGACGCCCGTCACCTCATCATTTACGGGCAACGCACGAGCGACAATCGCTTTGCCTTCGGCGGTCGAGGAGCGTCGTATCACTTCGGCTCGACTGTCGAGCCGCGATTCGATCAAAACCCCAAGGTCTTCTCCTTCCTCGAAGCGACGTTGCGCGAACTCTTTCCCGCGTTGGAAGGATCGATCACCCACCGCTGGGGCGGACCACTCGCGATGGCCCGGGACCAGTCGCCATCGGTGATCGTGGACTATGAGAGCGGTCTCGCGAGTGCGGGTGGCTATACGGGAGACGGCGTCGTGATGACGCGGATCGCAGCCAACGCGCTGGCGGACCTGATGGTTGCTCCGGACGTCGAGACGGAGTTCACGGTGCTGCCCTTCGTTCAGCATCGCGGTCCCAACTGGGAGATCGAACCTCTGCGCTGGCTCGGGATCAACACCGCGCTCGCTGCCGCGATCGGAGCCGATCGCGCGGAGTCCAAGGGCAACAGCAACAGTCGCGCGGCTCGCCTCCTCGAGCGACTTTTGAACTAACTCAGTGAAGGATGTTGATGGCCTCTCCGGCCACGACGGCGATCGTGATAAATGAGATCAGGGCCTCCGCGGCGAAGATTCCCTTCATGGAGACGCTGAGTGGCATCGCGTCGGCCGGGGCAAAACTCGTGCCGTTGGCAAACGACGTATAGAGGTAGTCGTAAAAACGCGGGTGCCACGGCGGGTCCGTCTGTCGCACGGTCATCTGGGGGAACTGCAGATCGGGCGCTCCGGCGTCGGGGCCGACACGCAAGTGCGGACCGCCGCGGTCCAGTTCCCAGAACCAGAGTCCAAAGACAATCACGTTGGTGGTCCAGATGGACGCCGCCGAGTACAAGAGCCCGAGCGCGTCAATGTTG
>JBEKYI010000010.1:0-34152 GCA_049511155.1 Acidimicrobiales bacterium
ACTGTTGAGCGTGTGGGATAAGACGGGTCTGGTCGATTTTGCGACGGCGCTGAGCGTCGCGGGAGTGGACCTGGTCGCCTCCGGGGGTACGGCGGCCGCCCTGCGCGAAGCCGGCGTTGAGCACCTCGACGTCGAAGTGGTCACCGGCTTTCCCGAAATGCTCGACGGCCGGGTCAAGACGCTGCACCCCCTCATCCACGCGGCGATTCTGGCGGACCTCGACAAGCCAGAACACCGCGCGGCGTTAGAGGAGCACGGGATCATCCCCTTTGATCTCGTGGTGTGCAACCTCTATCCCTTCTCGACCAACCCCTCAATTGAGTTGATCGATGTAGGGGGCCCGACGATGGTGCGTGCCGCCGCGAAGAACTACCGCCACGTCGCGGTGGTCACGAGCCCGTCACAGTACGAGGGGGTGCTCTCGGAGATCACAGAGAAGGGCGGGGTCACGGAAGAGACGCGCCACGATCTGGCGCGGGTTGCCTTCGCCCATACCGCCGACTACGACGCCCAGATTGCCCAGTGGTTCGACTCGGGATCATCCGCGGACGAGTCCAGGTCCAACATTTTGCCCGCGACCCTTCGCGTCACCCTCGAGCGGGCCGAGGTGACCAAGTACGGAGAGAATCCTCATCAGGTCGCCGCCCGATACCGGCTCGCTGGGCACGAGTCATGGTGGGATGGCGTCACTAAGCACGCCGGTAGCGGATTGTCGTATCTCAACTTCTTTGACGCCGACGCGGCGTGGCGACTCGTGCACGAACTGGGTCACGACGCTCCGGGGAGTGAGGTCGTGGCCATCATCAAGCACGCCAACGCCGCCGGTGCCGCTCTGGCGGGAACCTTGGGCGAGGCGTTTGAACGGGCGCTGGCGGCCGACCCCATGAGTGCGTTCGGAGGCGTCGTCGCCCTGGGCGGTTACGTCGACAACGACGTGGCCACCCGAATCGCGGCCGGCCCCCAGGCCGACGTCATCATCGCCGCGGGCTTTTCCCAGGACGCCGTAGCCACACTGGTCGCTCGGCGAAAGGCCACTCGAGTGCTCAGTGCGAGCGCACCCGAACCCCTCGGACTCTCGATACGAACCTTCGGCGCTCTGGCCCTCGTCCAGAACGCGGACGAGATACTCGTGCCCGCTGGCGAGTGGCGTTGCGTCACCAGCGCGACGCCCACCGATCAGCAACTCCGCGACTTGGTGGTCGCTTGGCGGGTCTGTGCGCGCACCACGTCGAATGCCATCGTGATTGCCCGCGACGGCGTGGCGGTGGGTATCGCCGCGGGACAGCAGTCGCGGGTCGTCGCCTCCGATATCGCCGTGCAGAAGGCCGGTGAGCGGGCCCAGGGCGCCGCGGCCGCGTCAGACGCCTTCTTTCCCTTCGCCGATGGTCTGGAGTCGCTGATCAACGCCGGGGTGACCTCCGTGGTTCAGCCGGGCGGATCGGTTCGCGATCAGGACGTCATTGACGCGGCCAACCGGGCGGGCATCGTGATGATGCTGACCGGCGAGCGCCACTTTCGCCACTAGGAGACCCATGACAGCACAACTACTCGATGGTGAGGCCGTGGCCGCTCGCATCAAGATGCAGCTAGCCGAGCGGGTCCAGCGACTTCTCGGTGTGGGCCGCACCCCAGGACTCGGCACGATTTTGGTGGGTGACGATCCCTCCAGCGTTCGCTACGTGGCGATGAAGATCGAAGAGTGCGCCGAGATCGGTATCCGTTCTTTCGACGAGCACCTCGGCGCCGACGTGTCCCAACGTGACATAGAAGAGATTGTCGATCGCTTCAACGCCGACGATCGAATTCACTCGATCCTCGTGCAACTTCCCCTGCCCGACGGGGTTAACGATGAAGAAGTGCTGCTGCGGGTAAATCCCGAAAAGGACGTGGATGGACTGCACCCGACGAACCTCGGTCGCTTGGTGATGGGTTCACCCGGACCGCTGCCGTGCACGCCCAACGGGATCGTCGAACTCCTCGCCGCCTACGACGTGCCGGTCGAGGGCCAACACGTCGTGGTCATTGGCCGCGGGCTCACGATCGGTCGACCGCTGGCGTTGTTGCTCGCGACGCGCCGCCCGCATTGCAATGCGGCGGTCAGTGTGGTGCACACCGGCGTGGAGCACTTTGCCGAAATTGTTCGCAGTGCCGACGTCATCGTCTCGGCCGCTGGGCGGGCGGGACTGGTGACGCGCGACATGGTCAAGCCGGGTGCTGCCGTCGTGGGAGCGGGCACGACGTTCGAAGGCCGAAAGCTGCTCAGCGATATCGCCGACGACGTCAGCGACGTTGCGGGCTGGATCACGCCGCGCCTGGGTGGCGTTGGCCCGATGACGCGTGCCATGCTGTTGAACAACGCCGTGGTGGCTGCCGAAAGGGCGTCATGACACTAAAAGACGAACACGGACGCGAGAGAGACGAGCGGCCCTGGGGGTCTTTCACGGTCATCGATGAGGACTTTGCCGATCACAAGGTCAAACGTCTCGTCGTGGAGCCAGGCAAACGCCTCAGTTATCAGCGACACCAAAGGCGTTCCGAACACTGGTTTGTGGTGAGCGGCACCGCCACGGTGACTCTCGACGGCGTCGAGTACGAGGTGCCCGCCGGGTCCAGCATCGACGTGGGTCTGGGACAGGCGCATCGCTGCGAGAACCGAGGGACGACCCCCGTTGTCTTCATCGAGGTCCAGACCGGCACCTACTTCGGTGAGGACGACATCGAGCGACTCGAGGACGATTTCGGTCGTGCGTAGCCGTTCTTCGCTGGTCTTGGACCTCATGGCCGAGGGCCGGACCCGCTCGTTCGAGTTCTTTCCGCCCAAGTCAGACGACGAGAGCGTGGTGCTCGAACGCACGCTCAACGAGCTCGCGACCCTCGAGCCCTCCTTCGTCTCGGTGACCTATCGGGGAGGCCGCGAATCGCGCCAGCGCACCTTCGATCTGGTGACCCAGATTCAGTCGGCGGGGCGCATTACCGCCATGGCGCACCTGATCTGTGTGGGTCATCGTCGCGACGAGATGCGTGATCTCCTAAAGAACTATCTCGACGCGGGCGTGGTGAACGTAATGGCCCTGGGCGGGGACCTACCCACCGACGGATCCCTGGAGTCCTCAGAGTTCGAATACGCGTTGGACCTAGTAGAGCTGGTGCGAGAGACCGGGGACTTCTGCATCGGCGTCGGGGCCCATCCCCAGGGGCATCCGCGTTCGAGCGATCGCGCGTCGGATCGTCGGTACTTGGCTCGCAAACTAGCGGTGGCCGACTTTGCGGTGACCCAGTTCTTCTTCGAAGCGCACGAGTGGACACAGCTGGTCGATGAGCTCGGCGAACTGGGCGTGGAGAAGCCGGTCCTGCCCGGCATCATGCCGGTCACGACCCTGCACGGGGTGAAGCGTATGGCGACCATGGGCGCAGCGGTGCCCTCCTCATTGGTCAAGCGTCTGGAGGACGCGCACGCGCGCGGGGGAGCGAGCGCGGTGCGCGATGAGGGCGTGCGCGCGGCCACCGAACTGTGCGTCGAGTTACTCGAAGCGGGCGTGCCGGGGCTGCACTTCTACACGTTGAATCGCTCCACCGCGACCCAGGAAATCCACCAGGCGCTCTTCGCCTGAGACCCCCGTCGGCCCAAAAGTGGCCGCGAAAAATATACCTAGGATGGTCGTATGCCAGAGAAGATAACGATGAGCGCCGAGGGCCGCCTGGACGTCTCGGACAACCCCATAATCCCCTTTATTGAGGGCGACGGTACCGGAGTCGACATCTGGCCGGCGGCGAAGTTGGTCCTGGATGCGGCCGCCAAGAAGTACGCCAAGACCATCGAGTGGAAGGAAGTTCTCGCCGGCCAAAAGGCCTTTGACGAGACCGGGGACTGGCTACCCGAGGAGACCATCACCGTCTTTCGCGACTACCTCATCGGCATCAAGGGACCTCTCACCACGCCGGTGGGCGGTGGGTTTCGCTCACTGAACGTAGCGTTGCGCCAGATCCTCGACCTCTACGTGTGCCTGCGGCCCGTGCGCTGGTTTCAAGGCGTCCCCTCGCCCGTCTTGCACCCCGAACTCGTCGACATGGTGATTTTCCGCGAGAACACCGAAGACGTCTACGCCGGTCTCGAGGTCGAAGCCGGCAGTGAGCAGGCCGAGCAGCTGCGAACGTTCCTGCACGACGCCTTCGGCTGGGACATCCGCGAGATGAGCGGCATCGGCGTGAAGCCGATCTCGAAGTTCGGTTCGGAACGCCTCATCCGCGCGGCGATCAAGTACGCCCTCAGCCACGATCGTCGCTCCGTGACTCTCGTGCACAAGGGGAACATCCAGAAGTTCACCGAAGGGGCGTTTCGCAAGTGGGGATATGAGTTGGTGCGCGATGAGTTCGCCGACGTGGCCGTGGGCTGGGACGACTGCGATGGCAAGCCCGGCGACAAGTTGCTCGTCAAGGACGTCATCGCCGACATCGCGTTCCAGCAGGCGCTTACCCGAGCGAGTGAGTTCGACGTCATCGCGACGATGAACCTCAACGGCGACTACCTCTCGGACGCCCTCGCCGCTCAGGTCGGTGGCATTGGCATCGCGCCCGGCGCCAACATCAACTACATCACCGGGCACGGCATCTTCGAAGCAACCCACGGCACCGCGCCCAAGTACGCCGGTCTGGACAAGGTCAACCCCGGCTCGGTCTTGCTTTCGGGCGTGTTGATGTTCGAGCACCTGGGTTGGCAGGACGCAGCAAACGACATCGTCACTGCGTTGGAGGCGACCATCGCGGACAAGATCGTGACGTACGACTTCGCACGCCTCATGGAGGGAGCGACCGAGGTCAAGTGCTCGGAGTTCGCCGCCGCCATCGTCGATCGCCTCTAATTCCTAAAGGAGACCCATGACCACCCCCGTCAACGTCACCGTGACCGGCGCCGCCGGTCAGATCGGTTACAGCCTCTTGTTTCGCAT
The DNA here is from genome assembly GCA_049511155.1 of Acidimicrobiales bacterium. Lineage (GTDB taxonomy): Bacteria > Actinomycetota > Acidimicrobiia > Acidimicrobiales > RAAP-2 > RAAP-2. The sequence goes on from JBEKYI010000010.1 coordinate 4,947, forward strand.
CGCCTCGGGCGACCTGTTTGGACCGAACGTGCCGGTTGCGCTGCGCTTGCTCGAGATCGAGCCGGCCATGAAGGCGCTGCAGGGTGTGGTGATGGAACTCGACGACTGCGCGTTTCCTCTGCTCGCGAGCATCGAACCGACGAGCGACGTAAGTCACGCCTTCGAGGGCACGAACTGGGCCTTGCTCGTAGGATCGATCCCGCGCAAGGCCGGCATGGAGCGCGGCGACCTGCTCAACATCAACGGAGGGATCTTCCAGCCCCAAGGACGGGCGATCGCCGCGCATGCCGCGAGCGACGTCCGCGTGCTGGTGGTCGGCAACCCCTGCAACACGAACTGTCTCATCGCGAGGTCCAACGCCCCCGACGTGCCCGAAGATCGTTGGTTCGCCATGACCCGACTCGACCAGAATCGTGCCGTGGCCCAGTTGGCCCAGAAATCGGGGCGACCAGTCGCCGACGTGAAGAACCTCGCCATTTGGGGCAACCACTCGGCCACTCAGTTTCCCGACTTCGCCAACTCGACCATCGGGGGCAAAAAGACGACCGACGTCATCACCGATCAGGCGTGGCTCGAAGGCGAGTTCATCACGACGGTCCAGAAGCGAGGCGCAGCGATCATCGAAGCGCGCGGACTCTCGTCGGCGGCTTCAGCGGCCAGCGCAGCGATCGACACGGTGCGTAGCCTCGTCAACGACACGCCCAGTGACGACTGCGCGTCGGTCGCGGTCACCAGCCACGGCGAGTACGGTGTCCCCGAAGGTCTCACCTTTGGCTACCCGGTCGTTTCAGATGGCGCGGGTTCCTGGAAGGTGAAAGAGGGCTTCGAGCTCAACGACTTCGCCCGCCAGCGCATCGCGATCACGACCGACGAGCTGGTCGCCGAGCGCGACGAAGTGCGCTCGCTCGGCCTGATCTAGAGCAAGCCGTCGGCGCGAGCGCCGAGGAGCCACTCGAGCAGTGGCACGAGGCCGTGGACGTCACCGCGTATCTTGAGTCGCCCGTCGCGCACCGCGTGGGCCGCAGTGAGTGAACCGTTGGCGAGTGCGGCCGCGTCGTCATAGTCGATCGCGATCTGCGCGTCGGCACCTTCGTCGGCGCCCGCGCGTACGGTGACTCCGTTCGGATCAACCGCGAACGTGAGAGCTCCGGGTAGGGACGCTGGCCCATCGATCAGTTGTATGACGTAGCGCAGCCCTTGCACGGCGTCATCCGTCGGGGGAGGACCGGCCGCTCGCAGGGTGTCGCCCAACGCGGCGAACCAGGCGTCGGAGAGAAACTCACTCACTAGGGCGCGGGCTGCACGTCAGCTTGTTCGGCCGTTTTCTTGGGCTTGCGGCGAATGGTGCGCCCGAGCCACGCGATCGGGTCGTAGTGCGCGTCGACGATGCGCTCCTTGAGCGGGATGATGGCGTTGTCAGTGATCTTGATGTGCTCGGGACAGACCTCGGTGCAGCACTTGGTGATGTTGCAGTAACCCAGTCCCATGTCCTCACGAATGAGGTCACGACGGTCGTTGGTGTCCAGGGGATGCATCTCCAGTTCGGCGTAGCGGATGAAGAAGCGCGGTCCGGCGTAGTTGGCCTTGTTCTCCTCGTGGTCTCGGATCACGTGGCAGACGTCCTGGCACATGAAGCACTCGATGCACTTACGGAACTCTTGACCGCGCGCCACGTCCTCTTGATACATCCGGTACCCGCCCTCGGGCATCGGCGGCGGCAAGAGTGCGGGCACTTTGGCAGCCTGGACGTAGTTGAACGACACGTCGGTGACCAGGTCGCGAATGATGGGAAACGTCTTCATCGGCGTAACGGTGATCGGTCCTTCGGGCAGTGCATCCACACGCGTCATGCACATGAGTCGAGGCTTGCCGTTGATCTCGGCCGAGCACGAGCCGCACTTGCCCGCCTTGCAGTTCCAGCGGCACGCGAGGTCGGGAGCGTCGGTCGCCTGAATGCGATGGATGACGTCGAGGACGACTTCGCCCTCGTTCTGCTCGAGGGTGTAGTTCGTAAAGTCCCCGCCCTTCGCATCACCGCGCCATACCCGCATCGTGATCTGGGTCATTACTTCGCCTCCTCGAGGAGAGCTTTGAGGTCGTCGGGCAAGATCAAGATCGGCGACTCCACGACGTTGATGTCGCCGTCCCACTGTCCGTTGCTGGTCGACTGGGCGAAGTTGATCTTGCCGTACTCGGGATCGGCGTTCGGAAAATCGGACCGCGTGTGGCCGCCGCGCGACTCCTTGCGCAAGGTCGCTCCGAGGGTGGCCGCTTTCGACACCGTGATCATGGCCGGCAGATCGGTGGCGAGATTCCATCCCGGGTTGTAGGCCCGCGTTCCCTTGACCGACACGTGGCGCACGCGCTCACTTAACACCTCGAGTTGCTTAGTGGCTTCCTCGAGCTCACTCGCAGTGCGAATGATGCCAACGTTCGCCTGCATCATCTCTTGGAGGTCGTGCTGGATGGTGTAGGGGTTCTCTCCGTCGTCGCGCGAGAATGGCGCGAGGGCTTCGTCGATGGCCGCGTCAACTTCGTCTTGGTTGAACGAGGTCGCCGCCTGGCCTGACTCGATGTACTCGGCGGCGCCGATGCCCGCTCGTCGTCCAAAGACGACCAGGTCCGAGAGCGAGTTGCCACCCAGGCGGTTGGCCCCGTGCATGCCACCTCCCACTTCGCCCGCCGCGAAGAGCCCGGGGACCACGGTCTCCTGAGAGTCGGCGTTGACCTGAACTCCGCCCATGATGTAGTGGCAGGTCGGTCCGATCTCCATGGCTTCGCGCGTGATGTCCACGCCGGCGAGCTCCATGAACTGGTGATACATCGAGGGCAGCCGGCGTCGAATGAACTCTGGCGTGCGTCGCGAGGCGATGTCGAGGAAGACCCCGCCGTGGGGACTGCCGCGTCCGGCCTTCACCTCGGAGTTGATGGCGCGCGCGACCTCGTCACGCGGCAACAGTTCGGGCGGGCGGCGACCAGCGCTGTGGTCGTCGTACCAGCGATCGCCCTCTTCTTCCGTCTCGGCCGTCTCGGCTCGGAACATCTCGGGCACGTAGTTGAACATGAAGCGCTCGCCGTTCGAGTTGCGCAGCACGCCGCCGTCGCCGCGTACGCTCTCGGTCACCAGGAGCCCGCGCACGCTGAGCGGCCAGACCATACCGGTGGGGTGGAACTGGATGCACTCCATGTCGATCAGGTTCGCCCCGGCCCAGAGCGCCATCGCGTGCCCGTCGCCGGTCGACTCCCAGGAGTTCGACGTGAACTTCCAGGACTTGCCTGCGCCACCCGTTGCCAGGATGACGGTCTTGGCTTGGAAGGTCACGAACTCACCACTGGCTCGCCAGTACCCCACGCACCCCGCGATGCGGCCCTGGTCGTCGTGCACCAGGCGCAGCACCTTGCACTCCATGAAGACGTCGGTGCCCATGGAGACGACCTTTTGCTGCAACGTGCGGATCAGTTCGAGCCCGGTGCGGTCGCCGACGTGGGCCAGGCGCGCGTACCGGTGGCCCCCGAAGTCGCGCTGGAGGATCTTGCCGTCCTTGGTGCGATCAAAGAGGGCGCCCCACTGCTCGAGTTCCCAGACGCGCTCAGGGGCCTCCTTGGCGTGGAGTTCGGCCATGCGGTAGTTGTTGAGGTACTTGCCTCCCCGCATGGTGTCACGAAAGTGCACCATCCAGTTGTCCTCGGGGTACACGTTGCCCATGGCCGCGGCCATGCCGCCTTCGGCCATGACCGTGTGAGCCTTGCCGAGGAGGGACTTGGTGACGATGCCGACCGACAGTCCACGCTGCTTGGCCTCGATGGCCGCGCGAAGACCGGCCCCGCCCGCGCCGATGATCAAGACGTCGTACTCGTGGTGTTCGTAGTCGCTCACGGAACGTCCTTAGAAGAGTCGGTAGTCGGTGATCGCGCCCGAGGCGACCAGACGAACGTAAATATCGGTGCCGGCCACGAAGACCAGTGACGCCCAGGCGAAGTTCATGTGCTTGGCGTTCAGCGGCGTCACCATCTTCCAGAACCGATAGCGCAGCGGGTGCTGCTTGAAACTCTTCACCTGACCGCCGCACAAGTGGCGACAGGCGTGACAGGAGAGCGAGTAGAGCCACAGCAAGGTGGCGTTCACGACGAGCACGATCGTGCCCACGGTGACTCCCCAGCCGATGCCTGGCTGATGGAAGGCGAGAACCGCGTCGTAGGTGAGCAGTCCGTTAAAGATAAGGCCGAAGTAGAAGAAGTACCGGTGGGCGTTTTGCATGACGAGGGGAAAGCGCGTCTCGCCGGAGTACGAACCGTGCGCGTCGGCGACGGCGCACGCGGGCGGCGACCACCAGAAGGCTCGGTAGTAGCTGCGCCGGTAGTAGTAACACGTGAGGCGAAAGCCCAGCGGAAAGATCAGGATCAGGAGAGCCGGCGAGATGGTCCACGCGTTCCACGCGAAGGCGAACTTCGCTCCGGGTACGCAACTGCCACCGATGCAGGGCGAGTAGAAGGGACTGATCAGGTCGCGCTGCAGGTTGGCGCCGACGAAGTAGTTCTTGTTCTGAAACGCTGCCCACGTGGAGTAGATCACGAAGGCGGTAAGCACAGAGACCGTGACCACGGGCTGGATCCACCAGCGGTCACGGCGAACGGTGGGAGTGTTTGGCCCACCGCGAGTTCCTCCGAGTTGAACCTTGGTCGAACTCTCTAGGGCCGTCACCGTTACTCCTCCCTCATCGTGGCGTTACTGCGCACAGCAGACGTAGTTTACGAGCGCTGACGTGGGCCAATATGCGAAGCGCGTGTATCACACTCAGGTTGTTGGTCGAGGCAGAACTACGAGTGCTAGTGGTGACCACCCCGACGACCTTCTGCCGTCCCCCCGACCACTGCCCAGAACACGAGACCGAGTCCGGGCACTAACAACCAGATGCCAAAGACGAGCGCGAGCGCGACAAAAAAGGCGCCCATACCCAGGGTGAAGGGCCAGATCGAGGTGCCGGGAAACGTGCCCACGACGCCCGCGCCCGACGCTTGGGTCGCGTGCGGGTCGTCTTCGGCGCGCGGCTTCATGCGTCGACTCCAGAAGTAGTAGTAGCTGCCCGGCAGGAAACACAGCAGCATGCCGGCGAACATCATCACGCTGCCGGCGTTCTCGTGGCTCCAGAACCAGTAGGTGACCATCATGAGGCCAAAGAAGGTCCCGAGACCCAAGAGGAGTCGCGCTTCTACCCTCACGCGACCGGCTCCTTCTCAATGAGGGACTCAGAGGCGTGGCCGTGGGCCGCGGAGCGATGTTCGGGGTGGTTGTAGTCCCACGTCGGGCGCTCCGATCGGATCTGGGGAAGGCGGTAGAAGTTGTGGTGCGGCGGGGGAGAGGTGGTGAACCACTCCAGCGTCTGACCATCCCAGGGGTTGTCCCCGGCCGGGTACTTCTTCCAGCTGTAGACGACGTTGACGAAGAAGATGAGTGTCGAGATGCCCATCATGATCGCGCCAATGGTGGCGACGTCATTGAGCGTCTGCCACGACGGGTGGTTGGGGTAGACGGCGATGCGCCGGGGCATACCCCACAGACCCAGGATGTACTCGGGGAACGTGAAGACCTGGGCCCCCAGGAACAGGAACCAGAACTGGGCCTTGCCGATTCTCTCGTTGAGTAAGTACCCGGTGATCTTGGGACCCCAGTAGTACAGCCCGCCCATCGCGCCCATCAGGAGTGCGAGCACCACCGAGTGGAAGTGCGCAACGACGAAGTACGTGTCGTGCGTGAAGAAGTCGAGCGGCGGGCTCGCGAGGTAGATGCCCGTGATGCCACCCACGAGGAACGTGAAGAGAAAGCCAATCGCCATGAGCATGGCGGTACTAAACCAGACCTCGCCTCGCCACATCGTGCCGATCCAGTTGAACATCTTGATGCCGGTGGGAACTGCGATGAGCAAGCTCATGATCGAGAAGAACGGCAACAAGACGGTCCCGGTCGTGAACATGTGGTGCGCCCACACACCCAGCGAGAGCGCACCGATAGTGATCGTGGCGAAGATCATTCCCTTATACCCAAAGACCGGCTTTTTCGAGAAGGTGGCGATGATCTCGGTCACCATGCCGAACATCGGTAAGGCCAAGATGTACACCTCGGGATGGCCCCAGAACCAAAAGATGTTCTGCCACAACACGGGCACGCCGCCACCGGCGACCGAGAAGATATGGGTCCCGAAGTGTCGGTCGCAGTAGAGCATGATGAGACCCGCAGTGAGAACCGGGAAGGCGAGCAGGATCAGGATCGCCGTAATCAGCAGATTCCAGGTGAAGATCGGCATGCGAAAGAGCGTCATGCCCGGCGCACGAAGGTAGAAGATGGTGGCTGTCAGATTGACGCCCGTGAAGATCGCCGAGAACCCGGTGAGCAACAGACCGGCGATCCACAGATCGGCGCCGGCCCCCGGTGTGTTCACCGAGTTCGAGAGTGGCGCATAGCCCACCCAGCCGAAGTTGGCCGCGCCGCCGGCCACGAAGAACCCCGAGAGCAGGGTGATCGAACCCGTGAGATACAGCCAGTAACTCAGTGCGTTGAGCCGCGGGAACGCCATGTCCGGCGCGCCAATCTGAATCGGCACGATGATGTTGGCCAACGCCCCAAAGGCGAAGGGCCCGACGAACAGGTAGATCATCACCGAGCCGTGCATGGTGAAGAGTTCGTTGAACTGCGCGAGTGACACCAGATGGCCATTCGGCGACCAGAGTTGAGCGCGAATGAGTTCGGCGAAGCTGCCGCCAATGACCATCATGACGACCGAGGTCACGGTGTAGGACAAGCCGATCACCTTGTGGTCGGTGGAGGTCAGCCACTTCAAGATCCCCGTCGGGCCGTCGTGATGCTCCTCGTGGAGCTGTACCACATGAACGGGAGAGTCGAGAACGTCGGTCATTAGCTGTTTCCTACGGTCTTCTTGGTGGGAACGATAGAGGAAGTCTGCTGGTTTGTCGCGGCGGACGCGGCGGCGGCCGCCGCCGGGTTGGCGTTGGTCTTCAGCCACGTGGCGTACGCGCTATCCGAGACGACCTTCACGCGGAACCACATGAGCGAATGGTAGAGACCGCAGAGCTGCGTGCACTGGCCGTCGTAGGTACCGGTGTCGACGGCGCGGAACGTGAACTGGTTCAGCACTCCGGGCAGCGCGTAGCGCGAGAAGTTAAACGCGCGCACGTAAAAGCCGTGAATAACGTCCGACGATGTGAGGTTGATGTGCACGTTCTCATTGACCGGCATCACCATCTCAGGGTTCTGGGTCGTCTGACCGACTACCACCACGTTGTGGCCCGGATAGGTGAACTTCCAGCCCCACTGAAAGGCGTTCACGTCGATGATGACGCTGGTCTTAGGGTTGGCGACTTCCTTGTTCTCGACGACGAGCGTGGCGGCGAAGAGGCCGAGCACGATCAGAATCGGAACAATCGTGTACGCGAACTCCAAGGGCAGGTGGTATTGGGTCTGCTTGGGGATGCGATCATCACCCTTGCGCCGATAGCGGATTACTGACCAAATAATGAGGAAGGTCACGAGGAAACCGATGATGATGGCTCCGACAGAAAAACCCTGCCAGAGGTTGAAAGCCGAGTGTGAACTCGTGGTCGCCCCGGGGTGCGCCCCGAAGGTCGGAATGCCGTCTTTCGTGGGGATGTAGCCGCATCCGGCGAGCGCGAGGGCGGCTACGGGCAGTGCAATGAGACGGCGCAGACGGCGCCAACGGCGCGTGCGGGCCGGGTCTCCCTGAGGGGGCAGGGCAGGTGATTCCACGTGAAAACCTTACTCATAATTTATGGCGCCTTGATTCTCGGCGCGCTCAGGAACGCTCGCTGAAAATGCGATCCGGCTCAGTGTTCCTCGGGTGTCGACTCGCGCTCGGCCCAGTGAAAGACTCCTCGCGACATCGTCGAGGTTGCCCTCATCGCTAGCTCGCCAAAGACTCGCTGTCGCACGGCCTGAACCCCCGAGTCAAGGGGTGAGGCGAGCCAGGCCATCTCGGCTAAGTGTCCGGCCAAGCGAAGTGCCTCATCGGAGCCGTCTTCCATCAGTGCTTCGGCGCGGTCGCAGAGCGCGCTCGCACCTCCAGAGAGTTCGGCAAGTTCCGCGGCGAGGGTTCGTTCGTGGGCGGGGCGAAGATTCGCGGGGTTACCGTCCCACCAACCGCCGTACAGACGCCAGATGTTGCGAACGATGAACTCGGGCTCGTCGTAGTAGGGCTGAAGGTAGGGACGACCTGAGAGGTGCTTGGGTACTCGCACGCTCGCCAACACGTCGGCGAGTCGCGCTCCTTGGTTCATGAGGGCGAGGGTCTGTTCGACCAGGCTCTCTAAGTACTCAGCGGTCTCGCTCAACGCCTGTTGAATGCGCTCGCGCCCGAAGATGGGTAGACCATGGCCCGGCAGCAGGTACTCGGCTTCGAGTTCACTCATGCGTCGCAGAGCCTGAGCCCACTCCAGGGGGTAGCGCTGAACCTTCTGAGGATTGCCCGCGTTCGGGCTATTCCAGATGAAGAGGTCGCCCGAGCACAGGACCTTTTCCTCGGGGATCCACGTGACGGTGGCGTCGTCCGTCTCGCCCTTTTCGTGGCGCAGTCGGAGTCGCGACGAGCCGACCACGAGATCCAGTTCCCGTTCGTAGGTCTCATCCGGGTAGCGGTATTCGTGGGGCCAGCGCAGATTGGGGGCGGCGAACTGGCGTTGGTTGATGACCTCGTTGTAGCCGGCCGTCAGGACGTAGCGATCGAATCGCCGCGGCACATGGGCGTGAGCCAATACCCGAGGGGCCGGCCATCCCTTTTCGATGGCTTCCTCTTCGAAAGCTCCGACGCCAAAGACGTGATCGATGTGGCCGTGCGAAAAGATGGCGGTGTTCAGGGGCAGCGAACACCAGGTTCGTATCTCTTCGTGCACGCTCGAGGCGGTGAGTGGCGAGCCGGTGTCGACCATGACCAGACCGTCGTCGGTGGCGATCGCCGTGCAGTTCGCGAAGTTGGGGAGAAAAGCTACGGAGGTGGTGATCTCGGCGACGTGAGCGACCGCGCCAAACAGGGGATTCGTTTTTTGCCCGAGGTCCTCACCGCGCCAGAGGCGCTCGGACGCGTCAACGATGTCCACGCAGGACTACTTGTCGGTGTCCGGCGCCTTTGTTTCGGTCGTCTCGGAGGTGTTGGTCTCTTGGGGACCCTTGTTCTCCTTGAGACCCTTTTCGAACTCGGTCTTGGCGCTACCCAGGTTGCGGGCCAACTTGGGAATGGCGGCCCCGCCGAACAGCAGCACCGCCACCACGATGATCACCACTATGAGGTCCGGCCCGAATACGTCTCCAAATACCACGGACTTCTCCTTTGACGCGCTAATTCCACAGTAGTGCGCTTTCGCGGCAGGCCGACGGCGGAGGCCTTCATCAGGTTCGGCAAGAATTACCGGATGAGAGAGGCACCGCGAGAGACGTATCGTGACGCCCTCAGCGTGGCGCTTACGGTGGGCGCCTACGGCGTGGCCTTCGGCGCGGCGGGGATCGCGGGCGGATTTTCGCTCCTCCAGACCTGCCTGTTTTCCCTCCTGACTTTTACGGGGGCGAGCCAGTTCGCGGCGGTGGGGGTCATGGCTGCGGGCGGCGGCGTGGCGAGTGCGGTGGCGACCGCGACTCTGGTGTCGACTCGCAACACGCTATACGGGCTGCAGATGGCCCCGGTGGTGCGGGCCTCGGGCCTCAAGCGCGTGGCGGCCGCCCAGATCACGATCGATGAGTCCACCAACGTCGCCCTCACTCAGAGGCCCCGAGGACTCGACGCGATGCGCGCGGGTTTCTGGTGGACGGGCGTGAGCGTCTTCGTCTTCTGGAACATCTTCACCTTGGTCGGAGCCCTGGGTGCCCAAGCACTCGGCAACCCCGCCTCCTGGGGGCTCGACGCCGCCGTGCCGGCCGCGTTTCTCGGTCTGCTGTGGCCGCGACTGACGAGCCCGTTTCTTCGCGTCGTGGCCCTTACCTCGATGGCCTTCGCGCTCGTCGTGACGCCGTGGCTCCCGGCGGGCATCCCGATTATTGCGAGTGCTCTGGTTGCCATCGTGTTCGGGTGGGCCGAGCGATGAGCGCCTCGGCATCGTGGGTGGTGCTCGGTGCGACGAGCGCTCTGTGCTTCTTGATAAAGCTGCTGGGCTACGTCATTCCCGAGAGCTGGCTCGCCCACCCGCGGCTTCAGCGCATCAACGCGCTCATCCCGATCGCGCTTCTCAGTGCCTTAGTGATGGCTGAAGGTCTGGTCACCAAGACGCACGTCGTGATCGATCATCGACTGGCGGGCATCGCGGTGGCCGCCGCACTGCTGATGGCTCGAGCGCCTTTTCCCGTGGTGGTGGTGGGCGCCGCGGTGACCTCCGCCCTCGTCTACCACCTGCACTAGTGGGGCTACTTGCCCTGCCAATTGGGCGAGCGCTTTTCGGCGAAGGCAATCGCACCCTCGAGGGCGTCCGTACTTCGTCCAATGGTCCCAAAGGCCTCGCCGTTGAGAGCCCAGGCCTCGTCTTCGGTCATCTCGAGTGAGCGACGCATGACGTCTTTGGACGTGCGCACCGCGAGCGGCGCGTTCTTTGCGACGCGTTCGGCGAGGTCGATAGCGGCGTCGAGAACCTGATCGCCGGGCACGACGCGGTTCACCAGGCCGAGCGCGAGAGCCCGGTTCGCGTCGATCGGCTCGGCCGTCAACGCCATCTCGTAGGCGACCGCCAGTGGGATGCGCTTAGCGAGACGGATCAACCCGCCACCGCCCGCGATCAGACCACGGGCTGCTTCAGGGATACCGAACTTCGCGTGGTCGGCCGCGACCACCATGTCGCAACTGAGCATGATCTCAAAGCCCCCGGCGAGGGCGGAGCCGTTCGCCGCGCAGATGAGGGGCTTGGAGAACTCTCGCTGGGTAATGCCGCCAAAGCCGTGGGAGGTGACGGGAAACTCTCCGGCCGCGAAGGCCTTGAGATCCATGCCGGCGCTAAAGGCCTTGTCACCGGCCGCCGTGAGAACGACGACCCAGACCTCATCGTCCGACTCGACGTCGTTGAGGGCAATGTCCAGGGCCGTGGCGGTCACCAGGTTGATGGCGTTGCGCGCGTCGGGACGGTTGATGGTGAGCAGTTCGACGTGTCCGCGGCGCTCACGCAACAGTTCATCGGCCATGTGACCCTCCTCGTTGCCGCTATCTCGTTCGAAACGCTACTGGACGGCACCCCAGATGAGTCGTGCGAAACTGGCCGCGTGAGTGAGCGCGCTCGAATGTTCGTGACCCTGGAGGGTTACGCGGTCGAGGGGGGCTTCGACGGTCCCGGCGGACCAGCCACTTGCTACGCGCCGACCATCGCGCTCAAGCGCCACCGTGGGCCAGGTGCGGCCGACGACCTGTGGCGACAGTACGAAACGGTCCTCGATTTTGTGCCCGAACTGGGCTTCGATGGGGTGCGACTCACGCTCGAGTGGGCGCGCATTGAACCGCGAGCGGGCGAGATCGATGAGACGGCGCTCGCACGGTACCGAGACGTCGCGGGCCACGCGCGCTCGATCGGCCTGGGAGTCACGATCGCGCTGGTGGACGCCGTGTGGCCCGCCTGGCTCGGGCAAGAGGCGTGGCTCTTGCCGTGGGTTGTTCCCTGTGCGATAGCTCACGCGCGCCGGGTCGTGGAGTTTCTCGGTGACGAGATCACCGGCGTGCTGGTCTTCACCCAGCCCGAGGAGTTGATAACGACGGGGTTCCTCAAGGCCAGTGCCCCGCCGTGGCGACGCAGTGCGCTCACCAGTGCGGGCTTCGCGCACGCCCAGATCGAGCACATCACCGAGCTGCTTCGACACGACGACCTCGTGGGGCCCCGCATCGTTGCGTCGAGCGCGGTCGCGACGCTCGATCTGGCACCAGAGGATCTGGTAAAAGCGCGCGAGACCATGAACGTTTCGGAGATCTACGTGCGTTCGTTGCTGCGAGGGTCGGGGCCCACCGCGGTCAGCGCTGGCTTGCTGGTCCAACACGCAGGCGAGTGGCGCCTCAACGCGCCCGAGGAGTTACTGCGGATCCTGCGATAGCTCACCGGGGTGATCGCGGAGCCACTGGGCATGGCTTTTGGCGTCGCGACGACGACGCCGCCAATAGAGGCCAGCCACGATGAGGATGACGAGGGCGAGCAGACCACTGGCCGCCCACCCGGAATATCTTTCGATCGAGTCAAGGGCGTGTCCCGCGTAGTAGCCGAGCAGCGAGTACAGCACCCCCCAGAGCAGCCCTCCAGCGGCGTTGGCGGCGAGGAAGCGCCGATAGTGAAGTTGGCTCATGCCGGCAAGCCCCGGAATGACAGCCCGCAAAAAGGCGGTGAAGCGTGCGACGAAGACGTAGGTCACCCCCCGCCGCGAGAGGGCGTCGAGCGCGCGATCGATGGCTTCGCGCCGTGAGCGCAGGATCGGGAGGCCGAAGAGCCGCTGACCGTAGCGCTCGCCCACGAAGTAGCCCACCGAGTCACCCACGATCGCCGAGACCACCACGATGACGCATAGCGCCACGATGTTCACGTGCCCACGTGCGGCGACCACGCCGGCCACGATGACGGCCGTCTCGCCCGGCAGCACGAAGCCGATGAACAGGGCCGCTTCGCCGAACACCAGGAGTGCCACGAGACCGTAGACCAGGCCGGACGGGAGGTCCTGGATCTTGGCGAGAAGAAACGAGACGATCGAGGCGTTCACCACATTCATTGTGGTGGATAAAGGATTGGTAAGACTTGGGACCTGGAGAATCTCTTCATAAGGTCCTGTGGCACGATGGACACGTGTCGTCCAGTAATTCCGACTCGGGATCTCGCGGGCCCGAGCGTCGGCTCCCCTTCAACGCGCCGGTACGCGCCTGGGCCCTGAGCGAGTGGGCCCTGGTGCCCTTGCGGCTCTTCTTGGGCGCGACCTTTACCTACGCCGGACTCCAGAAACTGGCCAATCCAAACTTCTTTAAGAAGGCCAGTCCCATCTCGATCCAGTCCCAACTGCTGGGCGCCACCCATACGAGCCCCATCTCCGGTCTCCTTGTTCATCTCCTCGGCATCGCCAAGCCCATCGGGATCGCGATCGCCCTCGGTGAGATCGCGGTCGGGCTGGGCACTCTCTTTGGTCTGTGGACGCGCATCGCCGCCATTGGTGGGCTGTGCATCTCCTTCATGCTCTTTCTGACCGTGAGTTTTCACTCCTCGCCCTACTTCACCGGCTCCGACATCGTCTTCTTCTTTGCCTGGATGCCCTTCATTGTTTCGGGCGGTGGGGCGCGTCTGAGTGCGGATGCGTTCATCGCCAAGCGGGTGGCGGCCAAGGCCCATCAGCCCTCGCCGGAACTGGTCGCCATCCCCTTTTCGACGGTGCAAGCCATCTGTGGCAACTACGAGGAGGGAAGGTGCAGCGCTCGAGGAGGACTGCCCTGCGATCAGGCGGTGTGCCCGGTTTTGCTCGGGGGTCGCGGAACGCTCGTCAACCGCGAGCACTTAGACCTCGTCGACCGTCGCGCGGTGGTGGTGGGCGCGGGCGTTGCCGCGGGCGCGGCGGCCGGGGTCTTGATCTTGGGGGGTGCCGCCGCCGATATCGGCAAGCTCATCAACGACGCCCCCAAACCATCCACGCAAAAGGAACTGACGCTGTCCACCTCACCGACCACCACGGTGCCTCAGGGCTCGGGGACGGGAGATGCGACCACCACGACCACGACACCCGCCCCCGCGGGCCAACTGCTCGGCGCGGCCTCCGAAGTGCCCGAGAACTCGGCCGCACACTTCACGATCCCCTCGAACAACGAGCCGGGCATCGTGATTCACGACGACGCGGGCGACTTTGTCGCCTATAACGCGGTGTGTCCGCACATGGGATGCACCGTCGGGTACTCGAGCGCTCAGAAGATCATGGTCTGCCCGTGCCACGGCTCGGAGTTCGAGGTGAGCAACGGCGACGTGATCGTGGGGCCGGCCCCCCACGGCCTCAAGAAGTTGAAAGTCATCGAAGGGACCAACGGTAACCTCTACCTGCAATGAGTGACGAACCTCGCAGGGTCCTCTTCGTTGAGGACGACCACGACCTCGCGAGCGCCGTGGCGGGCCTGCTGGTCGACGAGGGGTATGTCGTGGACCAGGCTTTCGATGGCGATGCGGGCCTCGAGGCCGGGCTGCGCGGTGACTACGACGTGATCGTGCTCGACATCATGATGCCCAAGCGCAGCGGCTTTCGCGTCTGCCAGGAGTTGCGCGCGGCTGGTATCCAGACGCCACTGTTGATGCTGACGGCCAAGGAGGGCGAGTGGGATGAAGTCGAGGGCCTCGACGTAGGGGCCGACGACTTCTTGCGCAAGCCCTTCGAGAAGTCGGTCCTCATGGCGCGCCTCCACGCGCTTCTGCGCCGACAAGAGCGAGGACGACCTCAGCCCCTCAGTGTGGGCGCGGTGACCCTCGATCCCGTGACCCGCCACGTCAGCGCCTACGGGCGCACGGTGACTCTGACGCCCAGAGAGTTCTCGCTGCTGGAGTACTTGATGAGCCACGCCAACACGACGCTCTCCAAGACCGAGATTCTCTCAGTCGTGTGGGGGAGTGACTTCGACGGCGATCAGAACATTGTCGAGGTCTACGTCGGGTACCTGCGCAAGAAGATCGACCTGGCGGACGAGCCCTCGGTGATACGCACCGTGCGCGGATTCGGGTACAGCGCCCGCGACACCTAATGGCGCGACGCCGCGAGCTCTCGATTCGCGCCCGTTTGACCCTCATCTTCGTGCTGGCCATCGCGGTCATTTTGACCTTTACCGGCCTCGCCCTCGTGAACTTGGTGCACCGCTCTTTGCTCAGTGAGGCCGCCAACCAGATCGACGCGGTGATGGAGCAGACCCAGATGGGCTTCGCTAACGCTCCCAAGGCCGTGCCCCACGAGCAAACGCTCGCCATGCAGGGCGACGTGGTGGTTCAGGTCACCAACGCCGAAGGCACCAAGGTGTGGGCCGCCAGCTCGGCGATCGCGAATGCGCCGGTGCTCGCCCGGGCCGTGGAGGACTTCGGGTCGCCCACCGGACTCGGGGTGAAGTATCGACGCAACGCCGCGACCAAGTCCACGATCTCGGAACTGAGCAGCGGCCAGGTGTCCACCATCACCACCAAGCGGGGCGGTGGTCTCATCTTCGGATTCGTCTACGGCGGACCGATCCAACACAGCGTCAAGGTGCTCCTCGCGAGTCTGTTGGTGTCGTTTCCGCTGCTGTTGTTGATGTCGGGGGGTCTCATCTGGCTGGGGATTGGCTTGGCGCTGGCGCCGGTCGAGGACATCCGTCGTCGCGTGGACGCCATCGCCGCCGAAGACTTGACCCAGCGCGTGCCGGTCACCGGAGGCGACGACGAGATCGCGCGCATGGCTCGCACGGTCAATGAGATGCTGGATCGACTGGAGTCGGCGTCGCGTTTTCAACAAGAGTTCGTCTCGAACGCCAGCCACGAGCTGCGAAGCCCCCTCACGACGCTGCTGGCGACCACCGAGCGAGCGACCGGTGACCCGGAACATACGAACTGGGCCGAGGTCGCCGAGGTCGTGGTTCGCGAAGGTCGTCGGCTCGATGGCATCATCGGCGACCTGTTTTGGTTGGCGCGACACGACGAGAACCATTTGGACGTCGAGATCTCCGAGGTCGACTTCGATGATCTTCTCTATGAAGAGGCCTCGCGGGTTCGCTCGATGAGCGAGCTGAGCGTGGATACGTCGAGCGTGGCTCCCACCCGCGTGCTGGGCGACCTCACGATGCTGCGACGCATGATTCGCAACGTGGTTGACAATGCCATGCGGTACGCGCAAAAGGAGCTGCGATTCAACTCGCACTACGAGGGCGACGAGGTCGTCATCTGGGTGAGCGACGACGGCGACGGTATTGATGTCGCTGACAGCGCTCGCTTCTTCGAACGCTTCACGCGGGCGGACTCCGCGCGCTCGCGTCGATCGGGCGGCACGGGTCTGGGACTGGCCATCGTGTCGGAAATCGCGCTGCGCCACGGAGGATCGGCACGCTTCGTCGAGGTCGAGAGCGGCTCGCGCATCGAACTGCGCGTGCATCGCGCTGGCCCTCGGTACTACGCGAGCCGGGCCTAGGGTTGACTGGATGGACGCTACCGACACCGCCACCCTGCTCGCCGAACCGATCCAAGTGCTGGGCATGAAGTACTACTTCGACCCTTTGACCAAGGAGCGTGGTCGCGAGCACGGCATCAACGTGGTGGAGTTCTACGGGCTTGGTCGTGCGGGTGTCATGGGCGACGTGGAGACCCAAACCGTCATCGACGCCTTTACCTTCTTCGATCCCTCGCTCATCGACTACTTCTGGACGCAGGCCAAGACCAAAGCCGATCCGGTGGCCGTGGCCGCCGCGCACGTGGAGGCCGCCTACGCCTTCGCTGATCGGACCTTCGCCGACCTGGACCGCGAACTCCTGGGGCGCTTCAGCGACGCGGCTCGTCGGGTGAGCGAGGCACTGCCCTATGGAGTGTGTGCGTTGGTCGATGGCTATCGCCAGTACGCCTGGCCCAGTGACCCCGTACACGGCGCGTACCTCGGAGCCATCATGCTGCGCGAGATGCGCGGCGGGTTGCACATCGTCGCGGTCCGTGATGTGAAACTCGACGTGGTGGCCGCGTGCTATCTACAGGGCCCCGAGGTCTTTGCGCTCCACGGTTACAAAGAGACTGACGTGCCCGAGGTGAGTGACGACTTGCGCGAACAAAAGATCAAGGCCGAGGAATTGACGAACGCCGCGATGGCCTCCGCACTCGATGTCCTCAGCGACGATCAGCGCCTCGCCCTGGTCGAAGGAGCGAACGCGATGTTCGGCGCGCTGAGCGACCAATCGGACTCGCTCGCGAGGTAGTTCATGGCTCGGTTCGTGCCCCAGACGCGGCGCGACCGAATTATGGTCGCGCTACTCATTGGTGCGTTCGCCGAAATTCTGTGGTGCATCTACTTAGGCGTGGTCTTGCCGCCCCATTACGTAGCCGAACACTGGGCTCTCGCCTGGATTGGGCTGGACGTCGCGGAGATCTCCATGCTCTTTGCCGCGGCCTGGGCCGCGTGGCGCCAGCGCGCCCTTATCATCCTCTTTACCGTCGCCGGCGCCACGCTATTTCTTCTCGACGCGTGGTTCGATGTCACGACCGCTCACCACGGGGACATCAGTCAGAGCATCGTGCTGGCGGTCTGCCTTGAGGTACCCTCGGCGCTGGCTCTGCTCTGGGTGGCCTATCGGGCCATGGTTCGCTTCGTCGAGTCGCACGCGGGATTGGATCTGCGCGCCTCGCCGCTACATCGTTTGCCCTTGACGCGTCAAGAAGTCCTTGAAGTAAGTGACGATGCGGTCCTACGTCCCGAAGGTGACGCCTAAGGAGTCGAAGGACTTTGACTGTGCTGAAGTTTCACGACAGGTGCTGGAGCAGCTTGTTGAGTCGTTTGATATCGAGCAAGAGCGCGGCGTAGTCCCGGTTGACCGTCTTCGCATAGCCCGAGTTCACGAGGTGCATTACCTCGTAGTTCCCCACGTCATTGGACTCTTGAGCGACGCTTGCCAGTAGCAGGTTCAATTTGGGCCACGGGGTCTTTTGGACAACGTCGGCGTTCTGCAAATACGACGCGGCGGCTATGCGCTGGTAGACCGTGTAGTCGTGAGGGTGAGTGATTTCGTGGTGCAAAGCGAGCGCCTCGGACAGGAAGCTCGCCGCCTCGTCGCGAGCTGAGGACAAGTCATTGGCCTTAAGCGAGTAGTCCACCTTCACGAACATCTGCCCGGACGCACCTTTCACGATGGGGGTGACGACGAACTCATAACACAGTGGCTCGAAGGTCTTCACGAACCGCGTTACCGAAAATCCGTCGACGCCAATGACGAGGTCGCTAAAGGCGTGGCAGGTCGCAGCGCCGTTCGGTCCATCAATCCAGTTGAGTGTTGCCGTGGCGACACCCTTGTGTGGAGCGAGGACAATTCTCGGAGCGATGAAGGTCTTGAGGGGAACATCGTCGACGTCCACGCCGCCGGCCCACGCCCACTGAACGTCGGTCGCGCTCTTGCGAGCGCCACGTCGTGCAGGCGTGTACATGCCCGCGAGTCCCTTCGGGGCCGGGGCGCTGTCGAGGAGAGCTTGTATTTTCGGATAACCCGACAGGACACACGATGCACCGCCCACATTGGCAAATCGGATCACCTCCACACCGTGATGGAGGCCGTCGCCGTTTTCCACGGTTATCTGCAGGGCACCCGCGGAGCACGGGCGAGGTGCGGGTGCCTTCGCCGCGCTGCTCGATCCGACCGGGGTTACCGCAAGAGCCAGCGCCACAGCGCCGAGAGCCCACACTGCGCAACTCTTGCGAAACGTCGCGTCGGACATCAGCCCATGATGGCAGCAGCCCGGTTCTGACGTCGCGGACTAGTAAATAGTCACGCCCTCCAGGTCGAGGAGGAAGCGCTTCACCCGCTCACCGCCACCGCCGTAGCCCCCAATTCCGGTGCTGGCGACGACGCGGTGACACGGCACCACAACCGGATACGGGTTCACGTGATTGGCGTTGCCCACTGCACGCGAGGCGCGAGGGCGATTCACGCTGAGAGCGACCTCGCCGTAGGTGCGAACCTCGCCGTAGGGGATCTCGACCAGCGCCGCCCACACGTCTCGTTGAAAGTCGGTGGACCGAACGCTAGCGAGGGGAATGCTGAAGTTCTGTCTCATGCCGGCGAAGTACTGCTCGAGCTGGCGCGCTGCTGTTGCCACGACGCGCGGCGGGGTACCGAGTGAGTCTCGGCGATGTTCGTGAGGCTGATAGATCGCGGTGATCTCTTTGGAGTTGCCTTCGACACCCCAGGGGCCGAGGGGAGTGTCCACGTTGATCACGAATGAGTCCACGGGTCTGTTCTACTTCGCGGGTGTATCGTCGCGGCGATGGAGACCCGGCTGGTCCAAAACGGGGACGTGACTTTGTCCGTCGCGGTCGATGGCGACGGTCCCACGGTGCTGTTGCTGCACGGCTGGCCCGACACGGGAGCCTTGTGGGACGAGGTAGCGCCCGAGTTGGTGCGCGCCGGATATCGCGTGGCGGTTCCGGACCTACGTGGCTGCGGTCGCAGTGACAAGCCCGATGACGTTGACGCCTACCAGACTCACCACCTGATCGGCGACGTGGTCGCGATCATCGACTCACTCGGTGTGGAGCGCGTGCACCTCGTCGGACACGACTGGGGCGCCAACCTGGCCTGGGCCACGGCCGCCTTTCGAGGTGACTTGGTGGACCGACTGGTGCCCATCTCGGTGGGGCATCCGACGGCTTTTTGCGCGGGCGGACTCGACCAGCAGGTGAAGAGTTGGTACATGCTGTTGTTCCACTTCGACGGACTGGGCGAGGCGTTCTTGCGCCAGAACGACTACGACGCGATGCGCCGCTGGGTTCGACACCCGCGCACCGAAGAGATCATCACCGAGCTGGAGCGCGACGGGCAGATGCGCACGCACCTGATGTGGTATCGCGCGAACGTGCGCCCCGACATCTTCGTCACCCCGCCGCCGCAAATCCCGCGCATCCAGTCGCCCACGATGGGGGTCTGGTCGAGCGGCGACTTTGCTCTCGGCGAACGCCAGATGACCGAATCGGGGTTGTTCTGTGACAGCGGGTTCACGTACCTGCGACTCGAGAAGTTCGGCCACTGGATTCCTCTCGAGGCGGCGAGTGAGTTGAGCGCGGCCCTGATCGACTTTTTCTCTGACGCGTCCTGAGTTCTGAGCCCCCGGCCCGCGACTGATAAAAACAGAGAGATGAAAATCGCCCTCGCCAAGGAGTCGCGCGCGGGCGAGACGCGTGTGGCCTTGACACCCGACGCGGTGAAGACCCTCGTAGCCGACGGCTGGCAGGTCGAGGTCGAGCACGACGCCGGGCGCCTCGCGCACTTCACAGATGAGAGCTATATCGCTGCTGGCGCCACGATCACCGACGCTCCTCTCGGTGACGTCACGATTCGCGTGAACCCACCCACGCTGGAGGAGGCTCAACGCCTAAGGGAAGGTTCCCTGCACCTGTCCTTCCTCTCACCCCTGCTCACCCTGGACGTCGTGCGCGCCCTCAACGATCGGCGGATCACGGTCCTCTCCTTTGATTTGCTGCCACGCATCTCGCGTGCCCAGTACATGGACGCGTTGAGCTCGCAGTCGACCGTGTCGGGCTACCGTGCGGCTCTCGCTGGGGCCGAGTACCTGGACCGTTTCTTCCCCCAGCTCAGCACCGCCGCCGGAACGATTCGACCGGCCCGGGTCCTGGTCATGGGCGTGGGCGTCGCGGGCCTGCAGGCGATCGCCACCGCCAAGCGCCTCGGCGCCAAGGTACGCGCGTACGACGTACGCTCGGCGGCCAAGGAGGAGGCCGAGTCGGCCGGAGCCACCTTTGTGCAACTCGGCGTCACGGCCGACGGCGCGGGCGGATACGCGCGCGAACTCAGCGACGACGAGCGCAACGAACTCCAAGCCGCCCTCGTTCACGAGGTCGCGAACTCCGACGTCATTATCACGACCGCCGCCGTGCCGGGTCGCAAGGCACCGATTCTGGTCACCACCGAGATGGTCGAAGCCATGGGCGAGGGATCGGTCATCATCGACATGGCCGCCGACGGCGGCGGCAACGTCGATCTCACCAAGGCCGGCGAAGTCATCGAGCACCACGGCGTGCGTGTTGTCGGTCTCACCAACCCGCCCGCCGAGATGGGCACGCACGCGAGCTTCATGTACGCCAACAACGTGCTCAAGTTGCTCGCGCTCTTTGGCGCGAAGGGCGAGTTGGCTCCGGACTGGGGTGATGAGATCGTCGTAGGCGTCACCGTGGCCTCCGAGGGCCACCTGCGACATGCCCCGACGGCCGAAGCCCTGGGAGTCGACTACGTGGCGATCACGCCACCCGCAAAGGAAGCCGAATGACCAACGATCTGCTGCAGTACGCGACGGTTTTCATTTTGACTGCGTTCGTCGGCGCCGAGATCATCGCGCGCGTGCCGAGCATCCTGCACACGCCTCTCATGAGCGGTTCGAACGCGATACACGGCGTGATCCTGGTGGGTTCGATGCTCATCCTGGGAGCTGCCAACACCAACCTCGAAGAGGTGCTGGGATTCCTCGCCGTCATCCTCGCCACGTTGAACGTCGTTGGCGGCTTCGTCGTGACCGACCGCATGCTCGAGATGTTCAAGCCCCGCCGTCCTCAGACGCCGAGCAAACCCGATGACCCCAAATGAGTCGCGAAACTCTCATTGACCTGCTGTACCTCTTTTCGGCGACTACGTTCATTGTCGCGCTCAAGGGTCTTGGGAGTCCGAAGCGCGCGCGCTACGGCAACATGGTCGCGGCCTTTGGCATGTTGGTCGCCATCGTGGCGACGTTCTTTAAGTACGTCGACGGTCACCCGCTCCACCACGTCGGTCTCATCCTGCTCGCCATGGTGATCGGCCTCATTGTCGCGGTACCCGTGGCTCGGTTCGTCCAGATGACTGCCATGCCTCAACTGGTCGCCATCTTCAACGGCGTGGGCGGTGGCGCCGCGGCGCTGGTCTCGATCACCGAGTTCGTCCACATCAAGTCGACCAGTCCGGCCACCTACGTCACCCTGGAGGTACTCCTAGGTGTGCTGATCGGCACCGTCTCGTTCTCGGGATCGGCCATCGCCTTCGCCAAGCTCCAAGAGCTCATGACGGGCCGTCCGGTCACCTACGCCGGCCAGCAGATCCTGAACGCGATCCTCGGCGCGGGCGCGCTGGGTCTCATCGTGGCCATTTTGGTGACGGGCTCTTCGACCTTGCTCTGGGTCCTGCTCGCGCTTTCCTTTCTCCTCGGCCTCGCCTTCGTGCTGCCCATCGGGGGAGCGGACGTGCCGGTGCTCATCTCGCTGCTCAACTCCTTTACCGGCCTGGCGGTGGCGGCCTCGGGATTCACGCTCGGATCGAACCTCCTGATCGTGGCCGGAACCCTCGTGGGCGCTTCGGGTATCTTGCTCACGCGACTCATGAGCAAGGCGATGGGCCGCAGCCTGCCTAACATCCTGTTTTCGGCTTTCGGTTCGGTCGTGACGGCGGGTACCTCCAGCAACGAGGATCGCAGCGTGCGCTCGGGGTCTCCCGAAGACGTCGGCGTACTGCTCAGTTTCGCGAGCAAGGTCATCATCATTCCCGGCTACGGCCTGGCGGTCGCCCAAGGCCAGCACGTGCTGCGCGAACTCGCCGAACAGCTCGAGGCCAAGGGCATCGACGTAAAGTACGCGATTCACCCAGTGGCCGGCCGCATGCCCGGACACATGAACGTGTTGCTCGCCGAGGCGAACGTGCCCTACGAGGACCTGCTCGAGATGGACGAAGCCAACTCCGAGTTGGCGACGGCCGACGTGGCGATCGTGGTGGGCGCGAACGACACCGTCAACCCAGCTGCCGCTGACGACCCGGGATCACCGATCTACGGCATGCCGATCATCCACGCGGACTTAGCGGAGAACGTCGTGTTTCTCAAGCGCTCCATGCGACCAGGGTTCGCCGGCATCGACAACGCGCTGCTCTACAACCCCAAGACGCTCTTGGTCTTCGGGGACGCGAAGGACACGCTCACCAAGATCGTTGCCGTGGTGAAGGCCTCTTAACTCTCGGGATCGCTCAGTCGATTGAGTTCATCGAACTGATTGTCGCTGATGCCCGAGGAAGCGTGAGCATTCGCGCGCACCTGGTCGGGCGAACTTGCTCCGGCGATCACCGAGGAGACTTCGGGGTGGCGTAGCAGCCACGAGAAGGCGAAGGTCAGGATCGTGGTATTGGTGGCGTCGGCGTACTCGAGTAGCGAGTTCACGCGCACGCGCAACTGCTCGCTCAACCAATGCGCGCTGCGTTCGGGGGGCATGTTGGCCAGGCGGGTCCCTTCGGGGATTGGCTCTCCCGGACGTACTTTGCCGGTGAGCAGTCCGTTGGCCAGCGGGTAAAAGGGGAGAAAGCCAATCCCGAGTTCGTCGCAGGTGGCGAGCACCCCGTCGGACTCGGGCGTGCGCTCGAGGAGAGAGTACTGGTTCTGCACCGAGGCAAAGGCTGGGCCGCTTCCTGCGGCCTCCTTGGCCTCGCGCAACTGTGTCGCGCTGAAGTTCGAGCAGCCGATTTCGCGCACCTTGCCCGCCGCAACAAGTTCACCCAGCGCGCCCAGAGTGTCGGCGATGGGTGTGGCGTCGTCGGGGTAGTGGAGCTGATAGAGGTCGATGTAGTCGGTGTCGAGTCGGCGCAGCGAGTCCTCGCAGGCCGAGCGTACGTACTCGGGCTTGGCCCCAAAGTGCGTGTCGTCGATGGGCATGCCGAACTTGGTGGCCACAATCACCTGATCGCGCCGGCCCTTTACCGCGTGGCCCAGGAAGACTTCTGACTTCGTGGCACCGTAGGTGTCGGCCGTATCAAAAAAGTTCACGCCCGACTCGATGGCGGCGTCTACGACCGCGCTCGCTTGCTCCTGGGAGAGGCGCGAACCGAAGTTGTTACAGCCGACTCCTACTTCGGAAACCCGCAGAGACCCAATCATCCGAGTGTTCATATTCCTCCTTTGCCCCTACGAGATTAGGCACCACTCTTCACCTTCGAACTTCGAGAGGCCCTCCACTACGATGGTCGCGAAAAGGAGGCCCAGATGCGAGTACACGTTGACTACGACCTGTGCACGTCGAACGCCGTCTGCATGGGCATCGCCCCGGAGATCTTCGAGGTCCGCGACGACGGCTTTATGTACGTGCTCAACGAGAACCCCGGCCCGGAGTTCGATGAGCGCCTTCAACACTGCGTCGACGGCTGTCCCAACGGCGCGATTTCACTTGAGGAGTAAGTCGTGAGCGGACCTCGCGTCCGGTTCTGTCCCTCGCCTACGGGGTTCTTCCACGTGGGCTCTGCGCGCACCGCCCTGTTCAACTGGCTCTTCGCGCGCCAACAGGAGGGCGTCTTCATCCTGCGTATCGAAGACACTGACGAAACGCGCGATCGCGAAGAGTACGTCGAAGTGATCTACGAGGCGATGGCCTGGCTTGGTCTGTCACCTGACGAGGGCCCGACCCGACAGAGTGAGAACTTCGCCGCCCACGAGGTGGCCGCCGCGGCCCTGCTCGAGCATGGGTTCCTCTACTACTGCGACTGCACGCCCGCTGAGATTGAAGCGCGCAAGGCTCCCGGTTCTCCGCCCGGATATGACGGGCACTGCCGCGATCGAGGGCTGGCCCGCTCGGACAAGACCGCCCTGCGCTTTCGCACCCCGCGTGAGGGCATCACGGTCGTGCACGACCTCATTCGCGGCGACGTCGAGTTCGCGAACATTCTGATCGACGACTTCGTAGTCGTGAGGTCCACGGGCGGAGTCCTCTACGCGCTCGCGAACGCGACCGACGATCGCAACGACCGGGTCACCCACGTCGTTCGTGGCGAAGAGCATCTCGCCAACGCGCCCAAGCAGATACTGCTGTGGGACGCACTGAACGCCTCGAGTGACGACGACGTGAGCGTCCCGGCCTACGCCCATCTACCGCTGCTCGTGAACGAACAGCGAAAGAAGCTCTCGAAGCGGCGCGATCCCGTGTCCACCGAGCTGTATCGCAACGAGGGGTACCTGTCGAGTGCATTCGTCAACTACCTCGCCCTGCTTGGCTGGAGCCCAAGGGGAGACGAGGAGATCGTTCCCCTCTCGACGCTGATTGAGCAGTTCCGCCTGGAGGACGTCTCGCACTCGCCAGCCTTCTTCGACGTGAAGAAACTGCGCCACATGAACGGCGAGTACCTGCGTGCGCTGACTCCCGAGGAGTTTCTCGTGGCGAGTGCTCCCTGGGTCGATCCCTGGCACGCCACCTGGCAACCCAGCGATCGCGAGCCGTCCTGGCGTAAAGATCAGTTTTCGCCCGTGCTCTTCGCTGAGGTGGCCCCGCTCGTTCAAGAACGCGTGGCCGTGCTGGGCGAGATTCCCGGCATGGTCGAGTTCTTCTTCCTCGATGAACCGCACTACGATGAAGCGGCCTTCGCCAAGGTGATTACGAACGATCCCGTGGGCAGGGCCATTCTCGAAGGCGCCATTGCGCGCTACGAGGTCCTCGAGGAGTGGGACGCGCCGGCCCTCCACGACGTCGTCCAGCAACTGGGCGACGAACACGGACTCGCCCTGCGCAAGGCGCAGGCCCCGGTTCGCTGCGCCATCACGGGCAGTCTCATCGGACCGCCCCTATTTGAGTCACTGCACTACCTCGGACGAGCGACGACACTGACGCGCCTGCGCCACGCGCTCTCGAGGTCCGCTTGATCCGTCGCGTCATCAAGGTCATCGCGAAAACCTTCGGTCTCGTTGTTCTCATCCTGGTCCTCTACTTCGGCGTGACCTTCGTCCAGATCTGGCTGCGCGGACACGAGCACTCGACCAGGTCGGCCCAGGCGATTCTGGTGTTCGGCACGACCGAAGACAACGGCGTTCCCTCACCCGAGTTGACCGCCCGCCTTGACCAGGCCCTCCACCTCTACGACCTGGGCCGCGCGCCATGGGTCGCGGTGACCGGCGGGAGGCGCCCCGGCGACGTCTACACCGAGGCGGGGGTGTCGGCAACGTTCCTTGAAGACCACGGCGTGCCCGCTGCTCGGATCTTGAAGGGCGCGGGTTCGGACACCTGGCAGAACGTCGCGACGGTCCTCGGCGCGCTCAAGCGACATCACATCAGAACCGTGATCACCGTGACCGACCCGTTCCATGAATACCGTGCGATGGCGATCTCCTCGGCTCAGGGGCTTATCCCGTATCCCTCGCCGGTGCGCAACTCACCCACCATTAAGTATGAGCTGTGGCGCTTCTATCTCAAGGAGACCCTGGAGGTGGGAGTCGGGCGCATCATCGGGTATCACTTGCTCAGCGAATGGACGACGACGCCGGTGGCGACGCATCACTCGTCTGGCAGTTGAGAAGACGGGTCCGATAAGATTGCCGAGCCCTTCGGGGGTGGTGTAATTGGCAACACAACTGGTTCTGGTCCAGTTATTCAGGGTTCGAGTCCTTGCCCCCGAGCGAATGAGTCAGTGACAACACTGGTTCTTTCAAGGTCCCATCGTCTAGTGGCCTAGGACATCACCCTCTCAAGGTGGAGGCACGGGTTCAAATCCCGTTGGGACTGCGAAGTGACACGGAAGGCCGGGCCCGCAGCGCCCATGGCGAATTTCCCCTGAAAGTGGCGGCCCCGTTGCCGTTCCTACCAGGACTTCGGTAGCACGTCTTCTATGGCTTGGGCGATCAGCGAGTAGCCGGCGTTGTTGGGGTGGTCATCAGGCCCGAAGGGTGCTCCGTCGCAGAACCACGTGAGTTCGCACGCTTCTTGCACGTTGACCGGGACTGTGCCGATGTTGTCCAGTGTCATCAAGTCGGCGTCGTTCATCTCGAACAGCGACGGCACGTTGGCGACGGGGACGCCCGCGTTGGTGTAGATCCTTCCCAGGACAGTGTCAAACGAGTCCATTCCCTGGAGCGTCGCGTTCGCCCGGGCGGGACCGCTTGGGCCGTCGAGGTAGTAGCCGAGGAAGGGGTCGGAGTACTCGAGGCCGACAAAGCGCGTCTGGGCGCCCGCGTCCGCTTTCAGATCCTTCAGAATGACGGGTAGATCACGCTGTATCGCGGTGATGGCCTGGTCAACGCAGGTTTCGTTCACGGGGTCGTCTTGCAGGCACGGTCGAATGTCGTTAAATCCAAGGTCCACCGTTACCAGGACTGGGTCGGACTGGTGCGCGACGAGGTATGCCCTTGCCCGCGTGAGCTGAGTGGTGGGCGGTTGGTTGCAGACGTCGGACCGGGTAGTGGTATCAAGCAGCGCTTGTACGGTGTCGCCCCCGCAGCCGATCTCCTCGAGGGTGAGTGCCACACCCTTGAGGGCCTCGCGCAGCACGAGGTCGTTTGAGTAGCCCACGTCGGTGCGCGCGCCATTGTGTCCCGGTATGCCCGTTGGTTGAACTCCCAGTGACTCCGAGGCTCCGATGTCGAGGTAGTAGGAGCTAAACGTGATCGGTGTGGCGCCACCGGCTGGCGACGGCGCGCTCGCGCGACCCAGGACAAACATTCCAGTCGCCAGCGCAACCACCACGAGAATGGTTAGCGCGTACTTCAGCGTTCGCACGATCCCCCCAACTTTTGGCGCTCTCGAATCACGAGTTCCTCGCGCCAAGCAGTGGCCAGTCGGTCCTTCGAAAACGCGAGACCTCGCAGACGTCAACCCTAAGAGAGACCACGATCGCCGCACGTGGCGTGCAACTGATTTCCTTATTGCAGGAGCGGATTCTTCACCGAATCACAAGAATGCCAAATGCTTCGGGCGCGCCAAACTCATCTATTCCTCGCGAATCTCGTCACGCGCCGCACCGGGAAACTCGATCTTTTCGTACGTCGGGCCCAGACTGCCCTCGGGCACGGTGACGCTGATGTCCTGTTCGGGCTTGAGCGGACCGAAGTTCGGTTCACCGCGCACGGGCAGGAGCAGATAGATCGCCGATACAGCGACCACGATGGCAATGATCGTCAACTCTCCGCGATACCCCAGGACGGTGATGAGCGACGCGCCGAGCGCAATCGATATGGTTTGGGGGAGCGACCCCACCAGGTCGAAGGCGGAGTAGGCGCGACCCTGCAACTCAGCGGGCGTGCGCAGTTGGAGCAAGGTGTAAGCGCCCACAATGATGGGCGGCAACGCGAAACCGAACAGGGCTGCGCCAATCAGGACCATCGTGAGCGACCCGCCTTCGAAGAAGACCGCGCCCACTGCCATGATCGCGAGTCCCACTCCGCTGGCCCAACGTTCACCAATGCGCCGGATGGCGGGTGCGGACAGGGGTCCGCCGATGATCGCGCCCACCCCTTGGAGGGCCATGAGGACACCGATGAAGCTGGCGCTGCGGTGCAGTTCGTTGCTGGTCACGGCGAACACGGCCGTCTCGGCGAAGCCGACGACGCACAGGGCGAGGGCGATTGAGTTCACCATCCGGCGAAGGACCGGCGTTACGTAAATGTGGCGAAAACCCGCCGAGATCTCGTGGAAAAAGTGGGTTGGCACCCGTGTGGGCGTCTCTTCGCGCACGTGCAAAGCGAGAACCGATGCGCCCGCGATCACGAACGTCGCCGAGTCAACGACCGCAATCCAGTGTCCGCCGATCAGAACGAAGAGTCCAGCCCCCACCAAGGGCGCGATCAGGCGCAGGCCCTCTCGTACGGTGCGCAGGAACCCGTTCGCGTCGCTCAACTGGTCCGAAGGAAGAAGGACGGTGAGAAACGCCGACTGCGCGCTGCCAATGAAGTTTCCCGCAAGTCCATAGAGGAACATCGTGAGGTAGATGATCCACAGATCGGAAGCTGAGTGAACGAAAAGCAGTATCAGTATTCCCACCGCACAGAGGAAGTTGGTCACGATCAGCACGGGGCGCCGGCGAACGCGATCAACGAGCATCCCCGCAAAGGGCGCGAGGAGTTGGGCCAACACGCCAAAGAAGAAGGTCAGACCCGCGTCGGCGTTGGAGTGCGTGAGCTCCTTGGTCCAGATGCCGAGCGCGAGGAACATCGACGTGTCGCCCAGCAGAGAGAAGCTCTGCCCCGTGAGGTACACCCTCGCGTCGCGCGATCTGAAGAGTTCGCGCATGCTCACTGTCCGGCTCCCGAGAATCGCACGGGATAGCGAAAGACGAGAACCTCGACCGGAAGCGACCCTTCGGGTCGCTGATCGACATCCGTCAACCGAGCATGGAATCGAGTGAGGAGAGTCAGGATCTCGTCGTTCAGCTCGGAGAGCTCCTGGGGGGTGACGAAGAGGACGGCTTCGGTGCTCTCGCTCGCTTCCTGCCATTCCCGGGAGTAGTTCGACTTTGTCTCTTGATAGCGCTGCATGCGCGCGATCGCCCGGTCGGTGACGAGTCGCGACAGACTGGCTGCGGCGATGTTGAGTTCGGCATCGTCGGTGGCGTCACTGAAGTTCATGCCCACCTGGGCGATCTTCCATCGGCGCTGGCGTCCGGGACCGGTGGCCGCGATCTCTGTGAAGCCGTATTTTTCGAGTTGACGAAAATGGAACGAGCATGTGGTCGGCGACTCGCCAATGAGTTCTCCCGCCTCGGTCGCGGTGAGCGCACCCTCAGTAGCGAGCACC
>JBEKYI010000011.1:0-28423 GCA_049511155.1 Acidimicrobiales bacterium
CAGTGAAATCGTGTTGGGAGTTACGACCTTTTAGAACGTCGACGTTCGCCTGCAGGTAGAGACGGGGCGTCCCGGTGTCCAACCAATAGGCGTGATCGGCCATGGCAAACAGGGTGCCGGCGGCGGCCAGCGCGGGAAACGTCTCGCGCTCCACGCTGACGCGACGGTCCGGGGCAATGCGATCCAGGGCGCGTAGCTCAAAGACGTACGTTCCGGCATTGATCAGGTTGGTGGGTGCTTCATCGCGCGGCGGCTTTTCGACGAAGGCGATCACGTGACCGTCGTCGGTCGTGGGCACGACGCCAAAGTGCGAGGGGTCCTCCACCGGGTGTAGGGCGATCGTTGCTTCCGCGTCGTGCTCGCGGTGAAACGTAAGGAGTGCGGTGACATCCAGATCCGTGAGCACGTCGCCGTTCACGACCACGAAGGTGTCGTTGACACCGGCAAAGTCGGCGGCGAAGCGGATCGCGCCCGCCGTGTCGAGGGGCTCGGGCTCGACGGCGTAGGTCACCCGCACGCCCGAAATGAGATTCGTCGGGTAGGCCTCGATGAAGCGGTCGGGCAGGTACCCCAGCGACAGGACCGCGTCGGTGACACCGTGGCGGCCGAGGGCTTCGAGCACGCACTCGATCATGGGCACTCCCACCAGGGGCAACATCTGCTTGGGGGTCTCATACGTCAGGGGCCGCAGTCGTGTGCCCTGGCCACCGACGAGAATGACCGCCTGCAATGTCAGCCCTTGGTCGTCGTCGTCGTGGGGGCGGTTGTCGTGGTCAATGGTGCGGTCGTGGACGTTGTCGGAAGCGTCGTCGTGGTGGTGGTCGTCGGCGTGGTGGCGTCTTTGACCATCTCCTGTTCCGAGATCTCGGCGGGAGCAAAGGGCGTCACGCCCGCGGGCACGAAGGCGAGCGTCACGCGCAGGTCCTTGACAAAGTGGATCTTGGCGGGATTGGTCGTAAGAGTTGGCTTAATTTGGCCCAGGGTTGTCCAATACGCGTAGACGACCTTGCCGGGTTTGCCCGCGTATTTGGTGCCCGCCGCACAGAGTTGTCCGTTCTTAAAGG
Organism: Acidimicrobiales bacterium; assembly: GCA_049511155.1. GTDB lineage: Bacteria > Actinomycetota > Acidimicrobiia > Acidimicrobiales > RAAP-2 > RAAP-2. Next base: position 1,065 of record JBEKYI010000011.1, read on the forward strand.
TGGTTTTGGGGTTGGCGACGCCGTCGGCCTTGGGCACGGCTATCTCGCTCGACGTCAGTTTCAGCCCCGCGTACTCCTTCGCGAAGGTTGCGAGGTTCGCATTGTGGCCCGAGTCCGCGGCAGTTAGCGGGGTCAGTCGAATGACGTCGTCACCACCGACGAGGAATCCACCACCCTTGTAGCTCGTGTCGGTCTGCAAATAGGGCAACGCCGTGCCGCAGTCGTCGATGGCGAGGGCGGCGTACTGGACCGAACCAACCGCTGGCGCGACCACGGGTGCCACGGCTTTCTTGTGGGGGTGCTCATACTCGTATTTCGAAAATGCCGTCAACGCGAGACCCAAAACCACAATCACGAAAAGCGCCCCGTAGAAGTTCGCCGGACGGGATTTGCGGTACGTCTTACCCCCGCCGGCCGAGCCCACACGGCTCACCCACTTGCCAGAATTGCTTTTCGCCACCCTTCAACGCTACTAAATATTGAAGACTGCTCACACTGCGTGGGGGCGGAGGGACTCGAACCCTCACTGGAGGCGGTTTAAGCGCCCTGCCTCTGCCAATTGGGCTACGCCCCCACGCGGCGACGTTGTGCGACAACGCTAATGCATTGTTACGATTTCGCCGAAACGACCGGTTTTTTTGGAAGCGCTAACTAGGCTTGTTTGGTATGTTGCGCGTGCGTCGTCGGAGCACGACTCGTAGTCTTTCGCTCCTTCTGGTAGCCGCGCTGAGCGGCTTGTGGGTTGTCGTTCCAAGCCCCGCGGATGCCCGCAGCATTAGCCAAACGCAAAAGGCGATGGCCGACCTCTCTGCTGCACTGGCGCGCCAGGAACAGCGCAGCGAGATCTCGGCGAACGAGTACGACGCCGATGAGGCCAACCTCGCGTCGATCAACGGCAACATCACGACGCTCGACGCCAACATCGCGAACCTCAAGGTAAAAGAGGCGAAGAAGCGCGCCCAGGTAGCGGTCACCAAGAAGAAGGTCGTCGTGGCGGTCGTGCGCGCCTTCGTTTTGGGGGCGTCGGAGACCCAGATCATCTCTCTGTTCAACCAGAACGTCAATCGCAGCGACGCCGAGAAGATCTACCAGGACCAGGTCATCGGCAATCTCGACTCTCTCGAAGCAAAACTCCAGCGCGAAAAGGACTCGTTGGAGCACACCGTCGCCAAGGTGGCCGCCCAGCGAGCGCGCGTCGCCAGCCAACGGGCCAAGGCTCAACAGCAGACTGACGCGATGCAGGAACTGCTCGCCGCCAACGTAGCCCTCGAGAACCAGACCTCGGTCGAGCTCGCCAACGTGACGGCTCAGTACCGCGTCCAGATCATCAATTACGAGATTCAAGTGGGCGTGGAGGCCGCGAAGGCCAAGAACACGGCGGGTGAAGAACAGGCGGTCACCGCCGCTTCGGCCGTCGGTGGCCAGAACGCGGCCAACGAGGTGATCCAAGCCGAGCAGCAGGCCGAGTCCACGGTCACGATCGCCGAAGTCGCTGGCACTGCCCAAGGGCTGGCGGCCGTCAAGGCCGCCGAGAGTCAGATCGGGGTGCCCTACGTCTGGGGTGGCGAGACGCCCGGGGTCGGGTTCGACTGCTCCGGACTGGTTCAGTGGGCCTGGGCCAAGGCGGGCATCAACATCCCTCGCACGACTGAAACGCAGTACCCCGCCATGCTCCACGTCGTGCCGACCGACCTACAGCCCGGCGACCTGCTTTTTTATTACAACCTCGACGGCGATCACGAAATTGACCACGTCGTGATGTACGTCGGCTCGGGCCCCTATGGCGCCGACACCATCATTGCCGCCCCCTATACCGGCACCGACGTCGGGTACGCTCCCTTCTTTTCCGCTGGCTTTATTGGAGCGGCGCGACCCTAAGCATGATCGATCTCACTATCGTCATTCCGGCCTTCAACGAGAGCGCACGCCTCCAGGACGGTTTCGACCGCCTCGCCCCGGCCCTAGGCGATCTTGGTGAGTCCAACGTCGAGGTCATCGTGGTCGACGACGGCTCGAGCGACGACACACTGCGGCGCGCGCATGAGGTCTACGGCCACCTCGAACACGCGCTGTTCCTCCAGCAACCGACAAACCTGGGCAAGGGTGCGGCCCTGCGCCTCGGCATGGGCCTCGCGCGCGGCACCCACGTCATCACGGCCGACGCCGACATGGCGATCGACCCCGCGCAGTTCCCGCTCTTTACGACCGCACTGCGCTCGAGCGCGTTCGTCCCGGGAACCCGAGCGATCAAGGGTCGCATCGCGTACGGTTCGCCGGTGCGCACCGTGGCGGGCACCGTCTTTCATCACTTCGTGCACCACTACACCCGCACCGCCCAACGCGACACCCAGTGCGGATGCAAAGGTTTCGAGTTAGGCGCGGCGCGCTTGCTGGCGTCACTGGCCATGGTGGACCGCTTCGCCTTCGACGTGGAGCTGTTCTATCTCGCTGACCAACTCGACCTGAGCGTCACCCCCCTGCTCGTCACCTGGCGCGACGTGCCTGGCTCCTCGGTGCGCCCGGTGCACGACTCGTTGGTGATGGTGCGCGACATCCGCGGCATTCGCACGACCCACTACGAAAATATCGTCGTCGAGCTCTCACCTGAGGTTCGCGCCGATGAGATCGCGCCTGTCGCCCGCGAGGCGCGTCTGCACGGTCTGGTCCTTGCGCGAGGTGACGAGAACGCGCTCCTAGTCGTCGGTCGCAACGGCGGTCCCGGCGGCCTGGGCGTGGCCCAGGTGCTCAAAGGTCAGATGCGCACGACTGACCTGGCCGAGTTGCGCGGGCGCACCTACGAGGCCATTTAGCGGTGGTCGGGCAGTAACCAGCCCGTCACGAGTTCGGGCGCGCGGTCGCCCCATTCCTCAGAGGTAATGGCGTAGCGCGCGTGATCTTCCCACGCGCCGTCGATCTCGAGATACCGCTCGGAGACGCCCTCGCAGCGCAGCCCCAGCTTCTCCACGACGCGCCGCGAGGCGTGGTTGCGCGGAATGATGTTGATCTCGACGCGATGGAGTCGTAACGACTCAAAGGCGTACTGCAGCATCGCCACCACGGCCTCTGGCATCAGGCCCTGGCCAGCGGCGGCTTGGTCGATCCAGTAGCCGATGAAGGCCGACTGCAGCGGACCACGTTGGATCGAGGACAGGGTGATCTCGCCCACGAAACGGCCGTCGACAAAGATGCCGAAGCCAAATCCGGTGCCGATCTGACGCTCGCGCTCGCGTATGGCACAGCGGCTCACGAAGCTGCGTCGGTCTTCGGCTAGGTGCGAGGCGTGCGCCGAACGGGGCTCCCACTTGAGCAGCCAGTCGTGATTGCGGATCCGTACCTCGCGCCAGGCTTCGTAGTCCTGCTCGTTCATCGTGCGCAGCACGATGCGCCGCCCATGCAAGGTGATGGGTGAGAAAATCGCGCTACGCGTCGTCACCATGAGTGGCCTCTCACTTTCCCATCGTTACAGGTCACCACTGCGGGCGCAATCTCAGGCGCTGAGCAAGGACCCCACGATCCCGTCAAGGATGTCGTTTTCGGAACTTAATAGTTCGCTCACTCCCAGACGACGCATCACGGCGTCGAGCACGTAGAGACCGGCCGGCAGGACGTCTTCGCGACCCACCACCATGCCCGGATGACCCAGGCGTTGGGCGGGCGCCTCACTCGAAAGCAGGTCCTGCCACCACTCGACCGTCTCGCGGGAGAGCACTCGGTGGTGCACGACGTCGCGGTCGTAGTGCACCAAACCGGCGTCCATCTGGGCGAGCGTCGCCACCGTGCCCGCCAGCCCGACGAGCCGCACGTGACCGACCAAGGTCTCAAACTCAGGTCGGGCGGCGAACGCCCGGTCCACTTCTTCGTCGATCATCGTTCGTGCCGCGTCGTCGCTCGCTGGGGTCACCACACCGCGGCCGAGAGCTCGTTCGGTGATGCGAACACAGCCGAGTTGCATCGAATAGCTCACGAGCTTTCCGTCGAGTTCAGCCGCGAGCTCGGTCGAGCCGCCGCCAACGTCAACGATCATCGTGGGCACGTCCAGCGGCGCGAGATCCTTGGTCGCCCCGGCGTAGGACAGAGCCGCTTCTTCACTTCCGTCGAGGATGCCCGCCGGAACGCGGACGATCTCGTAGGCCCGGCGAAGAAACTCTGCGCCATTGCTTGCGTCGCGGACGGCCGAGGTGGCCACGAGACGCCCCCGGGTGACGCCATCGAGGTCACACGCAGCGCGATAGTCGCGCAGCACCGAGAAGGTCCGCTCCATGGCTTCGGGTAACAAGGTCCCCGCTGCATCCACGCCCTCGCTCAGTCGCGTGATATTCATCGCGCGAACGAGCGTGGTGCCCTCGTCGTTGGCAATCAGCAGACGCGTCGAGTTGCTCCCGCAGTCGAAGGCGGCGACGACTTCACTCACGCACGACCTCCACCTGGACGACTCCGATGTTCACGGACGTCGCCACCAATTGACCCACCGGATCGTTGGCGCTCACCAAGTAGTTAGCGAGATGCGCGTGCAGGCACTTCACTCCCGTGCGGGTACCACCCACTCCCCCGCTCGGAGCGACCAGGTCACGGCGCAGTGTGGCCGCATCGCGACGTCGCGCGTAGTCGTCGTGCGCGCGCTGGAGTTCGATGGGGTCAACGAGCGCCTCGAAGCGATGCACGCCCCCATCGCTCTCGAGCCGACTCACCGCAGAATGAATCTCGGGATCCACCAGCCAGTACAAAGTGGGCATCGGCGTGCCATCTCTCAGGTGCGGTTCGTTCTCGATCACGACCGGCCGACCATCGCGAGTTCGCGCAACGACCGCGAATCGACCGCCGAGCGGGCGGCCAACAAGGGTCTCAACGAGTTGTTGATCGTCCGACGTCGCGTCGCGAAAGGTCAACGCCAGAACTCGAGCGTGTGCACCAAGCGCGAGAGGAACCCATTAGAGCGGTGATGAGTCTTCGACGTCGAGGAAGACGTCGGAGTGGTGGTCGTACCGGGCTCGGTCGCCGACGTGGGCGAGACGAGGGGCTGAAAGCCCGGGTCAACGGAGTTCGCTGATACTTGACCCGATGAGTCGCCCGGGAGCACTTGAATCAGGCTTTGGCCCGGGTTGACCAGTTGATACTGCGCGCGGGCCAGTTGTGTCGCGGCCGCCTGGGTGTCGACGGTCTTGGACTCGTTCTTGAGGAGCGCCTCTTGACGCTCGACGGCGTGGATCTCGCTCAGGGTGGCATTCAGTTGGGCCTGCTGGTGCCAAAGGGCCTTCGCGGGGAACCAGCCCACCAGCATGACGGCGGCCACCACGATCGCCAGTGGCAGCATCCAGTGATTGCGATGCGATCGATCGACGCTATGAGTTGCTGACACCTGACGCTCCCGACAAAGACCTCGCGCCGAGAAAACGGGCGGAGTCTCCGAGCTGCTCTTCAATTCTCAAGAGTTGATTGTACTTCGCGACGCGATCGGTACGGGCCGGCGCACCAGTTTTTATCTGACCCGCGTTCGTGGCGACGGACACATCGCTGATGGTGGTGTCCTCCGTCTCACCGGAACGGTGCGAGATCACGCAACTATAACCATTGATAGTTGCCAAGCGCACGGTGTCCAGCGTCTCGGTGAGCGTGCCGATCTGATTCAACTTAATCAGAATCGAGTTCGCGACTCCTCGATCGATTCCCTTTTCCAACAGTTCCGGATTGGTCACGAAAACGTCGTCGCCCACGATCTGTATCGCGTCGCCGAGACGCGCAGTGAGAGCAGCCCAGCCGTCCCAGTCCTCCTCGGCCATGCCATCCTCGAGTGAGACGATGGGATAGCGGCTACAGAGATCTGCCCAGTAGTCGACCAGTTCGCCGCTCGAGAGCACGCGGCCCTCACCATCGAGGTGGTAGGCCCCGTCGCGGTACAGCTCACTGGTCGCCGGGTCCATGGCGATGGCGATGTCGGTACCCGGCACGCACCCCGTTGCTTCGATCGCGTCGAGCAGTGCCTGAATCGCCGCTTCGGCGTTGGGCAGGTCGGGCGCGAAGCCACCCTCGTCGCCGACCGCAGTCGAGAGTCCGCGCTTTTCGAAGATGCCCTTGAGCGTGTGGTAGGTCTCAGTTCCCCACCGCAACGCTTCGCCAAAGGATGCCGCACCGATGGGCATCACCATGAACTCCTGAAAGTCGATGGTGTTCTTCGCGTGCGCGCCGCCATTGATGACGTTCATCATCGGCACCGGCAGGACGTGCGCATTGACGCCGCCGAGGTATTGAAACAAGGGCAAGTCGCTCTCCAAGGCCGCCGCCTTAGCAGCGGCGAGCGAGACCGCCAGAATGGCGTTGGCGCCGAGTCGGGCTTTATTCGCGGTGCCATCAAGATCGATCATCGCGTAGTCCACCGAACGCTGATCCTCGGCGTCGTATCCCTCCAAGGCCTCGTTGATCTCGCCGTTCACGTAGCCAACCGCCGTTGCGACGCCCTTGCCGTTCCACTCGGTGCCTCCGTCGCGCAGTTCGACGGCTTCGTGTATTCCGGTCGAAGCGCCCGAGGGTGACACGGCACGTCCGATGGCGCCCGACTCGAGGTGCACCTCCGCTTCGACGGTGGGGTTACCCCGGGAATCTAGAATTTGGCGCCCCAGGACAACTTCAATCGAGCTCATGTCGGTCTCCTCAGTTCGCCAGCAACGTTACTCGGCAAGTTTTTTTGCTTCGCTCTCGCGAATCGCGTCGCGCAAGGCGAGGGCGCGTTCGCGCAGCACCCCCTCGAGATCAACGCCGGCGTATCGTGCCGCGCTTACCAGCGCGACAATCGCGTCGCCCCACGGTGACAGAGTGTGCGAGGTGGCACTCGTGTCACTCGCCGCATCATCGTCGAACTCCAGGCTCTCAAGAGTGGCGATGGCGCGGCGTCGCGCAGCGTCACCTGTCTGCATCGCGAGATCGATGGCGGCGGCCTTGCGCAGGAGCTTCGTGTACAGCGTGAGGGCGGGCAGTTGCCACTCGATACCATCGGTCACGCTCGCTCGACCCTTCTCGGCGCGCTTCAGGACTTCCCAGCGCTGAGCGACCTCGTCGGCGCTATCGGCGGGAACGTCACCGAAGACGTGAGGGTGACGGTAGATGAGCTTGTCGCGCAGATGTTCCGCGATGGATGTGAGATCGAACTCGTCGTCCTCGGCGCCGATCACCGCGTGGAGGAGAACCTGAACGAGGAGATCGCCGAGCTCTTCTTCGACGTGAGAGATAGCGGCCTCGTCACGCACTCCGCGCTCCGACGAGCGCACCAAAGCTTCGAGCGCGTCAATGGTCTCGTATGCCTCTTCGAGCAGGTGATTGGTGAGCGACGCGTGAGTCTGCTCTTGATCCCACGGACACTCGAGTCGCAGTCGTTGAATGAGGTGCCACAACTCGTTCATCGCTTGGCCTGGATCGCGGACGTCCTGTAGCCACAGCGACGTCAGGTGATCGGCCCGCGTGAACATCGCGAGATCTTTGGGCGGCACCGTCAGGATCTCTTCGTCGTCAAGGCCGAGGTGGTGCAGGATGGTCACGTCGCCCGAATCACGAAGGCGGTCGCCCACCACCGCGAGAACCTCCGGCGAGTACGTCTGGAGAATCAGTATCGGCCCGGGTCCGCTTAGAGCCGCATCCGAGTCGAGCGCGTCCGCGATGCGCAGGCCCACATTCATGGGGTCAGCGCCCAGTGCTGCACAGGCGAGGTCGATCACCGAGACCGCAGGCTCGGTGATGAGCGTGACGTCTCCGCGTTGGCGCAGCAGTTCTACAGTGCGCTCAGCCACGACCGGCGAACCCGGCACGACGTAGAGAACCTCTCCCCCGTCACGCGCAAGCCGCACCAGGTCATCGGCGATCGCCGCGTAGAGCTCGTCGTAGGAGTCCGCACGCTCGTAGAGCTCGTCGTAGCTCTCGACGCCCACGAAGTCGGCCGCTGCGGGGTGGCGCAGGGTGCGAAACCGTACGACGGGGGACTCGCGAATGAGTCGCGCGCTGCCTTGAGTTATGTGCTCGCTGCTACCTGGCCCCAGTCCAACGACTCGTACGACGGGGGTCACTGATAGTTCGCGGCTCCAGCGGAGAGCTTGTCTGCTCCGGTGACGCTGGATGACGGGGGCGCGCTCGGCGCAAAGACTTCCGGTCCTTCAGTGCTCGACACCCCCCACAGCCCAAAGGCGGGGTCGACGTAGATCGCCGCTTCTTCGAGCAGCGTGTTCTTCACCGAGTCCGCGGCCTGGGCGTTGATCGCCCTGAGGTCGCTCAGCACCGCTGGCTCGGCCGTAGCGAAGGGCGTCAGCGTTCTCTTGGTCACGGCCACGAAAAGCGCGTACTCGCTGTCGTTGTAATCGATGTACGCCGGCTTAGTCGGAAACTCGTTCAACGTCCCGCCGCTGGCGTCTTGGCGCACGCTGGCGTAGGAGTCACTCGAGGGTGCGTAGCACCCGTACGTTCCGCCCTTGGACGCTGAGGCGTCCTGGGAGAAGTCCTTGGCCAGGGTGGCGACGCTGTCGCCTTGTGCCTCGGCGCTCTCGAAGGCGGCGACCTTGGCCGGCAAGACGAGGGCGATCGAGATGCACAGCGTGTCGTAGTCGCTCTGGTGGGACTTGTAGTAGGTCTCCATCGACGCGGCGGTCAGAGGAATGGTGTCGTTCAACTTCTTGACGAGGTACAACGACGTGGCCTGGGACTGAATCTCGGCGGTACGCATCTCGGCGGGCATCTCGGCCAATGCCGTCGTGGCCGAGCCCGGGCAGCTCAGTGAGTTCGCGCTCGCCTCTTGGGTCAGTTCACCGACGAGCGAGGACTTGGCGGCGGCCAGTTGAGCGGGGTCAGGGTGGTAGTTCCACTTGGTCGTGACGTACTGGTTGATGGCGAGGCCCTCGACGCGCAGATTCACCCACGCCCTCGCCGCACTCGACTTAAGCGAGTCCCCGCCAGCGCCGGCTGAGTACGTGGTGGGATCGAGGGAGTCGATGTAACACTCGAGGGTCTTGTTGTGGGCAATCGCGGAGAGTTCGGCGTTCAAACTCGAGCCCGAGACGGACTGATGATTGACACTCACGCCCGACGACAGGCCACTTATCCCGTAGATGCTGGCGCCGATCAGCGCGAGCACAAACAGAGCTACGAGGCGGCGCACCTAGCCATGCTACCGAGTCATGCCGAGACCTCTGTCGCGGCGTGGAGGTCCTCAATGAGCGCGGCGAGAGCGCTGGGCGTGATCTCACGCGCGTTGCGCTCCACGCGAAATTCATGGGTCGATTCGTTGAACGCCGACGACCCGTAGGTGCGCCGCACGCGGATCTGCTGACTCAGCGCGAGCGAAATCGGGCCTAGGCGCACGACCGGGCGAGATCGCACTCCGGCTCGTGCGGGCATCACCACCACCGAGGTGACGCCGTACTCCAGGCAGGTAAGCCGGAGCCTCGCGAGCTCGAGCAGACCGATCGCGGGCGCGGGCAGTGCGCCGTAGCGGTCCACCCACTCGGCACGCAGGTCATCGAGTTCCTCGTGGGTCGTCACGCTCGCGAGGTGGCGATACGCCTCAAGACGCGCGTCGTCGGCCTCGACGTAGCTCTTGGGCAGGTGCGCGTCACCCGGCACGTCGAGATTGATCGGCGTGACCTCGGGAACGCGGAAGCCCTTGGCGTCGGCCACGGCCTCGGCGACCAGTTGCACGTAGAGGTCGTACCCCACGGCCGCGACCGGTCCGGACTGGTCGTGGCCGAGTAGGTTCCCCGCCCCCCTAATCTCGAGGTCGCGCATCGCAATCTTGAAGCCGCTGCCCAGAGCGGTATTGTCGCCGATGGTGCGCAAGCGCTCGTAGGCGGTCTCCGAGAGCACCTGATCAGCGGGGTGAAAGAGATAGGCGTAGGCCCGTTGGCCGCTTCGTCCGACGCGGCCGCGCAATTGGTGCAGTTGCCCCAGGCCGAGGCGTTCGGCCCGGTCCACGATGAGCGTGTTCACCGAGGGCAGGTCGATGCCCGACTCAACGATGGTCGTGCATACCAACACGTCGTAACGACGTTCCCAAAAGTCGATCATGACCCGTTCGAGGGTGCCTTCGTCCATCTGTCCGTGGGCGATCGCGATGCGCGCGTCGGGCACGAGGTGACCGAGGCGTCGCGCCACTTGGTCGATGTCGGTCACGCGATTGTGCACGAAGAAGACCTGGCCCTCGCGCAGAAGCTCGCGACGAATTGCCTCGACCACGGCCGGTTCGTTGTACTCACCCACGTGGGTCAGGATGGGGCGGCGCTCCGCCGGCGGTGTCGTGATCATCGAGAGATCGCGAATACCGGTGAAGGCCATTTCGAGGGTGCGCGGGATCGGGCTCGCGCTCAAGGTCAGCACGTCGACGCCCACCGAGCGCGACTTGATCTCTTCTTTGTGGGTCACCCCGAAGCGCTGCTCTTCGTCCACCACGAGCAGACCAAGCCTCTTAAAGGCCACCGCGTCGCTCAACAGCCGATGTGTGCCAATGACCACGTCGACCGAGCCGTCCCGTAACCCGGCCAGTACCGTCTTGCTCTCGGCGTCGTCGACGAATCGGCTGAGCAGGGCCACCTTGATGGGAAAGCCTGCGAACCGCTCGGTGAAGGTCGCAAAGTGTTGACTCGCGAGCAGGGTCGTGGGCACGAGCACGGCGGCTTGGTAATTGTCCTGGACGGCCTTGAACACCGCACGCAAGGCCACTTCGGTCTTGCCGAAACCGACGTCCGCGCACACCAGCCGATCCATGGGGCGAGGAGACTCCATATCGGCCTTCACGTCGAGGATGGACTGGGCCTGATCGGCGGTAAGCGTGTAGGGAAAGAGCTCTTCCATCTCGCGCTGCCACGCCGTGTCGGGACTGAAGGCGTGCCCTTCGGCCACGGTGCGCAGACGATAGAGGTCCACGAGTTCTTGGGCAACGAGGAACGCTGCGGCGCGCGCCTTGGCTCGCGTTTTTTGCCACTCGACCCCGCCCATGCGCGAAAGCGCCGGAGAGTCACCGCCCGTGTAGGGCGTGAGGGCATCGATCTGCTCGGTGGGCCAGTAGCTGCGACCGTCCTTGAACTCCAGGATCAGGTAGTCCCGGGTCACCCCGTTGATGGCGCGCGTCGTCGTACCTGAGAATCGAGCGACGCCGTGCTGGCGATGCACCACATAACTGCCCACCGACAGGTCATCGAAGAAGCCGTCCACGGTGCGGGTGCGGGTGCGCGCCACGCGACGCTGGGGACGTCGGCCCGTGAGGTCACTTTCGCTCCACACGACGACCTCGGGCTCTTCGAGCGAAAAGCCGAGCGGCAAGTGACTTTCGAGAACGCTCAACCTCGCCTCGAGCACACGAGCGGGGTCGGTCGTGACCTCCAAGCCTTCGCTGCGCAACTGGTCGGCCATCCGATCAATAGCTCCGGCACTCGAGGTCAAGATCACACCGCGACGCGCCTTCGCCCAGCTGCGCACGTGAGCGGCGATGCGACTGGCGTCGCCCTGAACGACGGGTGGAGACGTGAGCGGGGAGTCGAGAGTGCTCGCTCGAGCGTCCAGGGCCAGGTTGACGCGACCTTCCAGTACCTGGTCGTAGCTGAGGTGGAGAAGCGGCACCTCGTCGCTCGTTCGCCACGTGGCGGCCACGACATCGGTGAGTTCGCGTTCTTCTACCAGCAGTTCATCGAGCCGAGAATGAACACGCGGAGTTTCCACGACAACGACACGCGCACCGGCCATCTCGTCGAGCAGAGTTGAGGGCTCGCTAACGAAGAGCTCCATCCAACCCTCCATCCCGTCGAAGAGCTGTCCGGACGAAATGCGCTCGAAGGTGGGCTGGGCCCACGGTGCGCTCTGGGCCAACTCCTCGGCTCTCTCTCGCGTGCGCTCGCCAGGCAGCCACTCGCGGGCGGGTCCGATCACAACTTCGTCGACGTCGTGCGTCGAACGCTGAGTGGCGATGTCAAAGACTGTCAGGCGTTCAATGTCGTCGCCGAAAAAGTCGAGTCGAATTGGCTCGTCGGCGTGGGCAGGCCACACGTCGACGATGCCACCACGCACCGCGATCTCGGCGCGGTGTTCAACGAGTTGTTCGCGCCGGTACCCCATCGACACGAGTCCTTGGAGGAACTGATCGCGATCGATCTCTGCCCCGCGCGCCAAGACGAAGGGTTCGCGCACGCTCTCGGGAGACAGGATCTGGGCGATCGATCGGGCTGACGCCACGATCACCCGGGGACCGGTGCCGTTTTGGATTCGCCAACGAAGGAGCGAGCGCTGTGCCATGACCAGGCTGTCGGGACTAACTCGCTCAAGGGGGTGAGTGTCCCAGCCCGGCCAGAGGGCCACATCGCGCGGGCCCAACCAGGCCACCAGCGCGTCGTAGAAGAGCTCCGCGTCGCTCGAGGTCGCCACGACCGCCACCAGGTGCTCCTCGTCCAGAGCGAGGGATGCGAGAGCGAGCGGCGTGGCGTAACTGGATGGCGCGAAGGAGCCAGAGGCGATCGACGCGCGCACGCTCGGTGCGACGCGGTCAAGAACGGCGCGAAGGGCGACCTCGCTCACGAAGCGTTCACGCGCTGCTGGGCGACATCAAAGCTGTAGTCGAGCAGCGCTTCGATGGCGTCCGCCGCCAACGCCACGTCAACCTGGAGGGACTCTTTGAGTTTGCCGGTGGGTCGCTTGAGGACGTAATTGGCCCCCTGCTCCTTGCTGGGCGGCTTGCCGATGCCGATGCGCACGCGCGCGAAGTCCTGAGATCCCAGCGTGTGAGCGATAGAGCGAAGCCCGTTGTGACCCGCCAGGCCGCCGCCGAACTTGATCTGCACTCGACCCGGCTCAAGGTCCAACTCGTCGTGGACGACGACCAGCTGCGAAAGACCCTCGAGGGAAGTCCGGCGCATCAAGGGCGGAACCGCGGAACCTGAGTCGTTCATAAACACGGTGGGCACGGCCAAAGTCACGGGACCGTCGGCCGTGGGCAGTGTCGCCGTCAGGGCGCGCTGATGGCGTTCGAGTGCGAGGTGACCACCGCGGCGTTGCACCACGAGGCGCACCGCGTCGCCACCAACGTTGTGCCGAGATCCCTCGAAGTCCTCGCCGGGATTGGCCAAACCGAGTATCAGCAACCGGCTGGACTGTCCCCGACGATCGTTCTGGCGAGCGCGCCGAAGCGCCACGACGAACTACTCCGCGACAGCGGCAGCGGGCCCAGGAGTCTTCGCCGCACGACCGGCGTGGGTCGCGACGACCGCCGCAGCCGGATCGCCAGGAGCTGTGACTCCCTTGGGCAGAGTGAGGTCCTCCACCCGAATGGTCGCGCCAGGCGTGAGGTTCGAGATCTCGACTTCGAGGAAGGTCGGTATCTGGTTCGGCCGAGCACTGACTTCGAGACTGAACATCTGCTGGTCCACTTCCCAGTCTGCGTGACGTACTTCAACGGCGTCGCCCACGAGGTGCAGCGGGACTTCAGCCAGGACAACTTGGTTGGGGTCTACGACCTGGAAGTCGATGTGCGAAACCGTGCCGCGCACCGGATGACGCTGAAGCTCACGCGCCAGCACCGTGTAGGTAGTGCCGTCCGTGTCCAGGGTTATCAGGGAGTTAAGGCCCTGATCACCGGAGACCGCCGTGCGAAAGTCCTTGGCGTTCACTGCTACCGCGATAGGCCCGACGCCATGTCCGTAGATGACCGCGGGAATGGATCCATCGCGGCGCAAACGGCGTGAACTCGACGACCCCTCGGCGCGATCCGTCGACGCCTGCAGCGTGACCTGTGACATGGAAACTCCTCTAAGAAATAACTGGCGGCCCAAGGGCAACGCACAGGGTCAACAGTCTACTGCGCAGCGCCTGGATACCTCCAGTTGTCGACTCTCTAGCGCCTACGGGCGCCGGATCCACCACACGCTAAACGCCGCGAGAATCAAGGAAAGCACGACGTAGGACGAGAGTTCGTACCACTGAAAGCTCCAGTACCGAGAGGTTGGTTGATAGGACACGATCTCGTGCAAATGAAATGAGTCCACGCATTTGCCCAACGCCTCTTGCACTGCCTTGGCTGGCCCCGAGCGCCCGCCCACCCCTGGGAAGCCAGGGATCTTCTTGGGGCAGCGACCCGCGCCAACAAAGGTCACCACTCCGTTGCCATCTGGCTGAAAGTCGAGGCCGCCGTTGAGCCGAGGAAACACCTTTCCCGCTGCGCTCTTGACGACACTCGTCAGAATCCAATCGCCCGGATTGACGTTGCCCCCGATCCGAAAACCGCCTCCGCTCGAGCTGGCGTAGGAAAACGTCGCGCGCAGGGCGGGGGCGAAATGCTGACGGATAACAAAGTTGAACAGTCCGCGAACCGCGGCAAAGGCCGCGATCGTGAGCACCATGGCAGGAATCACCCGACGCACCAGTGCCCCGATGGCGACACCGAGCGCGAAAGCAAAGAGCGCGTAGCCAATTGGCACGATGTCGCGAGTATCAAAGAGGCTGAACGGCTGGTCTCGGACGCGATCGATCGGGCTCGACCACCACGTCGCCATCAGTGTGAACAGTCCTGCGGTGATGATGGTCGCGATCCCACCGACCAACATCTTCGCCCTGAGCCACTGGGCTCTGGAGGCGCTCTGGGTCCACGCCAATCGGAAGGTCCCGGTGTCAAACTCGCGCGCGACGACCGGAGCCCCCCAGAAGATTCCGATGACGACCGCGAGGAACTCGCTCTCGGTGAGAAGGTTCTGCAAGAAGGGATACGTGGACAGGAAGCTGTTTTGAGCGCCCTGGCAGTCCCCGCGCGCGGCGCATCCCACAATCGTCGTGTGGTACGTGTGCAGAACGTTGGGACCGGTCAGAAAGAACGCGATGGCCACCGCCAGCAGGAACGCAAATGCGATCAACGCCTGAACGCGGAATTGGCGCCAAGCAAGCCAGATCATGGAGACTCCACGGCGCGCTCTTCACGGCCCTGACCCATGTAGGCGAGAACGAGGTCCTCGAGGTTGATCGCCTCGACCGTCCAGCGAGAGTCGGCGATGGGTCCGTCGGAGCGGACGAACAAGGTGCTCTGGCGTTCGGTGTGACTCGCCTCGATCACAACTTGGCCGTCGGGTGCTGCGGCGTCGCGCGGACCGATGAGCCGATGATGGGTAGCGAGAAGGTCTTCCACGTCCCCAGCAACCTGGACTCGCGAGGACACGAGAACGACGAGATAATCACAGACTCGCTCGATGTCGGCGACGAGGTGAGACGACAGCAAAATGCTCACCCCATGCTCGGCCACAGTCTCCATCAATATCTGGAGAAACTCGCGCCGTGCGAGAGGGTCAAGGCTCGCGACAGGCTCATCGAGCACCAAAAAGTCAGGGCGCTTGGCGATGGCCAGAGTGAGGGCCAGCTGAGCGCGCTGTCCTCCCGAGAGTTTGCCCGCGCGCTGAGAGAGGCTGAGACCGAGCTCTTCGATTCGCCGACGCGCGAGGTCATCGTCCCACTTGGGATTGACGTGCTGGGCGAAGCGCAGGTGATCCCGCACGCTGAACCCCGAATACACCGGGGTGTCTTGGGCGACGAAGCCCACACGCCCCCGCTGCGTGGGCGACGAAGCCGGTGGCGCGTCGAAGACTCGAACAGTCCCTGACGTGGGCGAGAGCACACCCGATGCGATGTTGAGCAAGGTAGATTTTCCCGATCCGTTCGGCCCCACGAGGCCCACCACGTGTCCCTCGGGCACCGTGATCGTGCAGTTGCTAAGAGCGGTCTTGTCGCGATAGCGCTTGGTCAGGCCCTCGGTTTCAAGGACAGCGCTCACGCCACTACCGTCCCCGAGGTGGACCGAAAGCATTCGCGCACGAGCGCTTCGATGCTCTCGTCGTCAAGTCCTGCTCGACGCGCCGACTCCATCCACTTCTCCAAGTCGTGTCGCAGCGGCGCGAGCGCACTCAACGACTCCCTCACCGCTGAGGCAGCGACGAACGTGCCGACACCTGCACGCGCGGCCACGAGCCCCTCGTGCTCGAGTTCGCGGTACGCCTTGGAGACCGTGTTGGGGTTGATTGCGAGTCGGGCGACGACCTCCTTGACCGTTGGTAGCTGGTCACCCTGCTCGAGCAGACCCAGCTTCAACGCTCGTCGAACTTGCTGGCCAATTTGGAGATAGGGCGGCACGCCCGAATGGGTGTCAATGTAAAACTCAATCACGATACCTCTAGTTCACTAGGCAACTAGTGAACTATAACACCTGAGAAACACGCCGTAAAGCACGTAGTCCGAGTTCTTGTCCGGCCTATCGAACGCCCCCAAAGCGCGGCCCAGCTATGGGACACACAAATCACGCCGCACTGAAGTTGGGTCTGCGTGACCGGGCTTAGGCCGTCGTGTTCGCGTACGAATCGGGCTTGATCACCCCGGGTGAGTCGGACTAGGCGATCCTTGGAGGAGGTCGCGACGCTCTCGATAGTCCGCGGCGTCGATTTCGCCCCGAGCGAATCTCTCATCGAGAATCCGCAAGGCGTCTGACGTAGACGACCCGTGGGTGTGCGCACCGGTCCCGGTGGCGAAGTGGTGGGCGAAGTGGCTCTTGCGCACCACCAGCGTCACGAGCAGTGCCACCGCGGCGATGACCAACAGGAACACGACAAGGCCGATAAACAGCCCGAGCGGACCGCGCGGACCGAACTGTCCGGGGCCAAAGGGGCCGAATCGAATGACGCCCCCCGGGCCGGGGCCGTGAATGGCAGCTCCAGAGCGTCCAAAAATGAAATTCATCGTTTTCCCTCCGACACCATGTCTAGGTCTCGACTACGCGCAACGCAAGTTATCGCCCTAGAGAAGGTTCTCGCCGCCAAAGATGTCCGAGACGGACGTGTCCTCGAAGATCGCCGAGATTGCGTTGGCGAGAATCGGCGCGATTGAGAGGACCTCCAGTTTCTCGAAGCGCTTCTCGGGCGGCAGCGGCAGTGTGTCGGTCACGATGACCCGGCTGATCGGAGCGTTAAAGAGTCGCTCCACCGCTGGCGGCGAGAAGACGGCATGCGTGGCCATGACCCAAATGTCCTCGGCTCCGTGCGCCTTGAGAAGATCGCACGCGGCCACGATTGTTCCGGCGGTATCGATCATGTCGTCGATCAGCACGCAGTGCCGTCCATCGACGTCACCCACGATGTGTCGGGCTTCGGCCACGTTGAGTGCCCCCCTCGGGCGTGTCTTGTGCACGAGCGCGAGGTCGCAGCCCAGGTGCTGGGCGTAGCGTTCGGCCACCTTCACGCGGCCCGCGTCAGGGGCGACGACGACCAGCTCGTGGGGATTGGCGTTCGCCTTGAGGTAGCCCTCCAGGACGGGCGCGGCGACCAGGTGGTCCACTGGCACGTCGAAGAAGCCCTGGATCTGCCCTGAGTGAAAGTCCACCGACAGGACCCGAGTCGCGCCAGCCGTTTGGAGCATGTCGGCCACCAACTTGGCCGTGATGGGCTCGCGTCCGGCCGTCTTTCGGTCCTGGCGGGCGTACCCGTAGTTGGGCACGACCGCCGTGATGCTCTTGGCCGACGCGCGCTTCGCAGCGTCAATCATGATCAGTTGTTCCATCACCGAGTCGTTGACCGGTGACGCGTGCGTCTGCATGATGAACACGTGCGCGCCACGAATTGATTCATCGATGCGACAGTGGATCTCGCCATCAGCGAATTCGCGCAGGTTGGCCTCGGTGAGCTCGACCCCCAACAGATCGGCGACGTCCTGGGCGAGGGCTGGGTGGCAACGGCCTGACACGATCACGAGCCGACGCTTGGCCAGGGATTCCACGTAGCGACTGTACAGGTGAAAGGGATGGCTCAGTGAGAGCGATGACTGAAGGGCGCGACGATCTCGCCCGTGGAGACTTCTGCCCCCGGTGCCAACACGACGAAGGAGCCGACGTTCGCGTCCGCGCCCACGCGCGCGTGGGTCGCTTCGACGGTGGCGAGCGTCGCGCCCTCACCGACTTCGGTGTCACTCAAATAGGCATTCGGGCCGATCGTGGCGCCATGGGAGATGACGCAGTGACCTTTGAGAATCGTGCCCGGAAGCAGAGTCACTTCAGGGGCCAGTTCGACGTCGGCGTCCACGTAGGTCTGACTCGGGTCCCACATGGTGACGCCGCGCGACATCCACCGCTCGTTGATACGCGCGCGCAATACGCGCTCCGCCTGGGCCAGCTGGCGACGGTCGTTGATGCCGAGGGCCTCGTTGGCGTCCTCGAGTTGCCAGGATGCCACCGCGTGTCCCATGTCGTGGAGCTCTTGGACGAGGTCGGTTAAGTAGTACTCCTGTTGGGAGTTGTGGCGACCGATGCGCCGCAACGCGGGACCGAGCAGACTCTGGCGAACCACCATGATCGAGGTGTTCACTTCGTTGATGGCGCGCTCGCTCTCTCTCGCGTCGCGCTCTTCGACGATGCGCTCGAGCGAACCGTCCTTGGCGTGGATCACCCGCCCGTACCCCGTGGGGTCATCCAGATGGGCACTCAGGACGGTCAGGGCGCTCTGACGTTCGCGGTGCACGTCGAGCAGCTGGGCGACGCTGGAGGCCTTGAGCAGAGGCGCGTCGCCGGGCACGATGAGCACGTCGCCATCGGTATCGCCGATCGCCTCGACGATGGCGCTTAGGGCAACCGACACCGCATGGCCGGTGCCGAGCTGCTCGTGCTGCTCGACGAAGGTGAGGGGGCGATGCGCCGAGGCGCCTTCGCTCAACTCCTTCTCCACCCAGGTGCCGTGATGCCCGACGACCACAATCGTGGCCCTCACGTCATCGTGAGCCGCCGCGTCCAGCACGTAGCGCACCATCGCGCGACCGCAGAGTTGGTGCAGAGGCTTGGGACGCGCCGAACGCATCCTTGTTCCCTCGCCAGCGGCGAGCACCACGACGCAGGTAGGGCGCTTCACCTCTCTATCTCTAGCAGCGAAACGAATACGCTTCGGTGCGTGAGTGACAATTCTTATGACGAGTTTTCCCTCTTTAGCGAGAACATCGCCGAATGGGACCTCGGCGTCGCGATTCCCCACGTGCAGCGGTTCTTCGTCGCGGTCGACGGACTGCGACAGATCAGTGGCTTGCGCTGGGGCGAGACAACCCCCGAACTCGTTTTCGCCCACGGTGGTGCGCAGAACGCGCACACCTTCGACACGGTGGCCCTCGCTTTGCAGCGACCTCTCATCGCGCTCGATCTACCCGGTCACGGGCACTCGGACCCTTCCCCCTATGGGAACTCGGCAATCACGAGTCACGCCCGCGACGTGGCGCGCGCGATGGAGCAGTTAGTCGATGGCGCGGTGCCTCTCGTGGGCATGTCGCTCGGAGGATTGACCTCGATACTGGTAGCGAGCGAGCGACCTGACCTCGTGACCACGCTGGTCCTTGTCGACATCACGCCGGAAGTGAACGCGGACAAGGCCCGCCACATCACGAACTTCGTGAACGGACCGGCCACCTTCGAGGACTTTGACGAACTCCTGGCGCGCACTGTCGCGCACAATCCCACGCGCTCGGTCTCCTCGCTGCGCCGGGGCATCTTGCACAACGCGATTCAACGATCTGACGGTACGTGGGTCTGGCGTCACCAACAGCACGGCCCCGCGCCGCTTGAGGCACCACCGGTAAGTGACTTATGGGAGCGAATGGGATCGTTACGCGTGCCCGTCGCGCTGATACGTGGCATGGCCACGGGATCAGTCGTCGACGACGAGGACGAAGCCGAGCTTCGCCGACTCCAGCCCGAAGCAACCGTCGTGCACATCGAGGGCGCGGGCCACTCGATCCAGGGCGATCAGCCCGTGTTGCTCGCCCGGGCGATCGAGGAGATCTGCTTCGAGTGACCGTTCGGGTTCGTTTCGGCCTAGCGTTCACCCGATCGTCAGGCTGGTCGGGCATTCTGTAAGGGGTACCGCAGCGCGCGGCCCGATTGAGGTGAGGTCAATGGAACACTTTCTTGCGTCGTGGGGGTATCTCGCGCTCGTCGGGATCACCGCACTGGCCGCACTGGGCATACCAGTGGGTTCCGAGATCGCGATCGGCTACGCCGGGGTGCTCGCCAGCGGACAGTTTGTCTCGGGGCACCACGACCACCTCACCCTCGCCCTCGTGATCGTCTTCGCCGCACTCGGGGAGGTCGTGGGCTCTCTTATCGGATACGCCATCGGTCGATACGGCGGACGCGCCCTGGTTGATCGCGTGGGCAAGTACGTACTGCTCACGCACAAAGACTTGGATCGAGCCGAGGCATGGTTTCAACGTCGGGGCGACCCAATGGTCTTCTTTGGACGCTTCATTCCTCTGGTTCGATCCTTCGTCTCGATCGCCGCGGGCATTGGCGAGATGTCACTGACCAAGTTCGTCGCGTTCTCCGCCGCCGCCAGCGTCATCTGGTGCGGGGCACTCGCGGGCATCGGGTACGGCGTCGGCGCGAGTTGGCACCGAGTGATCACGGACTTTAGTTACGTGGGCTACATCGCGGCCGCCATCGTCATCGTGGTGATCGCCGTCTTCGTGACGCACCGACTCCGTCAGTTGCGCCTCGAGCGTTCCTAGCGAGTCACGTACTCAGACGTTCCATCTCGGGCAACGCGCTCTCTATTCGGCGGCGCGGCCACGAGATCACGACCCTGGCGCCTCCGAGTCCCGACGTCGCCAGTTGGATCTCGCCCTTCGTCGCGCTCACGACCGCACCCGCAATCGCCAGGCCGAGTCCGGCCCCTCCCGGCTCAGTGCTCGCGCGATGAAAGCGCTCCAGCAACCGCTCGTGGGCGCCCTCGCCGAAGCCGGGGCCGTCGTCCTCAACGCTCACACTCACGCGGTGGTCGAATGTCTCCACGTGAATCTCCACTCGCCCGCCGTCCCGCGCGTAACGCGTCGCGTTGTCGAGCAGCACCGACACGAGCTCGTCCAGCCACTCCGCTGGCGCCATCACAAGGGGTTCAAAGGAGCCGCCGCGTACCATTGCCAAGGTGATGTGGCGGCTCGCCGCGACGGCGCCGAAGCGATCCACGCAGTTGGCGGCGATGATCGCGACGTCGACGAGTTCGTGCTCCGAGCCCTCCGGGATTGAGTCAAGCCGCGCGAGCCATAACAGGTTGTCCACGATCTTTCGCAGGCGTCCGGTCTCGGCACTCACGCGCTCGAGGGCGTCGCGATACTGATCGGCCGAACGCGTCGCGCTGAGCGCGAGACTCACTTCGGCTTGGATCACACTCAGGGGAGTTCGAAGTTCGTGCGACGCGTCGGCCGCAAAGTCGAGTTGGCGACGGCGAGCGCGATCAATCGGGGCGGCCGCCCGCCGCCCGATCGTCGTCGCCACCAAGTACAGAGCCAGTAGCGCCAAGGGAGCCAAGATCGACTGAACCACGAGCAGGGTGGACAGGACGTCACCGTCATCCGCCGTGCTCTCGCCCACGATGAGGTGAGCACCACTCATCGCCGAGCCCTCGAGGAGGTACGGTCGACCCTCGATCGTCGCGCTCTGCAGATGCGACAGCGTACGGTCACCGACCGGCAAGGCCGGCGTACCGTCATTCAAGCGAAGCGTCGTGGATGAACCCGACGGGACAATCCACTCAAGGAACGTCGACGCGTCAAAGTCCGGAACCTCACCGGGCGACGCGTCGCGGTAGTCGCTCACGAACGTCGCGAGGGATGGCGAGGACTGTGTCTCGAGCGCGGTAATGCGCCGGGACAGCGCTGCATCCAGGGAGCGCGACACGCGCTGGACCGCCACGATGTCCGCGATCGCGCAGATGAGCACACCACCAACCAGCGCCACCAGAGTGGCCCGCAGCGCGACCCGCCGTGCGTTAGCGCGCAACTCGTTCGTCGTCGCGCCGGTCCCCGGCGGCGGAGAGGCGCGACTCACGACGCCGCCAACCGATATCCCACGCCACGAACAGTTTCCACACGCACACCCGAACCCAAGAGCTTCGAACGCAGCCGGGCGATGTGCACTTCGATCGTGTTCGAGCCCACCGCGTCGGACTCCTCGGCCCAGGCCTGCAGCGCGATGGTGCGACGGGTCACCACGCTGGGACTTTTGCGCACCAGAAGTTCCATGATGGCGAACTCTCGCGGGGTGAGGCGCAGTTCGCGTTCATTCACGAACACTTGGTGGGTCGAGGGATCGACGCGAAGGGATCCACACGAGAGGATCGGGTTGCGGCTCTCGCTCGATCGACGCTGCAGGGCGCGCAGGCGTGCGAGCAACTCTCCGAAATCGAAGGGCTTGACCATGTAGTCGTCCGCGCCCGCGTCGAGCGCATCGATTCGGTCTTCGGGCGTGTCGCGAGCGGTCAGCATCACAATCGGAGTGTGGGCGTCGCGAGCCCGAGCGATTCCCAGGACATCGCGGCCCGAGGTCTTGGGCATTCGCCAGTCCAAGACGACCGCTCCGTATTCATGGGCTCCGAGGTAGCGCAGTGCCTCGTCGCCGTCGGCCGCGGCGTCCACGACGTAACCGGCTTCGACGAGCCCGCTGAAAAGGACTCGTCGCAAGCTGGCGTCATCCTCAGCCACCAGGACCCGCATGGCGTCGAAGGTAGCAGTGTTCATCCAATCGTCAGGGCCGACCTCTAGCCTTGGATGTCGTGAGTCTCGTCGCCGCAACAGGGGCCTAAATGGCCGCCCACGCCAAGCGCCACCGCTCGTCGCCGACCTCCAGCGCTCCAAGGAGCCCGCGTGACGACGTGCCCATCGTCGGGCGATTCTTCCCGGCACCCGTGGCGGCCAAGGTGCCCGAAGTCATCATCTGGTTCTGGGTGGCCAAGATTCTCACCACCGCGGGCGGCGAAGCGACCTCGGACTATCTCAAGACGTGGGGCAACATCAAAGGCGGCGCCACCGAAATTCTCGTTTTTGTCGTCGGTCTGCTCTGGCAGTTCTCGACCCGCCGCTACCAAGCCTTCAGCTACTGGTTCCTCGCCTTCGCCATCGCTATCTTTGGCACCGGGGTCTCGGACTTTCTGCACCTCGACGTCGGCATTCCCTACATCGGCACCACGCTCCTGTGGGCCGTCGTCTTGGCCCTCGTCTTCGTCTTCTGGCAACGCAGCGAGGGAACACTCTCAATTCACAGCATCGTGACCCAACGCCGCGAAGCCTTCTACTGGGCGACGGTCTTTGCGACCTTCGCCCTCGGCACCGCCCTGGGTGACTACACCGCCTCGTCACTGCACCTGGGCTATCTGGCCTCGGGCATCCTCTTCAGTGCGCTCATCTTGGTCCCTGCGGTAGCGACCGGGTATCTCGGGTTCAACCGCATCGCCGGTTTTTGGGCGGCCTACGTGCTCACTCGTCCGCTCGGGGCGTCCTACGCGGACTACATTTCCAAGTCTCAGGCGCTCAGCGGCATCAACTTCGGCGACGGCCAGACCGCCCTAGTGTTCTTTGGCGCAGTCTTCGTGTTGGTCGCGTACCTCGCGGTCACGCGGATCGACATCCAACCAGCCCTCGACTAGGAGTACGTCAGCGTATACACGGCGCACATGTTGGTCGATGGTGACCACTCGCTTACTCAATCGGTTGGCGCGAGAGCGAGGATGGCTGATGACCGGCAAATATCCATCCTCCCAGAGCGGCCACCAGGGGCATGCCCACGAGGATGATCAAGAGGTTCCTTGCGGGCACCGCACTCAGAGCGGCGAGACCACCATTGAGCGTGTTCGTTCGAATCCACCCGGCCACTCCGATGTAGGCGGCCATAGTTCCAAGCACCGCACCCAGGAGTCCCAGCGCTCCGGCGGTGGTCGCGCTGAGCGCCCGACGTGTGCGCGAACTCGCCCCCGTCGCTGTCAGGATCCGATCGTCGCTGGCGGTCTCACTTCGAATGAGCCCCACGGACATCGCGAGCACGCCCAGGGCGAGTACCACCCCAAATAACGTCGCCCAATCGATAACCTCGCTCGACGAGGGAAGACTGTTCTTACTCTCGACACTCAAGTTCGCTACGGACGCGCTCAGGCGCGCACCGGTGATCTGGGACGCGCTGAGAGGCGCCGGCGCCTGAATCATCCAACCTGCGACGATCGGCTTCAAGTGAAACTTGTGAACGGCGTATTCGGTGATCACCGTATTGGGCACGGACGTTCCCGACGGCAAGGCGCTGACGTATTGGATAACGGGATTCGCGTAGCAACCATTGCGGACCTTGCACACGTCATTGGAGGGTCCCACCTTGTTCTGGGTGGTGAGCTGCATCTTGGTCAGGCCGGACAGGCCGTCGTTTCGAGTTCGAGGACCTTGTGACTCGACAGCGATGAGGCGATCGAGTCGGCCGAACGCTGCATCGACGCGATCGTGTCTGAACTCACTGCACTGGGCGCGTTGGTCCCCGGACCACTCGGACCATACGGACCGTTGGGGGTGTACACGTTGAGTTGGCTGGACGTCATGTTGGGCCCGGCGTAGTCCAGGACGTTGGAAAAGCGAGCGGCCGACACTAACGAGATAACCACGGCAATCAGAATTCCCACGCTGATGGCCGATAGAGCCGAGCCAGAACGCGCCCGGTAGCGCGAGAGATCTCTCAGCGCGAGGCGGATGGCCACCGGGGCACGACGCCCCACGCGCGCGCACAGCGTCAGAAAGAACGGCGACAGCAAGATGATGCCCGGAATCAGCGCCACGAGGCCGAAGACAAGTTCCGGGGTGTGGGGTTGCGAACCGCTGCCCGCCCCGGCGTAGCCCAGGAGAAGGAAAGCGCCGACAAAGAAAGCCACACCCGGTATGGCACTACGGCGAATTTGGCGCGGCGGCGCGGGACGCCCCGAGAGGGCGGAGACGATCGGAACCTTGGTGATGAGCCGAGCCGGGCGGGATGCCGCAAAAAACGTGGCGGCGATGCCGAGAATCACGGCGAGCGCCACCACCAGCCACGGAATGGCCAACAGCCCGATGTCGTGATGTGAACTCTGTTCAAGGTGAGGCCGGTAGGCGAACCACAGAAGAAATCCGAGCACCACGCCCACGATCGAGCCCACGACGCCCACGACGAGACCGTTGGCGCGTACGACGTATCGCACGTGACGGTCCATCGCGCCTAAGGACTCGATCATGCCGATCGAACGCAACCGCCGCTGGGCGAGCACGGTAAATCCCCCGATCGAGACCAATGCGAGGAGCGTCATGCCGAGGACCAGCGCCGCGATCGTGATGGTCTCAGGATTGAAACCGTTCGAGGGAATCGAGTCGACGTTCTGAACGTAGGCGCTGAGGTGCGACTTCGCGCTGGGTGGCCGGCCATCGAAGAGGACCGTGATGTCGCTCGGCGAAGTCACCTGACCGGGCACCACGAGCGCGAACTCGTCCAAGAGACTCTGAGGGTTGACGACGAGTCCGACGCCCCGTCGCGTAACGCCGTCGATGGACACGCGGTCGCCAAGTCTCGCGCAGAGCCACGAGGCGACTCCTGCGGTGAGGGCCACCTCGTGCGCGTCGGTGGGATAGTGGCCGCTCAACAACGACAACATTGGACGCAGATACACACCCGAATGGTCTTCGGCGCGCAGATCGTACGTGTTGATCGAACCGGGAATGCTGAGCGTCTGGTTTTCGATGACGTCGCTGCGCGGATAGAGGTGCTCCAGCTGCGCGACGTCGTGGTTGATCGTCGCATCGCCGCCTTTGGCGTTCGCACTGGGCGTTTGAAAGAACGCAAGATTCTGGGCGCTGCCAAAGCCAAAGTTGGCGACCTGTGTCGAGTTCGTCGAGACCGCGGCGCCCAAAATCGTGCCCGCGGTCGCCACGATCACGAGTGCCAGAATCAACAGTTGCTGGCGCCACTCTCGTCGAAACAACCGCCAGGCCCATCGAGTCATCGCCCGCCGTGCTGGTACGCCACCGTGCCGGGACCGCGCTCCACCTGATCCTGTGCGCAACTCGACGTCGATCGTCATGGCCGTGGCGTGGACTCGAGAATCGATTCGGGACCGGCCGTGGGCAGCGTTTGATCGACCACGTGACCGTCGCGCAGGAATACCACCCGATCGGCCCATGACGCGAGTTGCGCGTCGTGGGTGACCACGACCGCCGCGACCCCACGACGACACGCCGTGAGAATTAGCCGCATGACCGCTTCGGCGTTGGTCGAATCCAGAGCTCCTGATGGCTCGTCGGCCAGCAGAAGGTGTCGCTCCCCCACCACTGCACGGGCGATCGACACTCGTTGGCGCTCCCCACCCGAGAGCTCGTCGGGATAGTGCGCGGCACGATCGGCCAGACCAAGTTCTTCCAACGCACTCATGCCGGCGACGCGCGCCTTCTTCGCCGAGAGACCGTCCAGCTCGAGGGGCAGCGACACGTTTTCCACGGCACTGAGCCCCGCCAACAAGTTGTAGTCCTGGAAGACGTAGCCAATCGAGCGCCGCCTCATGCGCGCCTGATCGTCGCGCGACATCTTGGACAGGACGGCTCCGTCAAGCAGAACATCGCCCAGCGTCGGCGCCTCCAAGCTGCCGGCGATCGTGAGCAACGTGCTCTTGCCCGATCCGCTCGCACCCATCACCGCCACCAGCGAGCCGGCGTCGACGGACAGATTGATGTCACTGAGAGCGTGAACCTCGTTCGGCTCCTGCCCATAGGTCTTCGACACTCCTCGTAGTTCGAGATAGCTCATGGTCGGATGTCCGCCTTCCTTCTCGTGAGGGGCATCGGCAGCCCCTCGGATGCAGCTGGCTCAACGCTCGCGCGCTTCAAGCGGCCTTCGGCCGTGTCGAGCCACCGCACGACTGAGTCGAGTCGAAAGAGTTCGGCGTCCACCACGAGCGCAAACGACAGATCGAAGCGAGCCTCGTCTTCCTTCAAGTGCGTCCACTGCTGCATGAGTTGGACGAGGTAGCGCCGGTGGCTCTGTATGACCTCGGTCACGTTCACCCCCGGCAAACGCACGGCGATCAAGACCTTCATGACCAACTCGTCGCGCGGAGGAGAACTGAGATCGGGCGGAGTTCGCAGCCACTCATCCAGTTCGGCTCTTCCCTCCGGGGTAATGAGAAAACCCTTCTGAGGTCCCTCGTCGTCCGAGTCATCGGACTCCACCAACCCGTCGCGCTCCAAACGCTGGAGAGTCGTATAGACCTGACCCACGTTGAGCGGCCACACTTCGCCCGTGCGCTCTTCGAACTCTTGGCGTAGTTGAAGCCCGTACTTTGGACCCTCGCTCAGCAGCGCCAGCAACGCGTGTCGCACACTCATCATCACTCCTACATAGCCAGTTGTATACTCAGTATCATACTTACGATACATGTGCGGGATCCCCGTGTCAACTCGCGACCATGGCTGATCGAACCTCTCGCGATGAAGGTAGGCGACAGGTTTCGGTCGGACCATCGGGGACATCCCTGAAGGTCCCCTACCTCGACTGACTACTTCAGGGTTCGCCGGAAATCGAGAAT
>JBEKYI010000012.1:0-24902 GCA_049511155.1 Acidimicrobiales bacterium
CGCGCCGTCACGCGATGGGCTCGATCTTCCACGACGAGGAGAATCCCACGGCGACAGCCGACGAGGTCGTGACTCGCAACATGGTGCGCGCGGGCGGACCACTGGCGAGGGCGGTCGTGCGAACCTTCGGCGTCGTGGTGCTGCTGATCGCACTGCACCCTCGCTGGCGAGTGCGGGCGCTCGGGTTGTTTGTGCTCGGTTCGGCGTGGCGTTGGCGACGCGATCGATTTCACCCCACCGACGTGCCGTTCGCGATTGCCGACGACCTCGCCTACGGCAGTGGCGTTCTGCGCGGCGCGCTGCGAGAGAGATCCCTGCGCTCACTCACGCCGAACATCACAAAATCGACGCTCGGCCTTCGCGAGATCCTCGGCCTGCCCGGGGTGTCCGAGACTTAGTTGGGCCGTTCGTCCATCATCACCAACAAGCCTTCACGAACAACGGGCCACTCGTCGTCGGTGATCGAATACATCGCCGAGTCGCGGAAGAGCCCCTCTTCGCCGGGCACCTGGGAAGGCTGCCAGTGACGCAACACTCCCTCGAGCGTTGCTCCGATCCGTTCGATGGCCGCGCGCGATCGCTCGTTCCTCGCGTCCGTCTTCAGATCCACCCGGCTCACGTTCCAAGTCGTAAACGCGTAGTCGAGCAAGAGAAACTTGGCGTCGGTGTTGATGGCCGTTCGTTGCGCCGAGGCGCTGAGCCACGTCCCGCCGATCTCAACGGCGTAGGGCACTGACAACTCATCGCTGCGACGAATGGAGAGATACCTCGTGGTTCCCACCACACGGTCTCGCGCGACGTCGACCTGCACGAAGGGGACGACCTCACCCGACTCCCACATCGAGGCCATCCACTCGACGTACGAGGCAGCGTCGTCGTGACTCGCGAGTACCGCGGTATATCCGTAGGACGCGCGATCCTCGTTTGCGGCCTCCACGAGAGCGTCGACGTGGCCCACCGATAGTGGTTCGAGGCGCACGTAGCGTCCCGTGAGAGTAGGAACAACGAGGGGCTTCACCACGTCATCGTCTCAGAGAACTAGAAGCGGACGACGCCTCGGATGTTCTTGCCCGACTCGAGATCGTCGTATCCCTCTTGCACCTCATCGAGCGTGTACTCCTTAGTGATGAGGTCGTCCACGTGGAGCTTGCCCTCGTGGTGGAGACGTAGCAGTCGAGGTATCTGGATCCGAGGACTCTCGGAGCCAAAGATCGTTCCGCGCAGTTCCTGGTTCTGCATGGCGAACATGAAGAGGTTGAGGTCAACCGTCGTTTGGTCCATCGGCGCAATGGAGGTGGCGACGACCACACCGCCCTTGGCCGTAATGGAGCGAGCCTGCTCGATCAAGTCACCCGTGAGGACTCCAACCGTAATGACCACGACATCGCAGTTCTTGCCCATCGTCAATTCCGGCAAAATGTTGAAGGCCGCGTCCAACGCGGTCGCGCAACCGTGGGTCGCGCCAATCTTCAGGGCCCGGTCGACCTTGGATTGATTGGTGTCGATTGCGATGACCGCCCGCGCACCCGCGTGCACCGCTCCTTGAATCGCCCCCGATCCAACTCCCCCGCAACCGATCACGGCCACGGTGTCGCCGGGCTTTACGCCACCACGGTTGACGGCCGAGCCAAACCCTGTCGAGAGGCCGCACGAGATGAGAGCCGCCGCGCGCAGGTCGTACCACGGCTCGATGCGAATGAGCGACGCCTCGTTGACCACGATGTAGTCGGCGAACGTGCCGAGCTGACACATGCGATTCAGATCAAGGTCGCCCCAGTGATGGCGCCAGGTACCATCCGAGATCATCGGACCCATCAACGTGGAGGCACCGAGGTCACAGAGATATTGGCGTCCCGAGGCGCAGTACTCACAGCGCCCACAACTCGGAACGAAAGAGACCGCGACATGGTCACCGGGACTCAGCGTGGTGACGTTGTCACCCACCGATTCGACCACACCCGAACCTTCGTGACCCCCAATAACGGGAAACATCGAGTCGTGGCCCGTCAGGAGTCGCACGAGGTCTTCGCCAGGCACCATGTCGCCGCTGCGCAGATGCTCATCCGAGTGGCACATGCCGGCGAAGCTCATCTTGACCTTGACTTCGGATGCGTGGGGCTCGTCGATGTCGATCGTCTCGACATGCCACGGTCCATGCAGCTCGCTGACGATTGCGGCTCGTACTTCCATCGTTCCCCCTACGAAAAGAGCGGCGTCGCGCCGCAGAACCGACTCTAGTGAGTGAGCTCCGTCCCTACATTTGTTCGGGCGCTTCGATACCGAGCACGCCCAAACCCAGACGCAGCGTGCGCCCCGTGAGATCACACAGCGCGAGGCGCTCGTTGCGCAGGGCCCCTTCCGAGGAGAGCACCGGACAGCGGTCGTAGAAGGTGGTGAAGCGCTGGGCGAGGTCAAAGAGATAGGTGCAGAGCCGGTGCGGCTGCAAGGTGGCGAGCGATCCTTCGAACGCCTCGGGAAAGGCGAGCAGTCCGAGAGCGAGATCGCGCTCGGCTGGGTCGGTGAGTGCGAAGTGCGCTCCCGGCGCGGCATCGTTTCCCGAGCGACGAAAGATCGACCGGACTCTGGCGTGGGCGTACTGCAGATAGGGTCCGGTGTCGCCCTCGAAGGCGACCATGCGATCGAGATCGAAAACATAGTCGTGTTGCCGCTCGCTCGAGAGGTCGGCGTACTTGATCGCCGCGCGCGCGATCTGCTGAGCCAGGAGATACTTCTCATCGCCGTCCAGGTCGGTGCCGCGGTCATCGAGGGTCATGAACGCCCGTTCGACCGCCTCATCGATGAGCGATATCAACTTCACGTTCTCTCCCGAGCGCGACTTGAACATCTTGTGATCAGGCCCGAGCACGTTGCCAAAGACCGCCTGCTCACAGCGCACGCGCTCGGGCAGCCAGCCCGCCATGCGCGCGACCGCCCAGACCATCTCGAGGTGCTGCACCTGCGGGGCGCCTACGACATAGATCATCTCGTCGACGTGCAGATGATCGACCCGATCGCGCACCGCCGCCAGATCCGTCGCGGCGTACCCGAACCCATCGTCGCTCTTTCGAACGATGAGCGGCAGCGGCTCACCCTCTCGATTTTGAAAGCCCGGCGGAAAGACGCAGAGCGCGCCTTCGCTCTCGACGAGAAGTCCCATCGCGTCCAGGTCCCGTACGACGCTCTCGAGCTGTTCGTTGTAGTACGACTCACCAACCACGTCGTCGGGGGTGAGGGTCACGTCGAGCTTGGAGTACACCTCGCTGAAGTGCGCGGTTGACTCATTCACGAGAACGTGCCAGAGCCGCAGGGTCTCGGGATCTCCGCTCTGAAGGGCGACGACCCGGCTGCGGCTGCGGCCCTTGAAGGCGTCGTCCTCATTGAACTTGGTGCGGGCCTCTTTGTAGAAGTTGTCGAGGTCGCCGATCGACAGCGTGGCCAGCGCCTGGTCCTCGCCGATGTCGAGCAAGTGCTCGATCAACATGCCAAAGGGTGTACCCCAATCGCCCACGTGGTTTCGCGCCAGCACGTGGTGACCGGCGAAGCGGTACATCCGCGCCAGCGCGTCGCCGATCACCGTCGAACGCAGGTGCCCGACGTGCATCTCCTTGGCGACGTTGGGCGCTGAGTAATCGATCACGACACGACGTTCGTGCACGTTCGCCACGCCCAGGCGCTCGTCGGGGCCGAGTGCGTGTAACTGATCGTCCAGGAACTCGGTTGCCAGCGTGATATTCAAGAACCCCGGTCCCGCAATCTCCACGCTCCCGAGGCGCTCGAGGTCAAGAGCCGCGACAACCTCCTCGGCGACCTCACGCGGAGGGCGTCCGAGACGCTTGGCGAGTGCCATCACGCCGTTGGCCTGATAGTCCGAGCGATCCGAAATCCGCAGCGCCGGATCGGCCCCTGCCTCTACGGCGTCGAAGGCGCTCTGCACTCGCAAGAGCAGTGTTTTGTAAGTGGACGGCACCTCTACAGTCTCGCACTCGCCGCGCGGTCGTCCAGCAGGAGCCCAAGATCGGCCGTGGCAAAAACGCGGCAGAATGGGTCTATGACCTCCCTCAACTCGTTCGATTCCAAGAGCACCCTCGATGTCTCGGGTCGCTCGCTCGCGTTTTACTCACTACAGAGCGAAAAGCTGGCCCCCTTCGGCGTCGAGCGACTGCCATTTTCCATCAAGGTCCTCTTAGAGAATCTGTTGCGCAACGAAGACGGCATCAAGGTCAGCGCAGCCGATATCGAAGCGCTCGCGCGCTGGGCCGAGACGCCTTCGGCGCACGGCGAGGCGGCGGGTGACGACGCCCGCGAGATTGCCTTTACTCCGGCACGCGTGCTGATGCAGGACCTCACGGGCGTACCGGCGGTCGTCGACCTCGCCGCGATGAGAGACGCCATCGTGTCCCTGGGCAGCGACGCGAAGAAGATCAATCCTCTGGTGCCGGTGGAGCTGGTGATCGACCACTCGGTCATCGTCGAGCGAAATGGCACGGCCAACAGCTACGACGAGAACGTTCAGATCGAGTACCAGCGCAATGCCGAGCGCTACACGTTCCTCAAATGGGCACAGAACTCCTTCGAGCAGTTTCGGGTGGTTCCTCCGGGAATGGGGATCTGCCACCAAGTGAACCTCGAGAACTTGGCCAAGGTCGTCTTCGACCTCGAGGGAGTGGCGTACTTCGACACGCTCGTGGGCACCGACTCGCACACCACCATGGTGAACGGGCTCGGCGTGTTGGGCTGGGGCGTGGGTGGCATCGAGGCCGAAGCCAACATGCTGGGCCAGCCGTCGTCGATGCTGATCCCGCCGGTGGTGGGACTGCGCATCGTGGGTGCTCCCCGTGAAGGCGTGACCGCTACTGACGTGGTACTGACGATCACCCAGCTCCTGCGCCGCCAGGGCGTAGTCGGCAAGTTCGTCGAAGCCTACGGACCGGGTGTGAAGGCTCTCTCGCTCGAGACACGTGCCACCATTGGCAACATGTCGCCCGAGTACGGGGCTACGTGCACGATCTTTCCGATCGACCAGGTCACCCTGGACTACCTCGCCTTCACCGGTCGCACTGCCGAGCACCTCGCGCTGGTCGAGGCGTACGCCAGGGCCCAGGGTGTCTTTCACCATGAGCACGCCCCCGAGCCGGTGTACTCCGAGTACGTCGAGCTCGACCTCGCTACCGTCGAGCCCAGCCTGGCGGGACCCAAGCGTCCCCAGGACCGCGTCTCTCTTTCGGGGGCGCGCGGCGCGTTCCGCGAGGCCCTCGGTCGAGAGCCCTTGGAGGTTCGCGGGCTCGACGCGGCCGAGCACCTGCGCGATGGCGACGTGGTCGTCGCAGCCATCACTTCGTGCACCAACACCTCGAATCCCTCGGTGCTTGTCGCCGCAGGCCTCGTGGCACAGGCCGCGGTGGCCCGAGGTCTGACGACCAAGCCCTGGGTGAAGACGTCGCTCGCTCCGGGCAGCCGGGTGGTGACCGACTACTTAGAGCGCGCTCACCTGCTCGAGTCGCTCGATGAACTGGGTTTCTACCTGGCCGGATATGGGTGCACGACGTGCATCGGCAACACCGGGCCCCTGCTCGATGGCGTCACGGACGCGGTCAACGAGCACGACCTCTCGGTGGTCTCGGTGCTCTCGGGTAACCGCAACTTCGAGGGCCGCATCCACCCCGACGTCAAGCAGAACTTCCTCGCTAGCCCTCCGTTGGTGGTGGCCTACGCCCTGGCGGGCACTATCGACATTGACCTCTCGAGTGAGCCACTCGGCACCGACGCAGCGGGCGACGCGGTATACCTCGCCGACCTGTGGCCAAGCGACGCCGACGTGGCGGCTGCGGTGCGGGCCTCGATTACGCCCGAGATGTTCGCCGAGCGTTACTCGGGGATCTTCAACGGCGACGAGCGCTGGCGTGCGGTGCCCACGACCCAGGAACTTACCTACAACTGGGAGCAGAAGTCGACCTACGTGAAACTCCCGCCGTTCTTTGACGGCCTCACGATGGAGCCGGGTGTCGTGAGCGACGTGACGGGTGCCCGCGTGCTGGCACGCCTCGGCGACTCGGTCACGACCGACCACATCTCACCGGCCGGCAACATCCGCGCGAGCAGCCCCGCGGGCAAGTACCTCGTTGACGCCGGCGTCGATCCCTCGGACTTCAACAGTTACGGGACGAGGCGGGGCAACTATCAGGTCATGGTGCGCGGCACGTTCGCCAACATCCGCATCCGCAACCTGATGGCCCCGGGCACCGAGGGCGGTGTCACGGTGAAGCTGCCCGAGAACACCCCAATGTCCATCTTCGACGCCGCGATGGCCTACGCCGAGGAGGGCACGCCACTGGTGATCATCGCGGGCAAGGAGTACGGCACGGGCTCGAGTCGCGACTGGGCGGCCAAGGGCACCAAGCTGCTGGGCGTGCGCGCAGTGCTCGTCGAGAGCTACGAGCGCATTCACCGCTCCAACCTCGTGGGCATGGGTGTGGCACCTCTGCAGTTCCTTCCCGGCGAGAGCGCCGAGACGTACGGCCTCGACGGGACCGAGGTGATCTCGATCACCGGCCTCGAGCCCCTCAATCGCGGAGAGACCGTTCCCCAGGTCACGGTGCACGTGACGCGCGACAGCGGTGAGACGTTCAGTTTCGACGCGCGCCTGCGCATTGACACCCCTACCGAGGCCGAGTATTTCCGCCACGGCGGCGTCTTGAACTATGTGCTGCGCCAACTCGCGGCCAGCTAACGCCTTCGCCTCGTTAGTCACCAAACGTTTGATTATGTACCCGCCGCGACGACGGCCTCGTCCACGCTGTCGTACATGGGGATCGCGCGGATCAGCGGATCGAACGACGTCGACAAGGACTTCTTCACTCCCTGGTTCACTCTCGCGAAGGAGATCGTCATCTGGTCTTCGTCGAGGTCGTGAACGACCTGAGAGAGAATGGTCATGCCGGTGAAGTCGATTTCGGCCATCGCCACCGCGTCGAGCACGAGGTGGCGCGACTCGGGGTACGTCTCGAGCAACTGATGGACGTCGCGACGAAAGACTCCAGCGTTGGCAAAGAAGAGGTCGTTGTCGAAGATGACGACGAGGGTGTGGTTGACCATCGACACGTCGGGGCTCCCCATCGGCTCCCAGCTGGTGGTGCCCTCGTGGCGACCCAGCACCACCATGTGGGGCCGCGCAGAGCGCCACGTCTGGTCGAGCACAGCGAGGCCCACCGCGATCGCGATCCCTTGTTCCACGCCGATGAAGATCACCCCCAGCGCTGAGACCGCAGCAAAGAGGAACTCAATACGATTCGCGCGCCAGATCTCTTTCAACAGAGCGACTTTCATCAGTCGCGAGGCGATGAACATGAGTACTCCCGCCAGGGCAGCCAAGGGAATCATGTGGGCGTAACTGGCCAGTGGCGAGAGCGCGATAGCGATCAACGCCGCGGTCAAGCCCACGACCTTGGTCGACCCTCCGGCCAGACGCGAGACCGTCGTGCGCGCGGGTGAGGCGTCCACCGGGAACGCTCCCACCAGGCCCGCGGCCACGTTGGCCAAACCCACGCCCACGAAGTCGCGACTGATATTGGCTTCAATGCCGAGCTCGTCCGCCGCGGTTCTCGTCGTCGCCGCGGTCTGGGAGAGGATGACGATCACGAGGGTTACCGAGGTCGTCAGCACCAGTCCCCACTGACCTGAGGTGAGCCAGCGCAGACGCCACGAGGGTAGACCCACGATGACCGTGCCCAACTCGCTGACCCCGTGGCTCTCCAACGAGAGGGTCGCGCACAGGATGGTCGCCAGCACAATCCCGCCGAGGGCCCACGGCAAGCGGGCGTCGATCTTGTCACCGATCAGCATCACGGCCAGAGTGCCGGCCGCGAGTGCGATCGACCAGCCACTTGCCGCGGAGAGATGGTGAATGATCCAGTCCACTCGTTGGACAATCGTCGTGCCGCCGTGGACAATGCCTAGAGCGCTCGGCAGTTGGTGCACGACAATGATCACGCCGATGCCGAAGAGAAAACCCGTCACGATCGGCAATGAGAGAAAGTCTGCGATCCAGCCCAACTTGAGTAGGCCGACTGCCATGACGGCGAGTCCAGTCACCACCGCGGTCACGGCAACGAGTTCGAGGTAGAGGGTTGATGAGACGGGTGCCAAGCGGATGAGCACCACCGCAAAAAGCGGCGCAATGGTCGAGTCCGCGCCCACCGAGACGATGGGATTGGAGCCCACCAGGACAAAGACGAGGGTGGCCGTAATGAAGGCGATCAATGCGAGAAAGGCCGGCACGCCGGCTAACTGGGATGTCGCGAGCTGTTCGGGGATCGCGATCGCGACCAAGGTGACTCCGGCGAGAATCTGGCCCGCGTAGTTCGCGCGCGTGACGCCCCGAAAGACATCGCGAGCGCCGCCCCACGGACGGCGAAGACCGATTGGCGTGCGTGACGAATCCGGTGTCACAGCGTTCGCCATTTCTTCACCCTACGACGGCAGGGCGAACTGTTCTAGCCAGTGATGACGACGCGAAAGCCCTCGGCGAGACGGCCCTCTTTCATGCCCGCATTCTCGGCGGTCGCCGCGGACCAACTGCGCAACATCTTCTTCAGACCCTTGCGTCCGCCGATCTGACTGACGTGCTTGGCGAGCGCGTCGAACTTCTGATCGAAGGTCTTGGTGATGTCGACGACCATGGTGGGCGGCGCACCGCCGATCCACACCTGTGAGACGGTGTGGGGCTCGAAGCCTTCGCGAATGAGTTCGGGAAACGCGTGCGGGTTCCGAGCGTCGGGATAGACCGCGCGCAGCGTCGCTTCGCCGGTGGCCATGTGGTCGGGGTGACTCGAGAAGATGCGCTCGTAGTTGCGCTCGGGGTTCTGAGTAATAACGAGTTGGGGGCGATGCA
Organism: Acidimicrobiales bacterium; assembly: GCA_049511155.1. Lineage (GTDB taxonomy): Bacteria > Actinomycetota > Acidimicrobiia > Acidimicrobiales > RAAP-2 > RAAP-2. Next base: position 8,888 of record JBEKYI010000012.1, read on the forward strand.
AGCGGATCACGCGTGCGATCTCGCGGCGCAGCGCCATGGTCGTCTCGACGCGACCATCGGGCCAATGCAGGAACGTCAAGTTCGTCACGCCCACTTCTTTGGCCGCAGAGGTCTGCTCGGCTTCTCGTACCGCCATACGCTCTTCGCGTGTGTCGGTCGAGTCGTCCCCGCCCGCGTCGCCCGAGGTCACCAGGCAGTAGGCCACGTCCACACCGCGGTTCGTCAGGTAGGCAATGGTGCCCGCCGTGCCAAAGTCCACGTCATCAGGATGAGCCACGACCACCAGGGCACGGGTCAGCCATGGCTCGAACTTGAAGATAGGCAGCTTGTCGCTCACGACACAGAGTCTTGCATCGTCGGGTCCCAATTTGCGAGATCGCTCAGGCGGGGGTCGTTCGAAAACACCTCAATGATCGGGCGGCGCAGGTTCAGTCGGCGCATAATCACCTCGGCTTCGATGACCTGATTCCAGAGCAAGAGGGAGACCACCACGCCCGTGGAGCCGGCCCGGGCGGTGCGTCCGGAGCGGTGCAGGTAGGCCTTCTGGTCTTCGGGAGGATCGAAGTGCATCACACAGTCGACGCTGTCGATGTGCAGTCCGCGCGCCGCTACGTCGGTGGCGACCAGGACGCGCAGCTTCCCGCCCTGAAAGTCAGCCAGCGCGCGCTCACGCTGAGCCTGGCGAAGGTCGCCGTGGATCGCGGCGGCGTCAACGCCTTCTTTGTGCAGCTGCTCGACGAGTCGATCGGCTCCGCGCTTGGTGCGACAGAAGATGATCGTCTTGTCGAACGAGCGGCAGATCGTCGCGACGACCTTGATGCGATCCATCTGGTGCACCTGCAAGAAGTGGTGCACCATGAGAGAGACGGTTTGGGTGTCGCTGGCGACCTCGTGGAAGACCGGATCGCGCAGATAGCGCGAGACCAAGCGATCGATGGCGCCGTCGAGGGTCGCCGAGAAGAGCAACGTCTGGTGGGGCTTGTCGGCGATGCGGCGCAGCACCCACTCAACCTGAGGCATGAAGCCCATGTCGGCCATGCGGTCTGCTTCGTCGAGGACGAGCACGTCGAGGTTCTCCACATTCACCTCGCCGCGGTCGCCGAGGTCGATGAGTCGACCGGGGGTGGCGATGACGACGTCACTACCCTTGGCCAACGTCTTGATCTGTCGCTCGATGTCGGCGCCGCCGTACACAGCGGATACGCGAAGACCGAGCGCTTCACCGAGTGGCTTGAGGACTTCGTAGACCTGGACCGCGAGCTCTCGGGTGGGCAGAAGTACGAGTCCGCGAGGACGAGCGGGTCGCGAGGGTGACGAAGCGGGTGCACCGTCCGAAGCGATGCGTTGAAGCATCGGCAGCCCGAAGCCCAGGGTCTTGCCCGATCCGGTCTTGGCTTTGCCGCAGACGTCGCGGCCCGCGAGCGCGTCAGCGATCGTCATGGCTTGAATCGGAAAGGCGGTCGTAATGCCTTGAGCGTTCAAGACCGCGACCAACTCTGGCGAGACCCCAAGACCTTCGAAGGTCTGATTGGTTATATAAGAGTCACCGGCAAGCGCCAGCGACTCGGCTGTTTCACTACTCACGTATGTCGTTTCTCGGTTGGACCCGTAACCGTCATGCGTGCGAAGTGGGCCCCAGCTCATATCTTCGAGCTCCCTTCTATCCTACGTGAAGTCCACCAAGTTCACGCAAGGAGAGTTCATGACCCGTCTCTCGGAAGGCGATCGCGCCCCCGCATTCACCCTGAAGGACCAGAACGGCGAGAAAGTCGCCCTCAAAGACTTCGCCGGACAGCGGGTCGTCCTCTACTTCTATCCAGCCGACGACACGCCGGGCTGCACGAAGGAAGCCTGCCAGTTCAACGATGAGCTCGCCGCATTTCGCTCACTTAAGGTCAACGTGATCGGAGTTTCACCCGACGACGCGCAAAAGCACCAGGCATTTCGTGCGAAGTACGGGTTGAACTTCACCCTGCTCAGCGATCCCGACAAGAAGATCATGGAAAAGTACGGAGCGTTTGGCGAGAAGATGATGTACGGAAAGAAGGTCATGGGCGTGATCCGATCGACCTTCGTCATCGGACCGACGGGCAAGATCGAACGCGCCTTCTATGGGGTGCACGCTGATGGGCACGCGCTCAAGGTTCTCACGGCCCTGTCGGCCTGAGGCTCGTTCGCTCTAGCGCTGGTGAACCGAGCACCAGTAGGTCGTGCGCCCGCCGATGGTGTCGATCAGCATGGCGCCGCCGTCTTTGGCGCACAGTCCACCCCGAAACCGTGCGTCCATGTGGTCACCCATGTGCGACCCGCCACGACCCGTGAGGGATTTCATCGTCTGTCGAAACGCGCGATAGAGGCGATCGCGCTCGTCGGCGCTCAACGTCCCACTCGGCGTCCTTGGGTCGATTCCCGCGCGATAGAGAATCTCATCTCCCAGGAGGTTGCCCACGCCCGCGACCTTGGACTGATCCAACAACCTCGCCTTGATGGCAGGACCTTCTCCACGCGTCACCGCGATCATCTCATTGAACTGGCGCCTCGTGAGCGTCAAGGCGTCGGGTCCTAACTCATCGAGGTCGGGGTTGATCTCGAAGCGCGCCAAGCGTCTCGGGTCGTGAACCACGAGCTTGCGGCCATCCTCGAACTCCAGACCCCCGCGCAACCATTTCGCGTCGAACAGGTGCGGTCCATAGAACAGGCCCTCTACGCCGGCGTCGCCGTCCAACAGCAACACGCCAGTCATGCCAAAGCGCACGCCCAACGTCGGACCGCTCGTTTCCAACAGAAGCAACTTGCCGCGGCGACTCGTGCCAGTAATACGAAGACCCTTCACGGTGCGCGCCCAAGCCGAGGGCGAGGCGAGTTTCTTGGCCAACAGCGCGTCCGCCCACCCTCGTTTCACCGTCGCGCCCACGACTCGCTCGGCGAGTTGCCGATACGACTCGACTTCCAGGATTTCAGGCACGGAGCGAATCTATCGGGGGCGAGGTAGACGAATGGACTTACTAGGGTTGCCTTGTGGCCGTTGAGAAACCGCAGTGGAAAGAGCTTTTTCGTGAAGTCGTCACCTCGGGACTCTGCACGGGGTGCGCGGCGTGCGTGATCGCGTGCCCTCATCCCGTCCTCGACTACGAGGCCGATAACGGCGTCTACAAACCCTTTCACCTCGATCTGGATGGCGGTCCCGATGACTGCACGCACGGCCAAAAGGGCTGCACTATGTGCACGAGGGCGTGTCCGCGCTTTCGCAACTGGGAGAGCGAGATCGACCTGCACCGCTTCGCGCGCGAGCGCACCGACGACGAGGTGTGGGGAATAGGCGACGTGTTGCTCGCTCGCGCGACGGACGAGTCGCTCGTCGAGAACGGCCAAGACGGTGGGTTCGTCACCGCACTTCTTCTCTACGCCCTCGAACACGACATCATCGACGCGGCCCTCGTGAGCGGCCTGGAGGGAGACGGGTCCACCTGGCGGGCCAAGCCGGTGGTCGCTCGGACCAAAGACGACATCATCGACACGGCGAAGTCCCGCTACACGTACTGCGCCAACTTGCTCGCCTACGACGAGGCCGTCGAAGGCGGCGCGGAACGCATCGCGGTAGTCGGCATGGGATGCATGGCCTCGGCCCCCGGAGCGATGCAGGCCCGAAAGGCCGGCAAGGTCGCGCGTCGCCTGAGCCTCACGGTGGGACTCTTGTGCTCCAAGACCTTTGACGACGCGATCTTCGAAGAGCTCTTCGAAGCCAAGTACAACATCCGCCGGGCCGACATCGTCAAGATGAACATCAAGGGCGTCTTCCAACTCTGGACCAAGGACGGCGGCTACTACGAGATACCCCTCAAGGAGGCCCACGCCTACACCCGCGAGGGTTGCACGCACTGCCCCGACTTCGCGGCCGAGCACGCAGATCTTTCCACAGGCGGCATCGGCGCGTTCGGCGACTGGACGCTCGTAATCGTGCGCACCGATCTCGGGCGTGAACTGATGAGCGCAATGAAGGACCAGGGTCTCATCGAGACGCGTCCCGGTGACGATGACCCTGGTGCGCTCACCCTCTTGCACAAGCTGGCGCGCGTCTCGCGCAAGCGTTGGCCCGAGTCGGCCGCCCCCGGTCCGGGACGGCTGCCCGTCACGGCGGGCTGAGCGTGAACTCCGCGCCGACGACCATCCTCTTTGTGCGACACGGCACCACCGCAACCACCGGCTCAGTCCTGCCTGGCCGTGCCCCGGGCCTGCACCTGTCGCCGCGCGGGCTTGAACAAGCCACGTCCTTGGCCGAACGCCTGAAGGACCTCGCTCCTAAGCCCGCGGCGATCTACGCCTCACCACTCGAACGCGCCCGAGAGACCGCTGGACCATTGGCCGCCGCGCTGAAACTCAAAGTCGTCGTGGACAAGGGGTTGACCGAATGCGATTTCGGCGACTGGACCGGCAGGCGTCTCGCAACTTTGGCGAAACGCCGTGAGTGGGCGGCGGTTCAACACTCCCCCAGCACCTTTCGCTTTCCCGGAGGTGAGTCCTTTAGCGAGATGCAGGCTCGCGTATGGGAAGCGGTGAGTACGATCGCGGCACGCCACAAGCACCGCACGGTGATCGTCGTGAGCCACGCCGATCCCATCAAGTCTGCCATCACCTACGCCCAAGGCGTCCCGCTCGACCTGTTTCAACGAACGGTCATCTCGCCGTGTTCGCTCAGCGCGGTCACCTTCAGCGGGGGCACGCCCATCGTGCTCTGCGTCAACAACACCGGTTCTTTGGCCGAGCTGAGACCGTCGTGAACTACGTCTTTGCCAATCCCGACAAAGTCATGGTCGGCGTGCTCGGCGAAGTCGGCAACCGCCTCTTTCTCTTCCAAGTGCGCGAGGGTCGTCGCCTCGTCATCGTCAAGTGCGAGAAAATACAGCTCGCCGCTCTGGCCGAGTGGATCGGCCACGTATTAAGCGAGCTCGGACGACCCGGACACCTCATCGAGGACTTCGCCCTCGAGCCCGAGTACGAGAGCGACTTTGTCGCGGGCGATATTGCGGTGTCGGTGGACGACGACGCCAAGACCATCGACATCACGATTGAGTCGGTCGAGGAGGACTCCTCACTCACCGTTCGACTGACGCGCGAGTGGGCCGGAGGGCTCGCCATCGCCATCGCTCGCCTTGTCGAAGCGGGACGGCCGCTCTGCCCCTTGTGCGGCGGGCCCTTAGATCCCCAGGGCCATGACTGTCCGCGCACCAACGGACACCGCGCCCCGATTCGCTAGCCGTGGAGCGGGACGAACAGCGCGCGCTTTTGGCCCACGGCGAGATCTCCGTCGAGGGTCGCGTCACTGGATCATCGAATCACGCGCTGCTCGTGAGCGTGACGTTGGGCGACATCAGCGGACTCGCTTGCTACAAGTCGGAGGCGGGCGAACGTCCCCTGTGGGACTTTCCCGACGGACTCTGGCGCCGAGAGGTCGCAGCCTACGAACTCGACGTCCAACTCGGCACGGACCTCGTTCCGACCACGGTGGGTCGCGATGACGCGCCCTTCGGACCAGGCTCGCTGCAGTGGTGGGTGGACGACAATCAAGAAGACCACTACTTCACACTGCGCGAGCGAAGCGAGTTTCACCACTGGTTCGCCCGCCTTGCGGCGTTCGACGTCGTCGCGAACAACGCCGACCGCAAGTCTGGCCACGTTATCTACGACAACGTTCGCCTCTGGGCCATCGACAACGGACTCTGCTTTCACGAACAAGACAAGCTGCGCACGGTCATCTGGGAGTACGCGGGCATGGAAGTCGAGCCGCATTTGCTCGAGCGCATCGATCGCTTCGCCAAGGGTGCGGTGGGCGCCGTGGCGACGTGGCTCAATCCGAGTGAACTCGCGCTGGCTCAGTTACGCGCCCACGGTCTCGTCGAAAACGCGCTGTATCCCGAACCCGACGAGGGCGCCGACTGGCCCCCGTACCCCTGGCCGTTGATCTAGTTCGTGGCCTCGAGACCCGCGTAACTCTGCGTGGGACCCGATTCGAGCATGAACAGTGAGATGATCGCCCCAAGGCCAAAGAAGAGCGCCGCCCACCAAAACGCCACCGAGTAGCCGTGAACGATGGCGTGGGAGATCGTGGACTCGTTGTCAGTCGCTGAAGGGAGGGCGCGCATAGTTACCGTGACCGCGATGGTGTTGAGCAGTGCGGTGCCGATGGAGCCGCCGATCTGCTGAAAGGTGTTGACGGTGGCCGACGCCGCCCCCGCGTCGTCGGGCTTCACCCCCGAGGTCGCGCTCGCGATCGCCGGAGCAAAGATCAGTCCCAGACCGAGTCCCGTCACGAGGAGACCTGGCAAGACGTGTCCCCAGTAGTCCGGGGTTACGGGCACGCGAGTGAAGAGGACCATGCCCATGGTCGCCAGCGCCATGCCGGTCGGCACGAGCGGACGGGGTCCCGTGCGCGCAAGTAGTCGCCCGCTCGCAAACGCGCCCGACAGGCTGATGGCGATGACCAGGGGCATAAAGGCAAAGCCCGTGCGCAGGGGCGAGAAGTGCAGGGTCTCTTCTAAGTAGTACGAGAGGAGCAAGAAAACGGCATACAGACTGACCGACGTCAGTAACAGGGCGATCAGCGAGCCGCCGCGGGTGCGGTTCATCACAATGCGAAGCGGCAGCAACGGATGGTCGCTGCGTTTCTGCCAACCGACGAAAGCCACCAGAATCAACACGCCCAGGGCAATTGACCCCCAGGTAACCACGTTGCCCCAGCCCGACATCCACGCGTGGCTGAATCCATAGACGATGGCGAAGAGTCCCACACTGCCGAGCAACGTTCCCGGCACGTCGAGACGAGTCCGATCGGGACTGCGTCCTCCTGGCACGAAGAAGGCGACACCCGCGAGGGCCAGGGCCGCGAAGATCAGGTTGATGTAGAGGCACCAGCGCCACGACGCCCACTGGGTGAGCGCCCCGCCCAACAGCAGTCCAATCGCGGCGCCCGAGCCCCCGATGATCCCAAAAATGGCGAAGGCCTTGGCACGCGATTTGGACTCGGTAAACGTGACCGAGAGCGTGGCCAGAGCGGCCGGCGCCAACAGTGCGCCAAAGAGCCCTTGGACGGCGCGGGCTGAGACCAGCATGTCGAAACTGGTGGCCGCGCCACCGAGCGCCGACGCGAGGGCGAATCCGCCCAGGCCCACGTAGAGCGCGGTGCGCCGTCCCCACAGGTCGCTCAGCCGTCCACCGAGCAACATGAGTGAGCCGAACGCCAACGCGTAGGCCGTCACGACCCACTGGCGGTTGCCGGCTGAGAAGTGCAACGAGAGCTGGGCTCGAGGGAGCGCAATGTTGATCACTGTCGCGTCCAACAGCACCATCAGCTGGGTTAGACCCAAAACAGAGAGCGTCCACCAACGTCGTGTCCGCGCGTGCTCAGCCATATCCCCCCGCCCGTGCACCCTCAATGAGCACGTCTTCTATCTTTGCCCCACGGTGGGACTAACTACGACCTTTTAACGAGTCGATTAACGCCGGCAATACCTTGTGCACGTCACCCACAATTCCGAGGTCCGCGATTTGGAAGATCGGCGCGTCCGAGTCCTTGTTGATAGCCACGATGTTCTTGGAGCCCTTCATACCGACCATGTGCTGGGTGGCGCCCGAGATGCCACAAGCGATATACACCAGCGGCTTGACGGTCTTGCCGGTCTGGCCAACCTGGTGGGAATAGGGCACCCACCCGGCGTCCACGATGGCGCGGCTGGCGCCCGCGGCACCGTGAAGAAGCTTGGCCAGCTCCTCGATGAGGGCGTAGGAGTCCGCACTGCCCAGGCCGCGACCCCCGGAAACGACGACCGTCGCCTCTTCCAGTTTGGGTCCGGTGCGCTCTTCGACGTGCGAGGTCACGATGGTCGCACCGCCGCTCGAGCCTTGGTCACCCGAGGGTGCGGCGACCACGGTGGCGGGCGCACCCCCGGTTGGCTCAGCCGCGAAAGACTTTGCCCGCACTAGAACGATGCCGGGTCCGTCACTCGTGAAGCGCGCGTTGACGTTCAACGAGCCGCCGAAGACGGGATGTTCGGTGACCAGTCCGTCCTCATCGCGCAGTCCGGTGACGTTGGCCAGCACTGGCCGGTCCAAACGAGCCGACAGACGACCCGCGATGTCGCGTCCGTCATAACTGGTCGGAACGAGAATGGCGTCGGGGCCACCCTCGCCCTGGACGAGCGAGGCAATGGCGCTCGCCACGGGTACGCCCGGCAGCACGCCGCCGAGGTCGCCGACGTCGTACAGGGTCGCCGCCCCAAAGTCCCCGGCCTGGGCCGCGAGCGAAGCGCCTTCGCCCCAGGTGATGACCGACACGGTGTCACTTAAGGTGCGCGCAAAACTCAGCAGTTCCAACGACGTGGTCGTAAAGGTGTCGCCACTTGGTTCGGCAACGACCCACAGGCTCGAGACTGTCATCGATTTCTCCTAGAGGACCTTGATGGATTCGAGGAACGCGATGACCTTTTCGGCCCCGTCGCCCTCGTCGACGTACTTCTCGCCCGACTGACGACTCTCGGCCGCCTCAATCGACGTGATCTCCTCACGTGCACCCTGCGCGCCGACTGGCGACGCGAGAGCCAGGTCGGTCACGCTCAGGATCTCGAGCGGCTTCGACTGGGCGGCCATGATGCCCTTGAAGGACGCGTAGCGAGGTTCCACAACGCCGGCCGTCACGGTCACCAGAGCGGGCAGCGACACCGAGACCTCGTCGTAGCCTGCCTCGGTCTGACGGCTCACCTGAAGGGTCGAGCCCTCGACGCTCACGGCCTTGGCGAAGGTGATCGAGGGAAGGCCGAGCAGTTCGGCCAACTGCACGGGCATCGTGCCGGTATAGCCATCCGAGGACTCGGTTGCGGCCAGCACCAAGTCGAAGGGCTCGCGAGCAATCACCGCAGCGAGCACCTTGGCGGTCGTCAGCGCGTCACTACCGCGCAACGAGTCATCACTTACGATGACGGCCTTGCTCGCACCCATAGCCAGCGCGTTGCGCAGGCCCGCGACGTCACTGGCCGAACCCATGGACACGACGGTGACTTCGCCGCCGCCGGCCTTATCGACAAGTTGGAGAGCCATCTCGACGCCGTAGGTGTCGGCTTCGTCCAGGATGAGTTTGCCCGAGCGGTTGAGGTTATTGGAGGGGTCGAACGATTGGGGGGCCGCCGGGTCGGGAATCTGCTTGACGCAGACGACGATATTCATAGAGGTCTAATCTACGCGATGACCGGGCGCGCCAAATCTGCCCGAGTCCGTGAATCGACTCACTCCAAGGACGCAAGTATCTCGAGCGCGAGGGCCGGCTCGTCGGTGATGACGCTCGCCACACCCAGGCGTCCCATCGCGGTGAGGTCTCGAGGCGAGTTCACGGTCCACACGTTGAGCGCTAGGCCCAAGTCGTCGGCCCGACGCTTCACGTCGGCGTTGACGAGTGACACGTGTGGATTCACGGCGCTGAGTCGAGCGGCGCGTGCGACCTCGAGGGAGTCGCCGAGTGAGCCTTGGACCAACCACGCGAGATCGATTGACTCGTTTTGAGCGCGCAGCGCCTCACAAGTGGCGAGATCGAAGCACGAGATGATCACCGCCGTCTCGGGAACCAACTCGACACAGGCCAGCACGTCGCGTGCCAGCGATCCCGAGCTGTCATATCCAGGCTCCTCGGGTGAGTTCTTGATCTCGATGTTGACGCAGAGTCCTGCCGAGACGACGAGAGACTCGCCGAGCGACGGAACGTAGCCGGGCAGGTCGCGGGCCGGGCTCTGGGCAATCGTCAGGAACTCGACTACGGGATCGTGATGAACCACGATCGCCCCATCGGCGGTCTGGCGAACGTCTAACTCGATCCCGGCTACCCCCATTTCCTTGGCCTCACGAAAGGAGTCCAGGGTGTTGTCTCGGACGTTGAAGTGGGCACCCCGATGGGCAAAGACGTCGGTCACGCCGCCAGCATCCCACTCGACCAGGGGCTATATGGTTCATTGCTGGCTTCGATCAAGAAAATCCCCTTGATATTTTTCTGATTCACAAGTAAAATTCAACCCGCACGTATGTGGATTTTCAAGGAATTCACGCTACGTCCCCCCAAGCCACGAAGGAAATTTGCATGTCGTTAATTTGGAACCGCACCCACGCCTGGGACGACGCGGACTGGCGCAGTAATGCGGCCTGTCGCGACACCGAACCCGAGCTGTTCTTCCCGGTGGGCACGACGGGAATGGCGACTGACCAGATCGAATCGGCCAAGCGCGTGTGTGACCACTGCGACGCCCAGAAGGCCTGCTTGGAGTTTGCGCTCGCCACCAACCAGGAGTCGGGCGTGTGGGGTGGCACGACCGAAGACGAGCGGCGCAAACTGCGCAAGCAGTGGCTGGCTGCTCGCCGACGCGCGAGTCTGAACAACTAGAGTCTCGCACTCAGAGGTACCGACACCCGTACGTAGGTTCCCCCGCCCTCATCGGGTGCGAGCGACTTCATCTCAATCTCGCCGTACAACTGGGCACGGATGAGGTCACGCACGATCGACAGGCCGAGGCTGGTTGGCACGTCCAGGGAGAAGTTCTCGCCGAGCCCGCGCCCGTTGTCGCGAATCTCGGCAATGGCGTATTCGTCGTCTTGAGACAGATTCAGTGTCACGACACCGACGAACTCGTCGGGCGTGTCATCAACGTCAGTGAAGGCGTGCTCGACGGCGTTCGTGAGGAGTTCAGCGAGTGCCACCGCCAGCGGCGTCGCCAGATCGGTCGAGAGCACGCCAAGTTCACCGTTCACGACGATCTCGACGGGGTGTGGCGCGAGGTTCGTGTCTTCGACCAACTCGACGAGTGAGCGCACGATCTCGTCAAAGACAACCTCTTCGCCCGGCTCGCGCGAGAGCACCTCGTGCACCACTGCGATCGAGCGCACTCGCCGCTCCGCTTCGCGAAGCGCGATGCGGGTCTCTTCTTGATCGCTGCGTCTCGCCTGAAGGCTCAAGAGCGATGAGATCGTCTGGAGGTTGTTCTTCACGCGGTGGTGCACCTCGCGCACCGCGGCTTCTTTGTTCAACACCATGCGATTGAGTTGACGAATGTCAGACACGTCACGCACGAGGGTCAAGACTCCTGTCACCTCGCTCTGCGCAATCAGCGGGATGCCGTGAAAGAGAATCGCGACGTCGTGGTCGCGGTCGATCTCTTCGATCGCGGGAATGCCGAACTCCAGCGAGCGCTCTATCGCGCGAGCTCGCAGACCCACTTCCGCGAAGCTGCGACCCTCGGCCGAGGTGTAGATCCCAAGGCGGTGCAGCGCGTTAAAGGCGTTTGGCGTCGCGAACTCGACCCGACCCGCCTCGTCAATGAGGATGACCCCGTCGCCGACCCGAGGGAGCCCGGGACCTGCGACAACGTCTTCGCGATAGGGGAATGTGGACTCGGACACCATGTCGCACAGACGCTCAAACACCGAGAGATACTGCTGTTCAAACAGCGAGGCCGAGCCCCTCAGGTGCCCCTGAAGCCTCACCATCACCGCCACCACCTCGCCGCGAAAGCTCACCGGGATGCACCACACCGGAACGAGTTCCTTGAGTGGCGCAACGGCCAGTTCGCCCACGATCCGCGTACCGCGACGCCACGCGTCGCGCACCAGCAGCCACTCATCCACGCGATGGACGCTCCCCACGAGGTCATCCACGATCAAGGTGGTGCGATTGTTCGGACGCATCTGACCCAGCACGATGAAGTGCTCGTCGTCTCGGCCCTCCTCGGTGACCTTGGCCATCAACAGCATGTCCGAAAAAGAGAGGTCGGCCAGGAGTGACCACGAAGCGATGAGCCGCAGCAGATGGTCAATCGTGGGTTCGTCGAGTGAGGTTCGCGCCTCGGCGAGTTCGGCGAGCGTGGCCACTACGGGGCTCTAAGTGGAATCATCTGGCGCTCGCGCTGGGTGTAGGACGCCAACTGCTGTACACCTCGTGCCTCGAGCAACTCCGCCAGGTCGTTGGCACGCTCGCCCACTCGCTCCAGACGGTGGGCGTCCGAGGCGGTGGTGAACGTCACGCCCTTGGCCACGAGGCGGTCCAAGAACCCCTCGGCCGGGTACTGCTCTTTAATGGGCTTCTTCCACCCGGCCGAAGAACATTCCATCGAGATATCAACCCGCGCCGCTGATTCGGCCATCGCGTCCCAGGAGTCACTGGGTCGACTCGCGAGAAAGCCCGCGACCTTGATGAGGTCGGGGTGGGCAAGGACGTCCACTGCGTTCGACGCGCACAGCTCATCGAGGGCCACGGAGTAGTCCCGCCAGCACTGGTCAACGTCACGCACCGTCCACTCGTGCATGTTGACCTCGCTGTCGATGTCGTCGAGTTGCCAGGTACCGAGCCAGTGCACCGAACCGATCAACACGTCGAAGGGGTACTGGGCGAGCAATGCGGACACCTCGTCCATCTGATCGCGATAGAAGTCAACCTCGAGGCCGATCTTGACCGGCAGCCCCTCGTCTTTGGCGCGCTGGGCCAAGGTGACGTACTGCTCGAGCGAGTTGCGCGCGTGAAAGTCCCAGTACTCGGCCATGGTGACACTGGTGGGCTCGTGCCCGTACTTGAGCCAGAACGGCCCGACGACCGAAGCGACGTCGACGAAGCGGTGCGAGTGCTCAGTGAGGGCGAGTTCGCTCACCCCGTTTCGAGCAGCCTCCTCGCAGTACAGGGCAATCTGGTCGATCGTGAACCACACCGATGACTCCGAGTGGGGCCACAGGTGCAGGTGGTAGTCGATCACGAAGTCTTAGGCAGCGCCGAATCCGACAACGCGATCGCTCGCCGGCGTGCCCAGTTCGACGTAGGCGATGCGACTCGCCGGCACACCGACGCGACGGCCCCGCCGGTCCGTCAGCCACAGCACGCTGTCGCCGCCCAGGGCCGACTCCACGTCCTTCATGATCTGTTCGCGGTCGGCGTCGACGGGGAGTTCCACGTCGATCTCCTTCATTGACTGGACGATGCCGATACGAATATCCATGCTGATTCTCCTACGCGAGACAACTACGCCAATGCTATGGCGTTGAGGGATACTTGAAATCGTGAGCGCAGAACCGGTCTCGGAGCGAGCCCGACAGTGGGCCGCCACCATGGAGGGCTACGAGGGCGCGAGTGACGACGTCACGGTCGCGCATCGAAACTCCACGGCCTCGATCGGCCAGCCGGTGCCGGGACGTCCGTCGCTATCGGGTCCGCGAGCCGAGCGAGAAGAGCAACTCGATGCGCTCATGGTGCCCGGCGCCACCCGCAGTTTCGGCGCCGGCCGGCGCGAGCGCGAAGAAGAGCCCGACGAGTACCGCACGTGCTTCGAGCGGGACCGCGACCGGATTCTGCACTCCAGTGCCTTTCGCCGTCTGGCGGGCAAGACGCAGGTCTTTATCTTTCCCGATGACCATCTGCGCACGCGACTCACCCACGCCCTTGAGGTCGCCCAAGTGGCGACGGGCATCGCTCGGCCCCTCGGTCTCAACGTGGACCTCACCGAAGCGATCGCGCTCGGTCACGACTGCGGACACGGACCCGGAGGACACGCGAGCGAAGAGGCCCTCGATCCCTTCGTCGAGGGAGGGTTCGACCACGCCACCTGGGGGGCGGACGTGTCCCTCGCCCCACTGAACCTCTGTCTTGAGACGCTCGACGGTATTCGCAACCACTCGTGGTCACGGCCCGCACCGCTGACGCCCGAAGGAGAAGTCGTCTCGTGGGCGGACCGCATCGCGTACGTCTGTCACGACTTCGAAGACGCGGTCTCGGTGGGCATAGTGAACCCCGATGAATTGCCCGCCATTGTTCGCGAGCGCGGAGGCGTGCAGCGACGCCAACAACTTGGCACCTTCATCAATGCGGTCCTGCGCACCGTGCGCGACACCGGGGTCATCGGGATGGACGCGAGCCACGGTGAAGCGCTGGCGGCCTTTCGTGCCTTTAACTACGACGCCATTTATCTCCGTGACGCCTCGCGCCAGCAGGGATCGGCCGTCGTGGGCATGCTGCGTGCTCTCGTGGAGTACTACAGCGAGCACCCCAGCGCAATACCCGACGTCGCCGATCGCCACGAGACGCCCGACGGCGCCCTGGCGCTGCACGACGCGGTGGCCTACGTCGCCGGCATGACGGACCGCTACGCGTGTCGTCAGGCCATGAGTGCCCTGGGGTGGCCCGCGGATCGATTGCCTAACGGCCTCGACCGCTAACTCCGTCTTAGGGCTTGGTGGCGGCCATGAGATCGAAGCGCATGGGCGGACCGCCACGCATCCAGTCGAGACGCAACTCAGTGGTGCGTACGGCCGAGCGCTCGTGGGTCAGGATCCAGAACTTGTTCTCGCGCACCGCGCCCTCCACCGCTTCGGCCACGACGTCGGCGTCGATGCCCGCATTCACCGCCTGAGAGGCCATATCGGCGATCATTTGAGCGGCGGGCTCGTCGTTGTAGCTCGAGATCTCCACGGGCATGTTGCGCGCCGACTCGTGGATCCTGGTGCGCACGAATCCTGGACACAGCACCGAGACCCCCACGTTCGAGCCGCGCAGAGCCAGTTCGTGGAACAGTGACTCGCTCAGTCCGACCACGGCAAACTTGGCCGCACAGTAGGGACCCATGCCCGGCGCACCGCCGAGGCCCGCCAGCGACGCGGTGTTGACGATGTGTCCCTCGTTCTGCTCGAGCAGCAGTGGCAGAAACGCGTTGACGCCGTGGACCACGCCGAAGAGGTCGACGTCGATGACCCACTGCCAGACCTTCGTGGGTGTTCCAATAGCCGCCCCCGAAGCGACCCCGGCGTTGTTAAAGACGACGTGCACGGCTCCGAACTCAGCCAGGGCCGCGTCGCGCAGCGCTTCGAGGTCCGCTTCCTTTGTCACGTCGGTGGCGAGCCCGATTGCCGCAACGTTGTCGGCGTGCAGAGCCTCCACGACGCTCGCGAGCGTCTCACCTTCAATGTCGCCGAGCACGAGTCGCGCGCCGGACTTCGCCAACCTCTTCGCGGTCGCCAGGCCAATGCCGCTCGCCCCGCCTGTGATGACCGCGGTCTTTCCTGCCAACTCCATCGATTCCCCCTTCGAGGCGCTACACCAGCTTGAGTTCTTGACGATAGACCCGAGACGGTCCCTGGGCCGCGACGCGCTGGGCGAGGGCCACGAAGGCTCGCGCGGCCGGCGAGTCCGGCGACGTTACAACGAGCGGATCGCCCAAGTCGCCACCGAGACGCAGGGCCGGCTCGAGGGGAATCTGGGCGAGCAAGGTCACGCCCAGTTCGCGGGCCAGTTGCTCACCCCCGCCCGCGCCAAAGATCTCGTAGCGCGTCCCGTCGTCGCCCACGAACCAACTCATGTTCTCGATCACCCCGCGCACCGCGAGTTTGAGTTTTCGCGCGGCGTAGGCCGAGCGCTGGGCGACGCGCTGGGCGGCTGCCTGGGGGGTGGTCACGACGTACATCTCGATGCGCGGAAGGATCTCGGACAAGGTAAGAGCGACGTCACCGGTCCCGGGTGGCATGTCGATCAGCAGGAAGTCGGGCTCGTCCCACCAGGCCTCGGTCACGAGCTGTTCGATGGCCTTATGCAACATCGGCCCGCGCCAGATGACCGGTTGCGCGTCGTCCACGAAGTAGCCCATCGACAAACAGCGCACTCCGTGCACCAGCGTGGGGATGACCGTGTCGCCGAGGACGATCGGATCGTTCGTCGCGCCCAACATCTTGGGCAGCGAGAAGCCGTACACGTCGGCGTCGAGCACCCCCACCGAGTGCCCGGCCGCCGCCAGCGCGATGGCGAGGTTGACGGTCACCGAGGACTTGCCCACTCCTCCCTTGCCCGATGAGATGCCGAGAACGCGGGTCTTGGAGAGCCGGTCCAGAAACTTCGGACTGGGAGCTGAAGACTCATGTCCGTGCCCCGCGTGTTCGCCGGGAGCGCTCATCGCCCCCCGCAGGAAATTGCGCAAGGCCAACCGACCTTCGTCATCCATCGTGCGCACCACGACGTCGG
>JBEKYI010000013.1:0-24177 GCA_049511155.1 Acidimicrobiales bacterium
GGCGAGTCGTGCCCGAACAACTCAGTGGCGTCGCCAACATTCTGGCCTCCACCCGAGCGGGCCGCTAACCAAGAAACGCCGGTCTCTGGGCAGGTTGTTTCACACCGGGCGCTGAACATTCGTGCCCGCACGCGACCCATGCGAGACTCAGTTCTCCATGAGTGATGACGGTTCGGCTCCCAAGGCGCACAGCGTCGTACCGCTTGCGACCATCGCGCGCGAGTGGGCCAAGTTGGGCTGCATCGGCTTTGGCGGTCCGCCCACCCACATCGTTCTGTTGCGCCGACTGTGTGTCGAACAGCGTCGGTGGTTGGAACCCGAAGAGTTCGAGGACGCCATTGCCGCCACCAACCTGCTCCCGGGTCCTGCTTCAACCCAGTTAGCAATATTCTGCGCCTGGAAACTGCGGGGGGTACGTGGCGCGATCATCGGAGGTCTGGGCTTCATCGTCCCGGGCCTCTTGTTGATCATCGCCTTGTCCGCCGTCTTCCTGGCCAAGCATCCGCCGATCGGGATCCTCGGTGCCGCCGCCGGGGCGGGAGCGGCCGTGCCGGCGGTGGCTCTCAACGCGTCATGGGGACTCGTGCCGGCCAGTTGGAAACGCATTGGTGTGGCGGCCAAGCAGCGATGGCGGTGGGTCACCTACGCCGTGGTTGGTGGCGTGTGCGCCGCGTTGATCGGCGAGTACCTCGTTCTTGCGCTGATTGCGTGCGGGATGGTGGAGATTGTGATCCGGAGAGGCGACGAGCGTGGCGCAAAGAGCCTTTCGAGGTCGATCCTTGTGGGAGCGGTGCACACCACGGCAATTGGGGGGTTCGCCGCGCTGAGCTGGGAAGCGCTCAAAGTCGGCGCCCTCTCCTATGGGGGCGGGTTCGTGATTATTCCGCTGATGCAACACGACGTGGTCTTGACCTACCACTGGATGTCGGGTCCGCAGTTCCTGAACGCGGTAGCCCTGGGCCAGGTCACTCCGGGGCCTGTCGTTCAGACCGTGGCGGTCGTTGGCTACGCCGCGGCGGGGATTGGCGGGGCATTTCTCGCCGCCGCGCTCGCGTTCGCTCCCTCGTTCGCCTTCGTGATCGCGGGGGGATCGAAGTTCAACAAGATTCGGTCTAACGCCACCGTCCAGTCCTTCTTCACTGGCGCCGGCCCGGCTGTCGTGGGTGCCATCGCCGGGTCGGCGATTCCGCTCGGGCTCTCGCTCCACCAGTACTGGCAAATACCCGTGCTCGCGGGCGCTCTGCTGTGGCTCTTGCTTGCTCGACGCAGCGTGGTTGGTTGTCTTCTCGCGGCCGGGGCTCTGGGAGCAATTTTGGCTCTCGTCGGGGTTCGCGTCTAGGTCTGAGCGTTGTTGATTGTCCATCGGGCTGGTACCGTGCCATCTGACGCACTGGACACTGGTCCGCTGCGGAAAGGAAGCGTCATCATCATGGGATTGTCACTAGGCGACACTGCGCCGGACTTCACTGCGGAAACAACTGAGGGCAGCATCAGCTTTCACGACTGGCTGGGCGACTCATGGGGAGTGCTCTTCTCGCACCCCAAGGACTTCACTCCGATTTGCACGACGGAACTGGGCTACGTAGCGTCCATCAAGCCCGAGTTTGACAAGCGCGGCGTCAAGATCATCGGACTGTCGGTCGACTCGGCCGATCGTCATGAACTGTGGGCCGACGACATCGAGAAAGTTCAGGGCGCGCGACCAAACTTTCCGATGATCAGCGACACGGACTTCAACGTCTCCAAGCTCTATGGCATGTTGCCCGCGAGCACATCGGGTGACGCCGAAGCACGCACGCCCGCCGACAATCAGACCGTGCGCAACGTCTTCGTCATCGGCCCGGACAAGAAGGTCAAGCTGGTCCTCATCTACCCCATGACGACCGGCCGCAACTTCGACGAGGTGCTGCGGGTCATTGACTCCATGCAACTCACCGCCGCTCACAAGGTCGCGACCCCCGTCAACTGGAAGCAGGGCGAAGACGTCGTCATCACGGGCGCGGTATCCAATGACGAGGCCAAGGAGATCTACGGCACCTGGAAAGAGCCGGTTCCCTACCTTCGCATCGTGCCCCAGCCGAAGTAGGAGTCGCTCCTCGTCGTCTTGCGACGACGGCCGATCATCGAAATACACGGCTGCCTGGGTTTGTCACGCCCATCATGTAGACCATGGGCATATGGGAAAGGTGACGTCGCTCGCGGTGACCGCCGTTTTGGTCGCGGGGACGTTGTTTCTTGGATCCAATCCAGCGAACGCTGCGATCCACACGTCCGTCGTTGCTCAGGTGTGGACCGAGCCCGAGAGCGGGTACGCGTTCATCGACGCCGCCATTGAGCGAGCTCATACGAGTATCGACCTGACAATGTACGAGCTCTCCGACTCGACCATCGAGTCGGATCTCGTCGCCCGGGCCCGAGCCGGCGTGGACGTGCGAGTGATTCTGAACTCCGCGTACGACGGGGCCATTGAGAACGCGGGCGCCGCGGCCACTCTGCGTGCGGGGTCCGTGCACGTGGTGTGGGCGCCGTCCGATCAGATCTTTCCCGCGAAGTACTTGGTGATCGATAACAGAACGGCCTACATCGGCACGGGGAACTTTGTGCCCGCCGACTACCCGTCCACTCGAGACTTCTGGGTCAGCGACTCTCGACCCTCGGACGTGTCAGCGATCGTTGCGACGTTTGGTGGCGACTTCGCCGGAGGTTCGACGACTCACCAGGCTGGCGGCTTGGTGTGGAGTCCAGGCTCCACGGGCACGCTGATCGCTCTCATCGACGCGTCGCGTCACAGCTTGCTCGTTGAGAACGAGGAGATGGACTCCTCACCCATCGAAAGTGCCCTCATGTCGGCCGCCCATCGTGGCGTCGATGTCGAGGTGGCGATGACCGAGGACTCGGAGTGGACGAGCGCCCTCGATCGCCTCGCTTCCAGCGGCGTGCACGTGCGAGTACTCAGCGAATCAGAGATCTACATACACGCCAAGGTCATCTGCGTTGACTGCATCGGTGACGACGGCACGGTCTTTCTCGGCAGTGAGAACTTTTCGACGGCGTCCCTGTCGTATAACCGCGAGCTCGGCGTGATCACGACAACGGGCGCCGCGGTGGGAGCGGTACGCCGAGCGGTCGAGGCGGACTTCGCCAAGGGCACTCCCCTGGGCTCCCCGACACCTACTCCGGTCACGTCGAGCGGTGGCGTCACCATCACCTCGATCGTGAGTTCCCTCAGCCCCGGCAGCTACGAGACGCTCAGCGCTCACGCGCCCCGGGCGAACGAGACCTGCACACTCTCGGTGGTGCTGCCGAGCGGCTACGACAGTGAGGCCAGCGGGCTGGGGCAAGCCGCCACCAACGCGGCGGGCAACGTCACGTGGAACTGGCGAATCGGTACGAGCACCGATTCGGGAACGGCTCGGGCGACGGTCGCCTGCGCGAGTGGCACGGCTGAGCGAAACTTCACGATTACTTAAGGACCGAACTCTCCTCAGTGGCCCGGCATCCAGGGTGCCTGCCACGGCGCATGGCCGCGCGTGAGATCGTTGGCCACCGCGGGACCCCACGATCCCTCTTTGTACGGCACGCTCTTTGGAGGGTGCTCAATCAACGGCTGAAGGATCCGCCACGTCTCTTCGACCGAGTCTTCGCGCGTGAACAGCGATCGATCACCGGCCAGGGCGTCGTGAAAGAGCCGCTCGTAGGGTCCTGGGGGTCGTCCGAGCTCTTCGGCGAAGGGCAGATCCAGGTGCACCGTGCGAGTCGCTGCGCCGTTCGCGTCCTTCGAGAGAACCAGGAGTCGTACCGCGGCGTCGGGATCGATACGAATGATGATCTGGTTGGGCTCGGTGTGCTGGGGTGTGTTGAGGAAGGACAACCGTGGCGGGCGTTTGAGGACGAGCCGCACTTCGGTGACCTTCTGAGGAAGTTCCTTGCCAGCGCGGATGAAGAACGGGACACCCGACCAGCGCCAGTTGTCGATTCCCAGTCGTAGCGCGACAAACGTCTCGGTATCCGATCCCTCTTTGACGCCCGTTACGCGCTGATAGCCCTCGTATTGTCCACGCACGCACTGGCTGGGTTCGAGGCTGGGGATCGAGCGAAAAACGTCGACCTTCTTGTCCCAGAGTGCGGTCGGCCCAGGACCCACGGGCGCCTCCATCGCCACCAGGGCGATGAGTTGGAAGAGGTGATTCTGGACGACGTCGCGCAGCGCCCCGACGGGGTCGTAAAAGGCGCCGCGGTCGTCCACCCCGAAGTTCTCGGCCATGGTGACGTAGACCCCTGAGACGTGCTCGCGGTTCCACACCGGTTCGAAGAGCGCGTTGGCAAATCTGAGGTGCGTGATGTCACCAACCGGCTGCTTGCCTAAGAAGTGGTCCACGCGAAGGATCTGGTTCTCGTGCAGTACGGCGTGCAGTTGTTCGTTGAGCTCAACCGCCGACGCCAGGTCGTGACCGAAGGGCTTTTCGACCATCACCGTGGCGCCATCGGTGAGGTTCGCCTTGGCCAGAGCGGTGACGACGGGCGCGAAGAGAGACGGCGGAATCTCCAGGTAATAGAGCGGGTGCTTCGCCGACTCGAGAGCCTTCGCCAATGCGGCGTAGGTAGCGTCATCAGTGAAGTCGCCGTGGACGTAACTGATCCGCGCGACGAGGCGATCGAAGACCTCGTTCTTCACGTTTTCGCCGCACGCGAGAAGACCAGCGTGCATCGCGTCGCGCAACTGATCCAGTGACCATTCGTTCACGGCCACGCCGATGATCGGACAGTCCAGCACCTTGGCCGCCTCCATCCGATACAGCGCCTGGAAGGTCATCTTCTTGGCGAGGTCGCCGGTAATGCCAAAAATGACCAGGACGTCGGCCCTGCTCAGTTCGTATTCACTCACCCCTCACCCTTCGTTTTTCGCACCGCGATGGCCTTTCGCCACCGTAGCGGACGCTCTGTGATTCATTACTATCGACGTCATGTCGCGACGCCTCATTCCCCTGGCGCAGGTCGGTGCACTGACGTGCCTCGCGGTCGCCGCGTTGATGGTGTCCATCAGTACCGAGGGTCGCACGGCCGAGTCCCACCATCACACCTCCAGCCCGCGGCTGCCCATCGGCTCGCCCCAGTACGGGTTCGGCGGCTACCAGCTCTATCCCAGTCAACCGGTGTCGAGCGTGAGCGGGCAGTGGACAGTACCGACAATCGCCAACGACTCGGCCGCGGGCGACGCCTCGACGTGGATCGGCGCTCAAGCCGACAACGGCGCGTTCGCCCAAGTCGGCACGGTCGAGAATCGCTCGACCCATGACCAGTACTACGCGTTCTGGAGCAGCACGGCTAAGCAGTTCGTTCCGCTCTTTCTGCTCGCCGTCAAGCCGGGAGATGACGTCAAGGCGCACATGACCATGACGTCAACCGGCTGGGCGCTGACCCTCTCAGATCTGACGTTGGGCACGACGAAGACGGTGATGACCAAGTACGGAGCGAACGACACGTTCAATTCGTGCGAGTGGTTTCAAGAAAACCCGGTGTACACGCAGTTCGTTCACACCGACTACCCAACACTGTCGACCGTCGGCTTTCGCGATATGAAGCTGAACAATTCGATCCCCCATTTCAGCTACACCGACGCCCAGACTCTGTCGACGTATAACGACACGTTTTACGTGCCGACCCACGTGCGCCACGATCGCTTCACGCTGGTTCCGGCCGCGGGCAGCGCTCTCACCTTCCTCACCGACGTGTACCTCAGCGACGAACTGGGATCGGAGTTCTTCGAGTCCGCCACCCAGGGCATCGAGCCCGGCAACATCGTGACCAATACCTACATTGCCGGCTTAGGACTTGATCTGCCGATCCTCAAGTCACAGACCTGGCCGCATCACGTCGCCAAGGCGATGAAGCATTACATCAAGACCGAAGAGCACTTGGAGACGTACATGCAGACGTGGATGGACGAGCCCCCGGCCGAACGCTCGGGCAATCTGGCCAGCGTGCAGTACCAACTCTTCAACGCGGATCACGTGGCCGACAAAGTGCGCGCGCTCCTGGGTCTGCCTCCGATTTACGGATGATTCAGCAAGCAACGCACATACGTGCGGCGCCGTTGACGCAGCGCTGGTCTCGCGACTTGTCACGAACTTGCAACGGTTACGGTCACGGGAGCGTTACGGAGCTCCCGTAATGTAAAACGGTGAAAAGAAAACTCGCCGTCGTCGAGTTGCTGAAGCATCGCGAGCCGAGCCTGCTGATTACGGGTCAGGCAATCTCGAACTTCGGTGATGGTGTGGCCAACGTGGCTCTCACCCTGCTCGTCCTCGACACCACGCACAGCGTGACAGCTCTCGGTTGGTTCGCGGCCGCCCGTATGACGCCGCAAGTGATTTTCTTGCTGGTCGGCGGAGCGATCGTTGACCGATTCTCTCGCCGCGTGCTGCTCATACTCTCGGACACCGTGCGCGCCGTCTTGACCGCCGGGATCGTTCTCGCCCTGTTGACGCACTCGCTCCATTACTCAGAATTGATCATCTTTGCTGTCATATTCGGCTGCTTCGATGCCCTCTTCTACCCGTGCATCGCCGCTTTCACCCCTGAAATCATTGGTGAAGAACTGCTACCTGCGATGAACGCCGTGCGGCCCCTCGCCAACACCCTCATGGGCAACACGATTGGACCGGCGGTCGGCGGACTGCTCGCCGCGTTCAGCACCACGTTGGCCATTGGCATCGACTGCGCCACGTTTGTTCTCAGCGCCATCGCCTTGGTTTTGATGAGGGCGACGCCCAAGCCCCACGTCAAAGAGGGCGCCACGGTGATCGGCGATATCAAAGAAGGCCTCCACTACGTCGTACGCACTCGGTGGCTCTGGACCACGTCGGTGTCGGTGACGCTGGTGAACGCCTTCGTCCTCACGCCCATGTTCGTTCTCATCCCCTTCTTCCTTCGCCACAACCTGCACCTAGGCAAGGACTACGTCGGCTTCGGTATCGCGCTCGCCGGTGTCTCCGGGGCGATCGGGGCACTGGTCGTGGGCAACCTGCGCATGCCCAAGCGCCGCATTCGCATGATGTGGACCTACTGGTTGATCGGTTCGGCCACCGCGCTCGTCATGGGGATCGCCACCAACTTTTGGGAGATCGAGATCTTTCCCATCGTGGTCTCGCCGATGATCATTTTTGGCAACGTGATCTTCGAATCGATGATGCAGACCGAAGTGCCCCGAGAGTTGCTCGGTCGCGCCTCATCGGTCGACTGGTTCGTCTCGCTCGGCGTCGTGCCGATCGGGCTCGTCGTGGCGAGTCAGGTGGCCAGCGTCGTGGGGGTCCGTGCGTACTTCGTGATCTTTTCCATCATCTGCCTCCTGCCAGGCCTATGGATTCTTATCTCGCCCAAGATCAACGCCGTCGACGCCGATCGAGTCAAGCAAACGGTAGCTTCGGAGCGCTAGCGAGCGAGAGGCCCACAAGGCGCGCTCCCTTGCGCGCTTCGAGCGGGTAGATCAGCTCGGGTCGAAAGCTGCGCCCCTTGGCTTCACCGACGCGACCACCTCGCACTTCGATCCACTCGTCCCCGGTCGCCTCGTTCAGGACGTGGGCCACGAAGGTGAAGTGTTGACGTCTCTGCTTGGGCGCGTCCACGACCACCGGGTCACCGTCGCGCACGCCGTGCCAGGCGCTCGAACGCACGATCTGCCCGCGTCTCACCACGGCAGGCTTCTTGCGCATGCCTCCATTGTTACCGACCAGACGTCACACTCGAGACCTAGCGTAAGTACGTGGCATTCGAACAAACTCTCCCCCAGTCGCTCTCGCCCTCGCGGCTGGCCGACTTCCAGACCTGTCCTCGCCGGTACCAGTACGCCTCGATCGAGCGCATTCCCCAGCCCGCGACCTACGCGACGGTTAAGGGTCGATTCGTCCACTTTGTTTTCGAGCAACTGTTCCTTCTCGCCGCGGATGAGCGCACGATTGAACGCGCCCGAGAGGTCATTCCCCGCGCGGTAGACGAGGTCCTGACTGAAGACGTGCGTCGTGACATCGAACTCGATGACGCCACGATGGCTCGCCTCCTCGAAGAGACCGAAGCGATCATCGTGTCGTATTTCGCGATGGAAGACCCCCGCCACGTCCAGCACGAGGGCGTGGAGCTGCGCATCGGCGTGGACGTCGATGGCGCGCCGCTCTATGGCATCTTGGACCGGCTCGACCGGGACCCTGACGGCTCACTCACCATCGTCGACTACAAGACCGGCGGCCTTCCCAATCGCAACTACGACTCCAAGACATTCGCCAACGCCGAGCTCTACGCCGCCCTCTGTCGCGCCCAGCTCGGCGAGAAGCCCCACAAGATTCGCCTGATGTACGTGGCCCACGGCGAGTCGATCGAACGCAACGTGACCGACGTAGTCGTGAACGCGCGTGCTAAGTCGGCCGCGACGGCGTGGTCGCGCATCACGCGCTACTACGAGGACGGGGACTTTCCGGCCACGCCCTCGGTGAACGCCTGTCGATTCTGCGCGTTCAAGGACCGCTGCCGCGCCTCGGGCGTGCCCGTTCCGGGACGTTGAATCTTTAGGCTGGCGGAGTGAAGCCATTTCTTCTCTCCTACGACTACCGCTGTCCCTTCGCCAAGATCATTCACCTGCACCTGGTTGAGGCGTTGCGCGCCGGTGCGAACTTCGACGTGACCTTCGTGCCCTGGACGATGAGCCAGGGATACCGCGACGAGGGTGCCCCCGATGTCTGGGACGACCCCGAGCGCGACTCGCAGTTGCTCTCCCTCGCGGTGAGCACGTCGGTGCAAACCCTCATGCCCGACAGGTTCCTGGACGTTCACGAGGCCTTGTTTCGTGCGCGTCACGACCGCGCCGTTCGCCTCGTCTCCCAGAGCGAGATTACGACTGCGTTGGAAGGATTGGACCTCGACCTCAGCGCCATCTTCGATGACGTCGCCTCGCGGCGTCCCCACAAGGTCATCGGCGAGTGGTTCCGCGAGTTCGAGCGCTACGAGGCCTTTGGCGTACCCACCTTCGTCATCGACGGCGACGCGACCTTCGTGCGCTACATGAACCCGCCGACGGATGATCCTCGAGCGTCGATCGCCCTGATCGAATCGCTTGTGACGCTCATGAGTGATCAGAGCGCCCTCAATGAGTTCAAGCACACCAAAGTCGCGATGTAGCTCGGCTCGGGCGGGACACTCAATTTCAGTAACGTCTCGGTCATGATCAACGACACATCCCGCACGTTCGCGCGCGTCGGTGTCGTCGGGGCCGGTCAACTTGCGCTCATGATGGGAGAAAGTGCGAGCGATCTTGGTCTGTCGCTCACCGTGCTCGCGAACTCGCCAGAAGATTCGGCGACAACGAGCATTGAGGACGTCGTGCTGGGGGCCGCGAACGACATCGAGGCGCTGCAGCGACTCGCAGAGCGCGTCGACGTGATCACGTTCGATCACGAATTGGTGGATCTAGAGGCACTCGAAGTTCTCGAGGCCGAGGGCGTCGTACTGCGACCCGAATCACGCGCGCTCCGGTTCGCTGTTGACAAGGCCTTCCAGCGGCGCGTGTTCTTCGAGAATGGACTTCCCGTGCCTCGATTCCTCGTGGTCCGATCGTCGAGCGACGCGGCTCTCGCTGCCTTTCTCGATGAGATCGGCGCTTCGTGCGTCGTCAAGGCGTCGCGCGGGGGCTACGACGGTCGGGGTGTGGCCTTTGCCTCTACTCGCGCCGAGGCCCTGTCGCTGATCGATGAGTTCGCGATGTCGGGCAACGATGTACTGATTGAGGAACGGCTGGACCTCGTGGGCGAGGTCGCCCAACTCGTGGCGCGCGCCAGCGACGGCGAGACGATTCTCTACCCGGTCGTCGCCACAGTGCAGCGCGCGGGCATGTGCGCCGAAGTGCGCTATCCCAGCGACCTCGACGAGAACACTCTGGTCGAGGCTCAGCGTCTCAGTGAGCGGGTGGCCGCTCTCGTGGGCAACGTGGGAATCATGGCCATCGAATACTTCGTGACCACCCGCGGACTTCTTATCAACGAAGTCGCCCTTCGACCCCACAACAGCGGACACTGGACGATTGAGGGGGCGACAACGAGCCAGTTCGCCCAGCACCTTCGCGCCGTCAGCGGACTCCCCCTCGGCGACGTGACCCCCACCAGTCCCTACGCGGTGATGGTCAACGTCGTAGGCGCAGAGAGTCCGGGTTCGCGCGATGCCGCCCGGGGCGTGGACGGCGTCTTCGTCCACGACTACGCCAAGTCGTGGCGCCCAGGACGCAAGCTCGGACACGTGACGGCATTGGGTGAGGAACCCGAGGGCCCACGCGTGAGAGCATGGCAAAGTGCCCACGCGTACGGCACGCAGACTCAGGAGGCGTAGTGGCATCGATCGTCGGCATCGTGATGGGGTCGTCCTCGGACGAAGAAGTGATGAGCGACGCCGCCAATATCCTCCAGAGATTTCAGGTTGAGTACGAGTGGCGCGTCGTCTCGGCGCATCGCACGCCCGAGGCGATGTTGAAGTACGCCAGTGGCGCTCGCGCTCAGGGCCTCAAGGTCATCATCGCCGGGGCGGGCGGGGCGGCGCACCTGCCTGGCATGCTGGCGGCCGCGACGACCCTGCCCGTGATCGGCGTCCCGGTCGCTCTCGCGCGATTGGACGGTCTCGACTCGCTCTTGTCGATCGTCCAGATGCCCCGAGGAGTTCCCGTGGCTACCGTCGCCATCAACGGTGCGACCAACGCAGGTCTCTTGGCACTGCGCATTCTCGCCACCGAGGATCAGCAACTCGCCGAACTGCTTGAGAACTATCGCGTGGAACTGGCCAACGACGTCAGTACTCAGAACCACAATCTTCGGGGACCGCGCCCCGACACAGATTTACCCAGAAATTAGATTTCAGGCCCCCGCAACCAATCTCATCGGATATTTTCCAACGGTTCGCTCTAATGTGGATCAGTACCACAAGGAGGCCCCGTGGGTATTTTTAAGCGCGCGCAATCAATCTTTCAGGCCAAGGCCAACGACGCCCTGAACAAGGCCGAAGACCCCCGCCAGACCCTCGATCTCTCCTATGAGCAGCAGCTGGAAAGCCTCACCAAAGTGAAGCGGGCCGTCGCCGATGTCGCCACGGCGAAGAAGCGCCTCGAGATCCAAGCCGAACAGCTCAAGACCCAGGCCGACAAGCTCGCCGATCAGGCCAAGGCGGCCCTGGCTCAGAACAATGAGCCGTTGGCACGCGAAGCACTAACGCGGCGCGAGGCCATCGCGGCGCAACTCCAAGACCTTGCGACCCAACACGCCCAGGTCGACGACCAACTCCAGAAGCTCGAAGCGACGTCGACCAAACTACAGACGGAAGTTGAGGCCTTTCGCACCAAGAAGGAGACCATCAAAG
This sequence comes from Acidimicrobiales bacterium, assembly GCA_049511155.1. Classification (GTDB taxonomy): domain Bacteria; phylum Actinomycetota; class Acidimicrobiia; order Acidimicrobiales; family RAAP-2; genus RAAP-2. The sequence goes on from JBEKYI010000013.1 coordinate 11,386, forward strand.
CGACCTACACCGCTGCTGAGGCCTCGACCCACGTGAATGAAGCGGTGAGCGGGATCTCTTCCTCGATGAATGATGCCGGGGCCGCGATGCAACGAGCGCAGGACAAGGTGGCCTCCATGCAAGCACGCAGCGGCGCGCTCGATGAGTTGCTCGCTTCTGGGGCGCTCACCGATCTCACCGGCTCGACCGACGATATCCAGGCCCAACTCGACAAGGTGTCCTCGCAGTCCGACATTGACGCCCAACTGGCCGCGCTCAAGGCCACTGGCACCACGACGGAACTGCCGATGGGTACGAGTACGCCGAGCGAAGCCCCCTCAGCCGAAAGCAACTCAAACGTGGGCGCCTCATCCAAGATCGAAACCGATCACAAACTGAACGTGCGTATGTTCCTCACGGGACTTGCCCTCGTGGCGCTGTACGCCATCATCGTGTCGGTGATGATCAGCCTGGGCGTGTCGCTCGTTCTGGTGATCGTCATTGCGGGTGGCCTCTTGTTCTGTCAGTACTACTTTTCGGACAAGATCGCCATGTTCTCGATGCACGCGCACGAGGTCACGCCCGAACAGGAGCCCAAGCTCCACCAGATCGTTGATCGTCTCTGCCTGCTAGCCAACATGCCCAAGCCCCGTGTGGGCGTCTCCGAGATGGATATTCCCAACGCCTTTGCGACGGGTCGCAACCCCAATGCCGCCGTCATCTGCGCGACCCGCGGTCTCATGCAGCGACTCCCCGACGAGGAGCTTGAAGCCGTGTTGGCCCACGAACTCAGCCACGTTGCGCACCGCGACGTGGCCATCATGACGATCGCCAGCGGCGTGGGCATCCTGGCGGGGCTGATCAGTCGCATCGCGCTCTTCGGTGCCATGTTTGGCGGAGGGGGCCGAGGCGGCGGGCGCAACGGCGGCCAGAATATCGTTCTGCTCGAGCTGGCCACGATGGTGCTCTCGATTGTGATCTACATCATCGCCTACCTGCTCACCATGGCCCTCTCGCGCTACCGCGAACTGGCCGCGGATCGATCGGGCGCGATCCTGATCGGCAAACCGAGCGTGCTCGCGAGCGCGCTCGTGCACGTAACTGGGGACATGGGCAAGATTCCGCGCAACGACCTGCGAAAGACCGAAGGCATGAACGCCTTCTTCTTCGCTCCGGCTCTGGCCGGCAACACCGTCGCCTCGCTCTTCTCGACGCACCCGTCGCTGGAGGTGCGCCTCAACCAGCTGGCCCAGCTCGAAAAGCAGCTCAACGGCTAGTGGGCTTGCGCGACACGATCTTTGGCCGAACCAAACAGGTGGCGCCCAACCTCGACAATCTCTTTGCCCTCACCCAGGCCGCCATCACCCTCGAAGCCGAGTTGGACGTGGTGACCTCAGGTCAGGCGGGACTGTGCTTCAAGGCGGGCAGTGGCGAGGGCGCTCTCACCACGGACGCCGATATCAAAGAACTGCTGGACTTTGATGAGACCAACGACAAGGTGACGCTCACCAAGGATGACCTGGGCTTTGAGTGGCTGATCGTCCACGATCCCGATCTCGAGTCGCTGGTGACCCGCATCCACGCGGCCGACACGTCGATGGTCGAACACGGTCTCGGACCACGACTGCTGTGCGCCGTGTTCGGATTCGTGCCCAAAGCTCCCCCGGGCGACGGCGATCTGCGCCTGGTGTATCTCATGAAACAAGGGACGTTCTATCCCTTCGCGCCCACCGGGCCCACCCAGCGCAACAACGAACTCGAACTACGAGTGCGCTCGTTCCTCAGCACCGATCTGCCGATGGAAAAGGACCTCAGCCGGTGGATGGCCTTGTGGAACGTCCCGGTCAACTAGGTGAAGCCCAGGTTTTCAGCCGCCCCGGTATGTTGAAGAGAGACTGCGAGGTTACAGCAATGAGCGACACCGCGAGAATGCCCGACCAAGAGATCCCCTTCAGTGACGATGAGCTCAGCGCACTTGCTCTCGCCGCCGACCCGAACGCGCCGATCGATCTTGACGCCAAGCCCTGGTACCTCTCGTCAAATCTGGGCAGCCAGCTTCTCCCTGAGTGGTACATGCCGATCCCCATGTCCCGGGGACGGGGACGTATATCGAAGGTCGCCGCCGTGTCGGTGGTTGTTGGCATGGTCGTGGTGTGCGCCTTCGGGCTCTGTGTCACCTCAGGCTTCTTGCAGCTCGCCTGAGTTACGGGTGGGTCATCTCATCCGGGACGACCGCCGCATCGAATTCCTCACCGGTGAGAAAGCCCAAGGCGAGAGCTGACTCTCGCAGGGTCATGCGCTCCTTGTGGGCCTTCTTGGCAACCATGGCGGCCTTGTCGTAACCGATAATCGGGTTGAGAGCGGTCACCAACATCAGCGAGTTGTTGAGGTGGTTCTGGATCGCTTCGTAGTTCGCCTCGAGCCCCTCGACGCAGAACTCACGGAATCGATCGCAGGCGTCGGTGAGCAGATCGATTGAGTTACAGACGTTGTAGATAATGACGGGCTTGCAGACGTTCAACTCGAAGTTGCCCCGTGAGCCGCCAATCGAGACTGCCGTGTCGTTCCCGAATACCTGAACACACACCATGATCATGGCTTCGCTCTGGGTGGGATTGACCTTGCCGGGCATGATCGAACTGCCCGGTTCGTTTTCGGGCAGCTGCAGCTCGCCAATCCCGGCACGTGGACCCGATCCGAGCCAGCGAATATCCTCGGCGATCTTGGTGAGACTCGTCGCAAGCGTCTTGATCGCCCCGTGGGCGAACACGAGAGCGTCGTGCGCGGCGAGGGCCGCGAACTTGTTGGGAGCGCTGACGAAGGGCTGGTTGGTTAAGGCAGCAATCTCGGCCGCCACTCGCTCGCCGAACTCGGGGTGAGTGTTGAGGCCGGTTCCCACGGCGGTGCCGCCCGCCGCGAGTTCGTAGAGTCCGGGCAGCACTACGCTCAGTCGCTCGATATCGGCGTCGAGTTGGGCGACGTAGCCCGAGAACTCCTGGCCCAAGGTGAGCGGCACCGCGTCCATGAGATGAGTGCGGCCAATCTTGGTCACGCCGGCGTAGGCCGTGGCCTTCACGTCGAGGGCGTCACGCAGTCTCTGCACCGCCGGCACCAGTCGACCAGTGATCTCCATGACCGCTGCGATGTGCATTGCCGTGGGGAACGTGTCATTCGAGGACTGCGACATGTTGACGTCGTCGTTGGGATGAATGGGCGTCTTGGATCCCATTACCCCGCCGGCCATCTCGATCGCTCGATTCGAGATCACCTCATTCACGTTCATGTTGGTCTGTGTGCCTGAACCGGTCTGCCAGATGCGCAGCGGAAACTCATTCGACAGCTTGCCGTCGATGACTTCGCTCGCCGCCCGTTCGATGAGAGTCGCCTTCTCGTCGTCCAACTTTCCCAGGGCGTTGTTGACCTTGGCCGAAGCCAGCTTGAGCACGCCGAAGGCGGTGATGACCGCAGGCGGCATCGTCTGGGTACCGATGGCGAAGTGATGCAGGCTCCGCTCGGTTTGCGCTCCCCAATAGTGATCGGCCGGCACGTCAATCGTGCCCATCGAGTCAGATTCGACGCGAACGTCAGTCATTACCTCTCCTACTTCTTCCTGCTTTTCTTGGCTGACTTCTTGGCTGTCTTCTTGGCTGACTTCTTCGCTGACTTCTTGGTCGCCTTCTTACTCACCGATTTCTCAGATCGTTTCTTGGTGGACTTCGCAACCGTCCTAGACGTCTTTTTTGCCGTCTTGACGGCCTTCGTCGGGGTCCTCTTCGCCGCCTTCTTAGCCGTCACCTTCGCGGTTTTCTTGGCGGTGATCTTCGCAGACTTCTTCGCCGCTTTGGCTGCCTTGGCGGCCTTCTTCGCGATCTTCTTGGCCGTCTTCTTGGTCACCTTTTTCACCGTCTTCTTTGCGCTCTCGCTCACCGTCGGCGCCGCCTTCTTCGCGGCAACCTTCTTTACTGACTTCTTGGCCGCCTTGGCCACCTTCTTCACGGTCTTCTTGGCGCTCACCGTTGCTGTCGGTGCGGTCTTCTTGGCCGACGCCGTGGCCTTTTTCACCGTGCTCTTCGCGGGTGCCACCGGCGCTGGCGTCACGAGGGGGAGCAAGTCCGCCCAGTCGTGGTCACCGTCGTACAGGGCAACGCCCGCGATGAGTACCTGGCGCGCCACGGTGACGTCCTCGGCGCGAGGACCGTCGCCACTGCCCGGCACTTCGAGGATGAGGGGGAGATTGCGAATGAGGGGTTGCCCGATCAACGTAGCGAGGCCACGAGTGCCAATTGTGCCTTCCCCGATATTGGCGTGCCGGTCGCGGTTGCCACCGAGCTCGATCTTGGAATCGTTCAGGTGAAAGCACCGCAGACGCCCTATACCCACGCTCATCTCAATCTCTTGGATGAGCCGATCTGCCCCGGCTCGGCTTGAGTAGTCGAACCCGCTGGCCCACAGGTGCTGGGTGTCGATGCACAGCCCGAGACGGTCGTCGTTGTTACACGCCTCGATCATCATGTGAATCTCTTCCAAGGTGCGACCGACCGGACCGTCCATACCCGCTGCGTTCTCAATGAGAATTGGACACTCGGCGACTCCCTCGGGCGGCGGATCGGCTTCGACGAACGCGCGCTCGAACGCGTCAGCAATCTGACGTACCACGGAGTCGAAGCCGGCTCCCTGGTGCGACCCGACGTGCAGCACCAGACCCGACGAGCCGATGCCTCGCGCCACCGAGAGATTGTGAATGAGACACGCGACGGACTTCTCGTAGAGGTCGCGGTCAGCGGTCGCCAGGTTGATGAGATACGTGGCGTGACAGAACGTGTCGGTAATCGAAGGCGTGTTTGACGCGGCCTCTCGGTACGCGGCGAGCACCTCGGGTGCGTACTGCGAGGGTTTCCACATGCGAGGACTCTGGGTGAAGATCTGTATCGACGTCGCGCCCATTTCGACGCCGAGTTCCAAAGAGGGGACCAGCTTGCCCCCACCGCGTACGTGTGCACCAATGTTCATTACAGTGAACCTACTAGGCCTTATTTCAACTCGACCATGGGAGTTTTGTGACTGATACCTTCACCCCCGCGTCACGCGCCATATTCGAAAAGCAGGTACTCGCTCACGTGGCCAGCCTCGACGCCGACGGCTCACCCAACGTGACGCCGGTCTGGGTGGGGCTCGACGGCGACCTCATCGTGATCAATACCGCCCTGGGCCGGGCGAAGGCTCGCAACCTGGCCAATGACTCGCGCGTGGCCGTTTCGCTGACCGATCCCGACGATCCCCAGGCCAGCATCACGGTGCGCGGCACCGTCGTGGTCTTTACCACCGAGGGCGCGGACCAGGTCATCGACGACTTCGCGAAGAAGTACACCGGACTCGACGCCTACCCGTGGCGCTCGCCGGGCGAAGTACGCGTGACGGTCAAAATACGTCCCGATCGGATCTCGCGTCAGCCCGAGTAGTCCTCGAAGTACGTCAACTCACTGGCTCCCCGGTGGCGTGTCGCGCCCGCAAAGAGGGTCACCTCGGGGCTGACGAGTTGCGTGCCGGCAAAGCCCCACACGGTGATCGGGCGCGGGGGCACCGGTCGACTCACCACGTTATTGAGGGTCGCCACCGAATTCGACAAACTCACCTCGTCGCCGCTCAACAGCGCTCGCACGATCTCCACGTGCTCGCTCACCGGTTCTGGCGCGTCGATCACGACGTGGCGCAGGTCCATCAGGACCGAGAGAGTACGCACGTCACGCGTCGCGATCTGGGCCGGATACTCTCGCGACACCCGCAGCCATACGCCTACCTCGCGGCTGAGATGGTCGCGCAGAGAGGCGAGCACAATGGCCGTATCGGCGTTGGAGCACGAAAAGAGCGGGGTGGGCTCGTCGCGCAGAGACTCAAAGTCTCTCGCCGTCTCGACTGGGGTGAGAAAGCGAACGAGTCGCACCTAGGGCTGCAGATCCTCTTTGGGCAGGCGTTCGATGTTCACGTCGCGAAACGTGAGGATGCGCACCGAGGGCACGAAGCGCGCGGCGCGGTACATATCCCAGACCCACGCGTCGTGCAGCGTGACCTCGAGCAAGGTGGGATTGGCGCCGGACTTGACGTCAACGGCGACGTCGTTGGCGAGATAAAAGCGTCGATCGGTCTCGACGGCGAAGTCAAACATGCCGACAACGGCCTTGTACTCCTGAACGAGTGCGAGTTCGAGGGTCGACTCGTAGTCGTCGAGCTCTTCTTCGCCCACCAGTGACTACGCGCGCTCGTTGACGCGCAGTTCCTTGATCTTGGCGGCGCGGCCGCGCAGTTCGCGCAGGTAGTAGAGCTTCGCGCGTCGCACGTCACCGTAGGACTCAACCTCGATCTTGGCGATCGTCGGCGTGTGGACGGGGAACGTGCGTTCTACCCCGACGCCAAAGCTGATCTTGCGCACGGTAAAGGTCTCCTGGAGTCCCGAACCCTGGCGGCGAATCACGACGCCCTGGAACACCTGGACCCGCTGGCGGGTGCCTTCGACGACTCGCACGTGCACCTTGACGGTGTCGCCGGGACGAAACGAGGGAATATCGTCGCGAAGCGAGTCGCGGTCAACGAGGTCGGTGGGGTTCATGAGAGCGGTCCCTTTCGGATCACGGGCTTTAGAAGTTTAGCCGTTCGCTTCGCCGTCAACCATTTCCGGAAATTCGTCGAGAATGGCGAGGTCGTGCTCGCTCAGTCCCCCACGGGCTGCGATCAGGTCGGGACGGCGCGCCAGGGTGAGGCGCAGCGCCTGGGCCTGGCGCCAGCGGGCAATGCGTGCGTGATTGCCCGAGAGCAAGATCTCGGGAACCAAGCGACCGCGCACCTCGGAGGGCTTGGTGTACTGGGGATACTCCAGAAGCCCCTCGCTAAAGGACTCATCGAGGCTGGACTCGTCATTGCCCAGTCCTCCCGGCAGCAGTCGCACCACGGCCTCGATAATGCACAGCGCGGCCAATTCCCCACCCGCGAGGACGAAGTCCCCCAACGAGATCTCGTCATCCGCCACCAGGTCGATCGCGCGCTGGTCGAATCCCTCGTAGCGACCACTGAGCAACGTGAAGCCTGACAGCTCGCTCAGCTCCAGCGCGACCTCGTGCGTGAATGTCCGCCCCGAGGGCGTGAGGGCGATCACTGGCCGTGCCAAGCCTGGCGTCGATTCGACCGTGGCGAGGATGGGTTCGGCTCGAAGAACCATGCCCGCTCCCCCGCCAAAGGGTGTGTCGTCCACGCTGCGATGCACGTCGGTGGTCGCGTCGCGAAAGTCGTGGAGGTGGAGTTCAAAGAGGCCTCGCTCGTGGGCTCGCCCGAGCACCGACGTCGTGACGTAGTTGCTCAGGGACTCGGGAAAGAGGGTCAGGACGTCGACACGCAGCGTCACTCGAATAGTCCTTCGGGTGCGTCAATCTCGATGCGGCGATTGGCCTGCACCGACACGACGAAGGTGAGAGGTATCAGCGTCCCGGAGTCGAGCACCATCAGATCGCTCGCGGGATTGGCCTCGACGTCCACCACCACGCCACGTGTGTGACCGTCTTGGTCAACGACTTGGGCGCCGAAAAGCTGGTCGATCCAGATCACGTCAGGGTCATCGATGCGCGGCGCCGACAAGACCACCCCACGCCAGCGCTCGGCCTCTTCGCGCGTCGTGATGCGATCAAAGCTGACGATGAAGCGCGTCTTTTGGTGAACGGCGGCGGCGAGAACGACTAAGGGGCCTCGATCGGTGAGGAGGGTCTGACCGACGCCCAGACGTTCGTGGCGATCGCTCCAGAGATCGACGAGAACCTGGCCGCGAAGACCGTGAGCCTTAATGATGCGCCCGACTTCGAGCGTGCCACGCTCGTCGGACATGGTTAGTCGATGATGTCGACGGAGGTGGTGACGTGGTCTCGGGCGCCGGCAGCGGCCACCAGTGCGCGTATCGCCTGGGCGGTGCGGCCGCGACGTCCAATGACCCGACCCATGTCGCCCGCGCCGACGCTGAGCGACAGCACAACCTTGCCCTGGCGTTCGCTGACCTCGACCATGACCGCGTCCGGGTCCTCGGCGAGCGAGCGAGCTATGAACTCTAAGACCGCGGTGGACGTGGCGGCCTTGTCGTTGGCCGCCTCGTTGACGTCCTCGTTAACGTCTTGGTCCTCGAACTCAGAGTCGTCGATGGTGTTGATGTCGCCCGCGACGTAGTCGTCCTGGGACTCGCTCACTGCGCGGTCCGTTCGGCCTTGGCCGCCTCGAACTGGTCGAGGGCACCACTGGTTTTGAGCAACTTGGCGACGCGCTCGGTGGGTTGGGCACCCTGGATGAGCCAGCGCACGACCTTGTCGTTGTCGATCTTTGTCACGGTGTCGGGCTCGGCGATGGACAGGCCCCGGGGCTGGTAGGTGCCCACGATCTCCAAGAACGCGCCGGACCGGGCGCGGCGGCTCTCCGCGGCGACGATGCGATAGGTGGGCTGCTTTTTCTTGCCCATGCGCACCAAACGAAGTTTTACGGCCACAGCAAATTTCCCTTCATACCTGACGTGTCTACGCGAGACGGGCGAGACACCCGAGTGGAAAAGTTTAGCGTTGTTTGGGAGGAGTAACTCTCCCGCCCTTTTTCTTCTTGTTTTTTCCACCGCGCGACGCGGCCGCACTCGCCATTCCGGCGCCCAACGCTTCAAAGCCTGCCGGTAACGATTCGCCCTGAGCCTGTGCGCCCCGTGCGGCCATGCTCGCCATGCGTCCGAGACCACCCGGCATCTGGGGAGTGTTGCCATTACCCATTTGGCGCATCATCTTGCGCATTTCGGTGAACTGTTTCAGGAGTTGATTGACGGCGGCCACGCTGGTGGCCGATCCGCGGGCAATGCGCGTACGCCGTGAACCATCGATGATCGAGGGGTCCTGGCGCTCGCGAGGGGTCATCGAGCGCATGATGGCCTCGACGCGGTTGATCTCTCCCTCATCGATATTGCTCGCGGCGCTGCGCATCTCCTTGGTGACTCCGGGCATCAGCTTCATGATGCCGCCGAGCGAGCCCATCTTGCGAACCTGATTGAGCTGGGCCAGAAAGTCGTCCAGCGTAAAGGTGCCGCTCATCATGCGACCGGCCGACTGGGCCACGACGTCGGCGTCCATCGTGCGCTCGGCCTGTTCGATCAGCGACAGGACGTCACCCATCCCCAGAATGCGAGAGGCCATGCGTTCGGGATAGAAGAGGTCAAAGTCTGCGATCTTCTCGCCGCTCGAGGCAAAGACCACCGGACGACCGACTACTCCCCGGGCCGAGAGCACCGCTCCCCCGCGGGCGTCGTAGTCGAGTTTCGTGACGATCAGACCCGAGAGCGCAAGCGCGTCGTGGAAACTGCGCGCGGTGTGCACGGCGTCTTGACCCGTGACGGCGTCAATGACCAGGAACGTGTAGTGCGGCGAGGTCTCCTTCGAGATGGCCCGCACTTCGTCCATCAGTGCCTCGTCGATCGCGAGACGTCCGGCGGTGTCGATGATGACGACGTCACGACCCAGTCGCGTCGCCTCCTTCACGCCCGCGCGCGCCACCGCCACCGGCGAGGACGGCTCGGAGAACACGTCGACCCCGATTTGGGCGCCCAACACGCGCAACTGTTCGACCGCCGCCGGTCGCTGGAGGTCGGCAGCGATGAGGTACGGCTGGCGACCCTGCTGCTTGAACCAGTTCGCGAGCTTGGCCGCCGCGGTCGTCTTACCCGCACCCTGGAGACCGGCGAGCAAGATGACCGTCGGGGGCTTGCTGGCGTAGGTGACCGCGAGCGGAGAACCGCCCAGTACTTCGACGAGCTGATCGTTGACGGCTTTGATGACCTGCTGGCCCGGGGTCAGGCTCTGGGAGAGCACTTCGCCACTCAGTCGTTCGCGCACCGCGTCGAGGAACGCGCGCACCACGCCCAGCTCCACGTCAGCTTCGAGCAGGGCGGAACGCACGTCGGCGAGAGCGGCGTCCAGGTCAGCGTCGCTCAACCGGCCCTTCGAGCGCAAGTTCGAACTGAGGCGCTCGAGGCGTTCACTCAGGGCGTCAAACATGAAGAAAAGGTTAGTGTCAGGCCCCGAGCAGCGAATCGACGAACGCCTCGGGCTCAAAGACGATGAGGTCGTCGACGCCCTCGCCCACACCGACAAACTTGACCGGTATCCCGAGCTCGCGCTCGATCGCGATCACGATGCCGCCGCGCGCGGTGCCGTCGAGTTTGGTGAGGACAATTCCGGTGACTGACGCGGCCGAGAGGAACTCGCGCGCTTGGGCGAGCGCGTTCTGTCCGGTCGTCGCGTCCAGTACCAAGAGCGTCTCGACAACCTGTCCGGGCTCGCGGTCGGCGACTCGACGAACTTTCGCGAGTTCGTCGAGCAGGTTCGTGCTGTTTGCCCGACGCCCGGCCGTGTCGGCGAGCACGAGATCGTAGCCTCGAGCGTGCGCGCGACCGATCGCGTCGTGGACCACCGAACCGGGATCCGCTCCTTCGGTGGCGCGCACGATGTCGGAGTCCGTGCGCGTTGCCCACTGCTCGAGTTGATCGGCCGCGGCCGCTCGAAAGGTGTCCCCGGCCGCGAGGAGGACCCGGCGACCTTCGTCGTGGTTGCGCTTAGCCAGTTTGCCGATCGAGGTGGTCTTGCCCACGCCATTCACACCCACGAAGAGCCATACGGGAACCCGCCCGGCGCTCGCCGTCGCGGTCGTCGCGCGATCGCCCGTGAGCGCGCCGAGCAGGATCGCGCGTAGGGCGGCAGCGACTCCCTCGGGCGCTCCGTTCTCTCGAAGATCGTCGAGGATCGCGTTGGTCATGGCAACCCCGACGTCGCTGCGCAGTAGCACCTCTTCAACCACGTCGAGCTGCTCGTCGCTCACGGCACCGGTCCCCGCCAGCGAGCGCACGCGATCGAAGACTCCCCTCGAGGACGCGAGGCGGGACTCAAGCGAGGTGTCAGCGATGCTCGGCATGGGCGCCGTCTCACTCACCAGTATCTCGGGCATCGCCGCACGCGGTGGGGCTGCGAGCACTCGCGGGCGACGCGCACGTCGGCGCACGATGAGTACGGCCGCAAGAACGACGACGACCGCGAGAACGATGTAGAGGGCGATCACGCCGTTTCTACTTCCTTGGGCCGATTGACGCGCTGACTGACCACCTTGGACGACGCGCCGGGCACCATCGTGACGCCATACAGCGCATCGGCGGACTCCATGGTGCGCTTCTGGTGGGTGACGATCAACAACTGCGCTTCGTGGCGAAACTCCTCGACCAGATTGAGGAAGCGTTGAAGGTTCACGTCATCCAGCGCCGCCTCGACCTCATCCATGAGATAGAAGGGTGAGGGCCGGGATCGAAAGACTGCGAACAGAAACGCCAGTGCGGCCATGGACCGCTCGCCCCCGGAGAGCAACGAGATACGACGGATGTTGCGGCCCATCGGACGAACTTCGATCTCGACCCCGGTGTTCAGCGGATCGTCGGGTGCACTCATGGTGAGGCGACCCTGTCCTCCCGGGAAGAGCATGGCGATGAGCGACGAGAAGTGCTCATTCACGTCGGCGAACGCCGCAGTGAAAGTCTGCAAGATTTCTTCATCGAGCGCTCGCAGCACCTCTTGGAGCTCTCGGCGTGCGTGACGCACGTCGCTCACTTGAGCGTCGAGTTCCTTGTAGCGCTCCTCGAGGGCGGCGAGTTCCTCGAGGGCGAGCGGGTTGATCGGCCCCAGTGACGTGATGCGCGCTTCGAGTTCGGCGACGCGCGAGTCCAGCGTGACGCCTTCGGGCAGGTCCACCTCCGGCGCCGGTCCCATGTCGCGAGGTTCGACGCCGAGGTCGCGAACAATCAGTTCGTGAACGTTGGCGACCTTCACGGCGAGTTCGGCGTGTTCGATTTCGTCGCGACGCATGACCTCGCTCAGTTCGGCGAGGCGGTCATCGGCGTTGTGTCGCGCGCGGCGTACCTCTTCGAGCGTCTCTGCACTGGCACGAGTTGCTTCGAGTTGTTCACGGTATGTTGAATCCATTGCCTCCTGAGCGACTCGAATCTCGTCCGACGCTCGTTCGACGAGGGCAGCCAGTCGCCCCAGGGTCTGGATATCGAACTCCAGTAGTTGACGTTTGTGGGCCGCGGCCTCGCGCTCGCCGGTGCGACCTTCTAAGCGTTGTTCGATCTCGCCTTGTCGTTGTTCGATGAGCCGGCGACGTTCGGCGAAGCGAGTCTCACTCTCCGACAGTGCGCTTGAGCGCTCATCGACCTCGGCCCGCTTCGCGTCGAGCTCGCTGGTGGCGCTTGCGAGTTGCGCGGCTCGCTGCGCGCTGTCCTGGACCGTCGCCTCTAGACCGGGCAGCGCATCGCGCAAGAGCCCGAGTTCTTCGAGCAATTGGTCGCGCTCCGAGAGAAGAACGCCCGCCTCGTTGGCGAGGACCTCGATGCTCGCCGCCAGTTCGGTGTGCTCGAGAGTGAGGCGGTCCACGTCGCCACGAATACGCTCAATCTCTCCGCGAACATGTACCACCGCGGAGTTGGCCACGTGGTGTCGCTCTTGGGCCTGGCTGAGCGTCGAGTTGGCGTGCTCGCGCCGCTCGCGTAGCGCGTCGAGAGCCGCCGCCAGCTCACTGGCGACCCGCGTCGCTTCGTCGAGCGTCGCGCGCGTGACGACGGCGCGGCCCGACGCCACCCGCCAGCCCGACGACGCGAATCGGTCGCCCTCCAAAGTGACGATGGTGAGGTCAGGGTTCGCGAGGGCGACCTCGATGCCGGACTCCCAGTCACTCGCGATAAAGGCCCGCGCGAAGAGCGCATCGAGAACTCGC
>JBEKYI010000014.1:0-24046 GCA_049511155.1 Acidimicrobiales bacterium
CGAGTTGGCCCACGAGGCGACGGACCAGTTGGCGCACGACGGGATCACCTCGTCACTGCACCTTTTGGACGATGCCAGCCCAGCTCGCGTCGATGCGGGCACGGTCGTGGTGAGCCTCGGGGGTGACGGGACGTTTCTTCGCGCGACCAGGCTGGCGCACGGCGTGGGAGCTCGGGTGGTGGCCGTCAACTTGGGCCAAGTGGGATTTCTCCTCGACGTGCCCTCGACCGAGATCGTCGAGCACGTCAAGTTGGCGCTCTCCAACGACGTCGTTACAGAACGACTCGCGCTACAGATCATGGTGACGGGTCGTGACGCCGACGAGTTCGCGCTCAACGAAGTGGTGGTCGAGCGAGCGAGTCCGGGACACATGGTCAAGGTCAAGACGTTCATTAACGAAGTTGAGTTCCTCACCTACTCCGCTGACGGCGTCATGGTCTCGACGCCGACGGGCTCGACCGGCTACAACTTCTCGGCCGGTGGCCCCGTGGTGGACGCGGCCCTGTCGGCGATGATCCTGACGCCCATTGCGCCGTACTTCACGATCGACCGCTCCATCGTTGTTCCCGATGACCGTGTGATTCGTCTGCTGGTGGACGACAAGCCGGCGGTTTTGGTCGCGGACGGTCAGACAATCTGTCCGTTGGAGCCCGGTGAGTTCATCGAGGTGCGCCAAAGTCCAACGCCCGTGCGCATTGCCGGCACGAGAAGCTTCGATCTGGCCACGCGCCTGCGCCGGGGCCTTCGAGAGGGTCATGCCTAAGGCACAGTTGGTCGAGCTGTACGCGCACAAATTGGGAGTCATCGATGACGCGCATCTGGAGTTCGGCGCCGGATTCAACGTGCTCACCGGCGAAACGGGCGCGGGCAAGACCCTCTTGGTGGGCGCCCTTGACCTGTGCCTGGGTAGTGAGGCGAACGCCACGCGGTATGCGGTATCTCAGGACACCCGCGCGACCGCGCTGTTCGTACGCCCTGAGGGCCCCGAAATAGCGCTCGCCCGCGAGGCCACGGAGTCCGGTCGACTCCGCAGTATCGTGAACGGTTCGGTCTCGAGCGCCGATGCGCTGCGCACGCTTGCCCAAGACCTCATCATCATTCACGGTCAGCATGACTCGTTACTTCTGAAGAATCGCAGTGAGATCGTGCGCCTAATCGACGAGTCCGGGCGTGTCGAGACGAGCGAGTTGAGTGAGGTGCGCCGCAAGCTGCGCGAGGCCTTGCAGGTTCGAGACTCCTACGGCGGAGACGCCGCCGCCCGGGATCGAGAGCGCGATTATCTCGCGTTCCAGATCACCGAACTTGAGTCGGCGCAAATCGCGTCGCCCAGTGAGTTGGACGACGCGCTGAGTGAGCTGAGCCGTTTGACAGACCTGCGCGACGGTCAAGCGTCCATCATCGATGTGGTCGATCTCTTCGACGGCGACCACGACGACGCGGTCTTACCTACGTTTGCTCGCGGCCTGTCGCGCCTGCCGGATGGCGAAGCGTACGACGCAATTCGACGTGCGCTGGACGAGGTGCTGGTTCAGGCCCGAGATTCGGTGCACGAACTCGCGGCCCTCGCCGAACCTGACTCCTTCGATCCCCGGGTCATCGAGGAACTGGAGGGGCGCGTGGGGCTTCTTCAGCGGTTGGCCAAAAAGTACGGGGGCTCGGTGGGTGCCGCGCTCAGCACCCTCGAGGAACTTCGATTGCGCGCCCAGAGCCTGGACGACGCCGCGGAACGCATTGCCGCCATTGACCAGGAATTAGATGAGCTCAGCCAAAGCGAACGAGATATCGCTGGGAGAGTTCGGGCCGCCCGCGAAGTGGCGGCGGAGCAACTTACACGACGCGTGCAGTCCCAGATGACCCGGGTGGCCCTTGCCCACGCCGTGTTGCGTTTCGTCGTGGCGGGTGAGGACGGATCAGATGCTCAGATCATGTTCAGCGCGAACCCCGGGCTGGGCGAGGGCCCCCTCTCGGCTCTCGCCAGTGGCGGCGAACTGAGCCGGGTGCTTCTGGCCTTGTCTCTCGAGACGGCGCATCGAGACGTCGTGGCCGTGTTTGACGAGATTGACGCGGGGCTGGGCGGTCAGGTGGCCCAGCAAATTGGGGAGTGTCTCTACGAGGTTGGGCGTACTCAGCAAGTGCTCGCCATTACTCACCTCGCTTCGGTGGCGGCGCGGGCGGACCATCACTTCGTTATCGAGAAGATCGTTGCGGACGGGATCACCACGACGAACGTCCGCGAGGTGAAGGGCGACGAGCGAGTTCGTGAAGTCGCTCGCATGCTCGCGGGCGACTCCGTGACCGAAGAATCACGCGCGCTCGCATCACAACTACTCGAAAACTCACTCGAGGGTCGCACCGCGTCACAGTCCTCTCGCTAAGATGGTGTTCCGTGAGAAGCGCGGCCTAATGGCGAAGTACGTGTTTGTAACGGGTGGAGTATCGAGTTCCCTCGGCAAAGGACTCACGGCCTCTTCGCTCGGTCGACTGTTGAAGTCCCGCGGCCTTCGGGTCACTATGTGCAAACTCGACCCCTATCTCAACGTCGACCCGGGAACCATGAATCCGGGCGAACACGGAGAAGTATTCGTGACCGATGACGGTGGAGAGACGGACCTTGACCTTGGTCACTACGAGCGCTTCATCGATGAGTCGCTATCCAAGATCTCCAACACCACCACGGGATCCATCTACTCGAACGTCATCGCCAAAGAACGTCGGGGCGACTACCTTGGCAAGACCGTCCAGGTGATTCCTCACGTCACCGACGAGATCAAAGAGCGAATTCGCCGACAAGCGGGACTCGGTGCCGACGTGATCATTGTCGAAATCGGCGGCACGGTCGGCGACATTGAGATCGTCCCCTTCCTGGAGTCGATTCGCCAGTTCCGCCGCGACGCGGGGCGTGACAACGTCTGTTACATCCACCTCACGTTGGTGCCGTATCTCGCTCCCTCCGGGGAGCACAAGACCAAGCCCACCCAGCACTCGGTCACGGAACTGCGCTCACGGGGTATTCAGCCCGACGTGATCGTGTGTCGCAGCGACCAACCGATCTCCGACGGTCTCAAGCGCAAGATCTCGTTGCTGTGTGACGTGCCCGTGAACGCGGTCATCTCGGCCGTCGATGAGGCCAGCATCTACGACATACCGATCACGCTGCACCATGAGGGTCTCGACACGATGGTGTGCAACACACTGAACATTGATCTCGAGGAGCACCCGATCGATCTCAACGCGTGGGAGAAGGTCGTGCGGCGTGTGCACACGACAACGCGGACCTTACGCATCGGCATCATTGGCAAGTACGTGACAATGCCCGACGCGTACCTCAGCGTGGGCGAAGCCATTCGACACGCCGGGTTCGCGGTGGGGGCCAGCACCAAGATCGAGTATCTCGAGGCCGAACGCGTCCCCTCGGAGCTGGACGCCGAACGTCTCAGCCAGTTCGACGGCATTATCGTGCCCGGCGGGTTTGGTGAGCGCGGCATTGAAGGCATGATCGCGACAGCTCGCATCGCTCGCGAAAATGACATTCCCTATCTCGGCATCTGTCTGGGCATGCAGATCCAGGTCATCGAGTTCGCGCGCCACGTCCTCGGACTGAGTGACGCGCAGTCCACTGAGTTCTCGCACTCCTCGTCGGCTCCGGTGATCTCGCTGCTCGCCGAACAGATCGATGTCACCGACTTGGGAGGAACGATGAGGTTGGGCGCCTGGCCGGCAATGCTCGATGAAGGGTCGATCGTGGCTGAGCTCTATGGCGCGACGGTCGTCTCAGAGCGCCACCGACACCGCTACGAGTTCAACGCGCGCTACCGCGAGCAGTTTGAGGCCAACGGCATGCGCTGCTCGGGCAACTCGCCCGACGGGCGCCTCGTGGAGTTCGTCGAGCTGCCCGGCCACGCCTTCTTCGTAGGAACGCAGGCGCACCCTGAGTTCAAGTCACGACCCGATCGCCCCCACCCGTTGTTCCTCGGTCTCATCAAGGCGGCGGTCGGCCGCGGCGAGGGTCGAGAGCCCCACATCATCGATCCCTCGACGGTCGCCAGCACCTTGTGAGCGACTCCTTCCGGGTTGAAGGGGCGACGACTGTCTTTGAATCCCGGGTCTTCAACGTCGAGCGACGCACGATCGCCCACGGGCAGGAGCACTTCGAGCGCGCCGTGGCCGTCCATCCGGGCGCAGTGGCGGTTCTGGTGCTCAACGAAAATGACGAAGTCGGATTCATCCGTCAGTATCGCGCCACCTTCGACGAAGAGATCCTGGAGATTCCGGCGGGCACCCTCGATGTTCCCGGCGAGGAGCCACTGGACGCGGCCAAGCGGGAACTCCAGGAGGAGATGGGGCTTCGCGCAGGGTCGTGGACGTTTCTCGGTCGCTTCATGAACTCGCCGGGCTGGTCCACCCAGGTCATGTGGGTGTACGAAGCGCGCGACCTCGCTGAGGTCGACCGCGCACCCGCGGGCGCCGAGGAGTCGAGTGCAACCATCCACTGGTACGCGAAGGACCAAATTCGTTCCGTCCTACGCGGCGCCTTTGCGATCGATTCGACCACCACGATCGCGCTTTTTCGTCTTTTTGGAAGTTTCCTCGATGACGTTTGACGAGGCCCTCGAGGAGTATCTGCAGTGGATGACCATCGAAAAGGGTCGAAGTCGCGCCACCCTAGAGGCGTACCGTCGTGACCTGAGGGCTCTTGGCGCCTGGATGGCCAAGAAGAAGATGGAGGTCGGCGACCTGCGCGAAGAAGACCTCGAGATCTACTTCAATGGTCTACGAAGGAACCGTCAGGCGAACACCGTGGCTCGTACGGTCGCTTCGGTGCGGGGGTTCTTTGCCTACCTGTTCGACGAAGGATCGTTGCGCGTTGATCCGAGTGCGCGCCTGAAGGGTGGCGCGCGGGGGAGGAGTCTGCCCAAGCCGCTCAGTGAGCCCGAGGTCGCCAAGCTCATCGACGCGATACCCGCCACAACGCCCATCGACTTGCGCGACCGGGCCCTGTTGGAGTTGCTCTACGGCACGGGAGCCCGCGTGAGCGAAGCGGTCGGCCTGGAACTCTCGCACTTGAACTTCGACGAAGGACTGATCCTGGTCACGGGTAAAGGCAACAAGCAGCGCCTGGTGCCCCTGGGTGACTCGTTGCGCGACGCGCTCCGCGACTACTTAGGGCCGGGCGGGCGCTCGACTCTGTTGGCTGGGCGCAAGAGCACGCGCGTCTTCATCAACGCGCGCTCGGGTCCCCTCAGCCGCCAGGGGGTCGACCTCATTGTGCACAAGCGTGCCCTCAGCGTCGGCATCGATCGAAAGCGGGTCTCGGCCCACGTCTTTCGTCACAGTTGTGCGACCCACATGCTGGCCCACGGTGCCGACATTCGCGTGGTCCAGGAGTTGCTCGGCCACGCCTCTATCGCCACGACCCAGATCTACACCGCGGTTTCGGTGACCACGCTGCAGCGCGAGTACCTCGACGCTCACCCTCGAGCCCACGACTAGAGATCCGCGATGAATCTGTGGCTCTGGTTCGTGATCTTGGTGCCGTCGGTGGTGCTGCACGAAGTGGCTCACGGCTACGTGGCCTATCTCTTCGGTGATCCCACCGCGAAGGAAAACCACCGACTCACCCTCAATCCGCTGGCTCACATTGATCCCTTCGGGACAATTCTGATGCCGGCGCTGTTGCTCTTGGTGCACTTTCCGGCGTTTGGCTACGCCAAGCCCGTGCCCGTCAACGTCTCACGCCTTCGCAGGCCGCGCCAACAAGCCATCTGGGTCTCGCTCGCCGGTCCCGCCGTGAACATCATCCTCTCGGCGGTGGGACTGCTCATCTGTCGCCTCACCATTGCGACAGGTTTCAACTCGCTCGGCCAGATTATTGAGTACGCCAAAGACCCGAATCTCTTCGAGTTCGGTGAGTACCTGGGCATCGTGAATCTGGTGCTCGCCGCCTTCAACCTGATTCCCATTCCGCCCCTCGATGGGTCGGCGATCATCGAACGATTCGTGCCGCGTCGGCACCTCGCTCGCTACTACCAACTTCGCGCCCGGGCCATGCCGCTCGTGTTCTTGGTCGTGATCTTGCTCTTTTGGGTCACCAGCATCGGCAGCACCTGGATCGGGCACCTCGAGTCCTGGTGGTTCGACCTGCTTTAGATCAGTCCCATGGCCGTTGCCGCGCGCCGGTAGATGGGACCCGCCACCTCGCTGGCCTTCTGCGCGCCGCGCGCGGCGACCGCGTCAACCTCCTCGGGTGAGCGCAGGAGAGCTTCGTATCTCTCGCGCAAGGGCGCAAGCGACGCGATGATCACTTCGGCGAGATCCTTCTTTAAGTCCCCGTAGCGCGAGTAGCGAGACGCGATGTCCTCGGGGGTGTCGTCAGTGAAGGCGGCGTAGATCTCCAGGAGGTTCGAGATACCGGGCTTCTTGTCCCAGTCGAAGGAGACTTCGCCGTCGGTGTCGGTGACCGCCTTGGCGATCTTGCGTTCGATGTCGGCGGGGGCATCGAACATCAGAATCGTTCCCAGAGGGCTTGAGATCGACTTGCTCATCTTGCGGGTGGGTTCTTGTAGGTCCATGACTCTCGCGGCCACCTTGGGCTGCACGCCCACCGGCACCCTAAACGTCTCGCCGTAACGGTTATTGAAACGCTCGGCGACGTCGCGCGTGAGCTCGAGGTGCTGGCGCTGGTCATCGCCGACGGGGACTTCTTCGGAGTCATAGAGCAGAATGTCCGCGGCCATCAGCACCGGGTAGGTCAACAGTCCCACCCGGTATCCGTCCTGGCGGGCGGCCTTCTCCTTGAAGGCCACCATGCGCGAGAGCTCACCGTAGGTCGCCACGCACTCGAGCAGCCAGTCGAGTTGAGCGTGGTAGGGCACCTGGCTCTGGACGAAGATCGTGCAGACCTCGGGGTCAAGCCCTGCGGCCAGGTACGTGGCGAGCAGATCGGTCGTATTCGCCCGCAACTCCTCGGGCGTGATGTGCAGAGTGAGGGCGTGAAGATCCACCACGCAGTAGAAAGCGTCCTCGTTCTGGGCGCGGACCCACTGGCGCAACGCTCCCAGGTAGTTGCCCAAATGCAACGGACCCGATGGCTGCATGCCCGAGAGAATCTTCATCGTTCAATGGTAGAGGAGGTCAACCGATACAGTTGTCCCGTGACCTTCGTCGTGACGACGCCGTCCTTCAGCGGCCCTATTGAGCTGCTCTTGCAGTTGATCTCCAGCCACGACGTGGACATCCTCGACGTGCCGCTAGCCCCACTGGTCGATGCGTTCGTGGCCACCCTGCACGACGACGCCACCCAACTCGACATGGAGGACCTCTCTGAGTTCCTCCTGATCGGGGCCGTATTACTCGAGATGAAGAGCCATCGGCTGCTGCCCGGACCCGAGAGTGGTGAGATCGATGAGGAGTTCGTTGGCTGGGAAGAGCGTGACGTTCTTCTCGCGCGCCTTCTGGAATTGCGCACCTACGCCGCCCTCGCGGACGCTTTCGTGTCCCTCTTTGAGCGCGCGAGTCGTGCGTACTCGCGACTACGTGGCGTCGACGACGGATTCGTGGTTCAGCCCCCCGACCTTCTAGCGGGCGTGACGACGACACAACTTGCGTTGGCGTACCTACGGGGCATCGAAGAGAAACCCGTGCCGGTGGTGCGTCTGCATCACGTTACCGTTGACGCGGTGACGGTGGCCGAAACGGTCGCGGCCCTGTCTCAGCGCCTGCCGACGATGGGTCGCTTCTCGTTTCGCCAGCTGACCGAACCGCTCGTGACCCGCATTGAAGTCATCGTGCACTTTCTTGCGCTCCTCGAACTGTGCAAGCTCGGTCACGTCGCCCTCGGACAGGGTGCGACCTTCGGCGAGGTGCAGATCGAGTGGCTGGATTCGAGTGCCACTGTGGACTTTGGAGGGGTGGATCGCTATGAGGGATGAGTTGTCACTCGAACAGAAGCTCGAAGCGATGTTGACCGTCGCTCTGGAGCCCATCTCCGCCGAAGAGCTCGCCGATGTCGTGGACGCCGAGGCCGAGGCCGTGCGCCGCACGCTCGCCGAGCTACGGGCTGAGTTTCTCGAACAGAAGAGGGGCTTTCAGGTCGTTGAGCTCGCCAGCGGTTGGGTGATGCAGTCCTCGCCGGATGTGGCGGCGTGGGTGACCAAGTTCGCCAATCGTGACGTCTCCCATCGCCTGAGCTCGGCTGCCCTTGAGTCACTCGCGATCATTGCGTATCGCCAACCGGTCTCCCGCGCCCAGATCTCCGCGCTCCGCGGCGTCAACGTTGATGGCGTCGTGCGCTTGCTGGAGCAACGCGGCTACATCGAAGAGCTGGGACGCGCCCCCGGGCCCGGTCAGCCGATCCTGTACGGCACGACTGAACTGTTCTTGGATCGCATGGGACTCGCCGCTCTGGACGATCTGCCCCCCATCGAGGAGTTCATGCCCCCCATCGAGACCGCGAACGCCTTGGCCGAGGAGATCGCAGAACGTTTTGACGACTCCGAGGTGTCCTAGTTGGAGGGCGGAGAGCGTCTCCAAAAGGCTCTCGCGCGAGCCGGGTTCGGTTCGCGACGAGCCTGTGAAGTGTTGATCGTCGATCGTCGCGTGACGATTGACGGGCGAGTGGCCGAACTGGGCAATCGCGTGGATCCCGACGTCAACGTGATCTGTGTCGACGGAAAGATGGTGCCGACCTCACAGTCCAAGGTGTACTTCCTCTTGAACAAGCCCGACGGCGTCGTGACGACCGCCTCGGACCCCCAGGGCCGCACCACGGTCCTGGATCTGGTGGAGTCGCCCGTGCGCATCTTTCCGGTGGGTCGACTCGACATGAACACCGAAGGTCTGCTGATCCTCACCAACGACGGGCGTCTCGCTCATCTCTTGACCCACCCGAGTTCGGGCATCGCCAAGGAGTACCTCGTTCGAGTGGAGGGCGATCCCTCGCCGGGGGCGCTGCGGCGTCTGCGCGAAGGAGTCGAACTGGATGACGGCGTCACCGCGGCGGCTCAAGTGTCTCGCGTGAGCGAGGGACTGTTGCGCATCGTGATTCACGAAGGGCGAAACCGACAGGTGCGACGCATGTGCGCCGCCGTGGGTCACGAGGTGACGCGTCTGGTTCGCACCAGAATCGGACCGCTCCAGGACGCGACGCTCTCGCCGGGCGCCTATCGCCAGTTGTCGGTCAACGAAGTGCGTCGACTAATGGAGGCCGTGGGGATGACCGATGAGCTGGCCTCTACGATGCCTGCATGACTTCTGCGAAGGTTCGAGGGCTACGCGGCGCCTCGACGTGCGAAGAGAACACCGTCGAGGAGATCACCGACGTCACCCAGGAGCTGCTCACCGAGATGCTCCAGCGCAACGGAATCGGTCACGACGACGTCATCAGTGTTCTCTTTACGACCACGTCCGATCTCACGGCGGCGTTCCCCGCTACCGCCGCGCGCGGTATCGGCTTTGGCGACGTGCCGCTGCTGTGTGCGAGTGAGATCAACGTTCCTGGTGCGATGCCCCTGACGGTGAGGGTGCTGATGCACGCCTACACCGAGCGGGAGCGCAGCGACTTACGACACGTGTACCTGCGAAATGCCCCCTCCCTGCGCGATGATCTCCCCGAGTAGCCGCCGCGCCCACGTCGTGGGTCTCGGCCTGATCGGCGCGTCCGTCGCCCGGGCGCTCGGTGAGACTGGCTGGGTCGTCACCGGGATCGACGCCGACGAGGATGTCCTCAAAGCTGCCCTCGACGCGGGCGTCGTGGCGGACTCGGCGTTTAACGACGACGTCACGCTCGTCGTTGTGGCGACGCCGGCCGGGGTGGTGCCGACGATCGTTCGCGACTACCTTGAGCGGTCTTCGAGCAGTCACCTCATCGTGACCGACGTCGCCGGAGTGAAGGGCGCCATCGTCGACGAGGTGAGTGATCCACGGTTCCTCGCGGGTCATCCCATGGCCGGATCAGAACAACGAGGATTGGCCGGCGCACGAGCCGATCTCTTTCGGGGATGCACGTGGGTTTTGACACCGACGTCGGCGACGCTGCCTGCGACATACACGACGCTGCACGGGATCTTGCGTGAGCTCGGCGCGAACGTGGTCGCCGTGAGTGCGGACGACCATGATCGACTCGTCGCGGTCGCGAGCCACGTTCCTCATCTGTTGGCCGGTGCGCTGATGAATGAGGCGACCCGCGTGGCGGAACAAGACGCAGTGTTGTTGCAGCTGGCAGCCGGCGGATTTCGCGACATGACCCGTGTGGCGGCTGGCGACCCGGGCATCTGGCCGGACATCCTCTTCGAGAATCGTGACGCGATCGCTCAGTCCCTGTTGGCGCTCGAGGAACGGCTCGCCCGCTTGCGTAAGGCCCTAAGCAACAACGATCACGACGCCATTGCGTCGGATCTCGCCCACGCGGCCTTTGCTCGGCGCCAGTTGCCCGGTCGAGCGCTCAACTCCGAGAACCTCGCGTATCTGCGCGTGGCCGTCAGCGACCAACCCGGCGTGCTCGCCGCCGTCACGATGGCCGCTTCGGAGATGCTCGTCAACATCTACGACATCGAGATCGCCCACGGGATCGAAGGCGCTAGCGGCACCCTGCTTCTCGCGGTCGACTCCCTGCAGGCGGACAGGTTCAGTGGGGCTCTGAGCGAGCGCGGGTTTCAGGTTGGTCACGAATGAACGACGTCGAGATGGTGACGCACGCCGCCCAGTTGCGAGGTTCGCTGAGAGTTCCCGGCGACAAGAGCTCGTCACATCGGTCTTTGATGCTGTCCGCCCTGGCGAGCGGCGAGAGCACGATTACCAATCTGTCACCGGGTGAGGACGTGCAAGCCACCAGCGCCTGCCTCGTGCAACTGGGAGCAACTCGTTACGACGAGGACGGTGTGGCGTACGTGAACGGACCCGAGCGCGGACTACGCCCGAGCGAACAGGATCTGGACTGCGGAAACTCCGGCACGTCGATGCGGTTGTTGTGTGGAGTCGTCGCCTCGATACCTGGACGTCATCGTCTGGTGGGTGACGCCTCGTTGTCGCGGCGTCCCATGGATCGCGTGGCCATCCCGCTCGGTCTCATGGGTGTCGATCTCCAAGGCCAGGGACTGGCTTCGACCGCACCCCTCGAGATCACCAGCCCGCTCAAACTCCAGGCGATCGACTATCACGTGCCGATCGCCAGCGCCCAGGTGAAGTCCGCCATCTTGCTCGCCGGGCTGCACGCCTACGGCGAGACTCGAGTTCACGAAGACGTGCGGACTCGTCGCACCACTGAGGACATGCTCCAGAGCGCCGGCATCGAGGTGACGAGCGAGGACGTTGGTCTCGGACGCATCGTGCGAGTCGCGCCGGGGCGACCGGCGCGCCACAACTGGTTCGTTCCTGGTGACCCGTCGCAAGCGGCGTTCTTTGCGGTGCTGGGGGCCATCCATCCCGACGCGACGCTCGAGGTCTTGAGTGTCGACGCCTCAGACGAACGCGTTGGGTTCGTGGGGGTGCTCGATCGGATGGGGGCCGACGTGCGTCTCGACGACCGCGAGGGATTTCACGTCCTGCACGCGCGCAGCTCGTCGCTGGTGGCGACCGAGATTCACTCGAACGACGTGCCCTCCGTCGACGAGGTCCCGGTTTTGGCGGTGGCGGCCTGTGCGGCGAGTGGCGTGAGCGCATTCCGCGAGATGGGCGAACTACGCCACAAGGAGTCAGACCGCTTCGCGGGTTCCATGTCGCTCGCGATGAGCCTGGGCTGTCGGGTCTGGTCCGAGGGCGACGACTTCTTCATCGAGGGTCTCGGTTCGGCCGAGCGATTCCTTCAGTTCACGTTTCATGGCGCACTCGATCACCGGATGGTGATGGCCAGCGCGGTCGCCGGCTGTGCGGGAAACGGCGTCACGATCAGGGGAGCGGCCACCGTGTCGTCCAGCTATCCCAACTTTTTTCGCGACCTAGCATTGCTCCAATGAGCACCCAGGTCATCGCGATCGACGGACCGGCGGGATCGGGCAAGTCGACCATCGCGCGCGCCCTGGCGGACTCCCTGGGCTGGTCGTTCCTGGACACGGGGGCCATGTACCGGGCCGTCACTCGCGAGGCGTTGGATCGCGGCGTGGACGTCACCGACGAGGATGCACTTGCCCAGTTAGCCCACGACGCCCTCATCACCACCGAGCCTCGCGTGAGCGTGAACGGGCGCGACGTGCACGACCAGATCCGAGGCGACGACGTGAACGAAGCAGTGTCGGTGGTGGCGGCCAACGCCCGCGTGCGCTCCGAGATGGTCCAGCGCCAGCGCGCCTTCGCCGCCGCTCAACCCGTGGGCACCGTCGTCGAGGGCCGCGACATCACGACAGTGGTCTTTCCCGAGGCCCGGGTCAAGGTGTACCTCACCGCGACCCTCGAGGAGAGATCGCGACGGCGCGGTGAGGAAAGCGAAGAATCGGTGGCCCGCCGCGACGTGGTGGACTCGACCCGCGAGGCGTCGCCATTGCGCCAAGCCGAAGACGCCCTTGCCCTAGATACAACGGGTCGCAGCGTCGCCGAGGTAGTGGAGGAGATCACGCAATGCCTGAAGCAGCGGACCTCGTCCTAAATCCGAACAAGACGCTGATCTATCGGATCTGCGCGGGGTTGGTCGGCGGCCTCGCGAAAATCTTCTTTCACCCGAACGTCACCGGCGCCGAGAATATTCCCCTCAGCGGTCCGGTGATCATTGCGCCGATTCACCGGTCCAACGTCGACTTTGCGTTCAGCTTGTTCATCTCACCCCGGAAGGCCTTCTTCATGGCGAAAGAGGGCGTCTTTCACCCCGCAATTTTCGGCGCGTTGCTCACGCGCCTGGGGGCCTTTCCCGTCAACCGTCAGAGCGCGGACCGCGAATCGATGCGCCTGTCCGAAGAAGTGCTCAAACGCGGCCAAGCTCTCGTGCTGTTCCCCGAGGGAACACGCAAGTCGGGCGACAGCGTCGAGCCGCTGCACGACGGCGCCGTCTTCCTCGCGGCCCGAACCGGGGCCAAGATCGTGCCCGTGGGCATCGCGGGTAGCGAGAAGGCGATGCCAGTCGGGGCAAAGTTTCCCCACTTCGCCAAGATCGAAGTTGTGGTGGGTACGCCACTGGACCCACCGACCAGCGAGGGGCGCGTTTCGCGCTCTCAGATCACAGAGAAGACCGAGGAACTACGCAAGGCCCTCGAGGATGTGTATCGCCAGGCGCGCGAGCGACTGGAAACCTAGCGCTCGCGCCACCAGGTGCCAAAGACCACCCTCGCGTAGCGGAATCCAAACAGCCAGTTCTTGCCCTTCTTCGTAGTGCCGGACGCTCGGGGGTACCACACGGTGGGCACTTCGCTGGCGCGCCAGCCGCGTTTGAGGGCAGTGATGAGCAACTCCGCGGTCTGATACTGCTCCTGGGTGAGGCGATCAACGACGTCGGCGAGCATCGTCACTCGCAGCGCGCGATACCCCGTCGAGGTATCGGTGAGGTTGGCTCCGGTCATCTTGTTCATGACGAGGGAAAAGAATCGCACGCCGCTCTTGCGCACGACGTCGGTCGTCTTGTCTTCACCCAGTACTCGGCTGGCGACCACGAAGTCGGCCTGGTCGCTCTGCAGCGGAGCCAGGATCTGGGGCATCTCGGCCGGGTCGTTCTGGCCGTCGGCGTCGAGGGTCACGACGTACTTCACGTTGTGTTCGATGCAGTAGCGGTAGGTGACTTGAAGTGCGACACCGTGACCGAG
Organism: Acidimicrobiales bacterium; assembly: GCA_049511155.1. Classification (GTDB taxonomy): domain Bacteria; phylum Actinomycetota; class Acidimicrobiia; order Acidimicrobiales; family RAAP-2; genus RAAP-2. Next base: position 13,719 of record JBEKYI010000014.1, read on the forward strand.
GTTGACGGGAAACTCCAAGACCTTGACCCCGGGAAACGAACGGGCGATCTCACCGGTCTTGTCGGATCCACCGTCGACCACCACAAAGGTGGTGTAGGGACTGCCGCTAATGGTGTCGGGCATCTTCTTTAAGACGTCGCCAATGTTGCCTTCTTCTTCGTAGGCGCAGATTGACGCGACGATCTCGTCGGGCACGAAACCGGGGTAGTCGGCGTCAAAACGATCACGGGCCTGGGCGATGGCGAAGTCACGCAAACGCGAGATGCGCCGCTTCTCGAGGTCCTCGTTTGACATCTATCTCCTTCGAAGGTGGGCTCAGTGACACGGCAACTCTGCTCGCGGCCCACGGTAGTCCGGTGTAGCAGTCTACTGAGGTCCTGCAAACCTCTGCGATTAGGCGGAGATCACCTCAGAGGCGGTGAACTCACGGTCGGCTTGTGCGTCGAAGGCGGTTGCTTCCGGTGTCGCGAAAATGACGTCGACCAGTGCGGTGAGGGCCTTGAGAACCTCGCGCAGTTCGGGCGGGGGAGGGAAGTACTCGTCTTCGACCGTGACGGAGAACACGGTGATGCCGTCGCGAGGCTTGAGGTGCTCGAGTACCTCGTTGACCAGGATCTCCGGCGCGGAGGCACCAGCGGTGACTGCGACGACCCCGGTGAGATCGTTCGGTAGCTCCTCGGCGCCGTTGACGCGAAAGACACGAGGACAGCCCTCGGCTTCGGCGACCTTGACCAAGGCCACGGTGTTGGAGGAGTTCGCCGATCCGATCACGACCACGGCGTCGGCTTTCGAAGCCAGCTGACGCAAGGCGGCCTGTCGGTTGGTAGTGGCAAAACAGAGATCGCTGCGCCCCGGCATCCAGATATCGGGGAAGATCTCCTGGGCGTACTCTCGCAGATCCTGCCACTCATCCAGGCTGAGGGTTGTCTGACTGAGCAGGGCGACGGGACCGTCGTGTCCGTCGATCGCGTCGATGTCTTCGCGGGACTGGACCAGGTGCACCGCTTCGGGTGCGACAGCCATCGTGCCGACTGCTTCTTCATGGTCTTCGTGTCCGACGTAGAGGACGGTGTAGCCCTTCTTGGCTCGGACCTTGAGTTCGTGGTGCACCTTGGTCACCAGGGGACACACGGCGTCGATCACGGTACCGCCGGTGCGTCGAGCGGCCTCAATCACCTCGGGTGGAGACCCGTGGGCACTGAGCATGATGGGCGCCCCCGGGGGCACGACGGCCACGTCGTCGATGAAGATGACGCCCACCGACTTAAAGTGGTCGACCACAAACTGATTGTGAACGATCTCGTGGTAGCAGTAGACGGGCGGTTCAAAGACGCGCGTCATCCAGTCCAGCGCCTTGATCGCCTTTTCGACTCCGGCGCAGAACCCTCGAGGGGCCGCCAACACGACCTTGTCCACCGTCACGTCTCAAGCCTAATGGTGGCGCCTTTCGGAGCGAGAGTCGTACCGAGAGCCCTTCCTAGGAAGTGGCTGACGTGAATTAAACCCTTCGCCTACCATCGCGCCATGGATAAGAAGGATGGGCGTTACGTCGCGGCTCAAGCAGTGTCGGTGCTACTGGTATTGATGCTCTTTGGTTGGGTCGTGTTGGGCATCGTGGTAATAGCGAAGACCAGTCAGAGTTACGTGGGCGAAGGCGATGTTCTGGGTCGCACGGTGGTTCTCTCGATTGAAGTCGGCTTCACGTTGCTTGGAGCGGGGCTTCTGGCTTTTCTTGCCTCCGTATTGAACCTGCTGATGGGCATCTGGGAGGCCGCCGGCAGCGAGTGAGGGTGGCGTAGCACTCGCGAGCTCTCGCCCGAAGATTGCACGGCCTTACGCCAGTAGGCTGACCCGGTGTTCGGCGCCCGTTTTTCCGACTTGGTGGTTCTCAGGGCGTCCGGGGACGCTTTCGGCCCGCAACGCTCGGAGTCGGCGTGACCAAACCCCAAGTCGTCGTAGTCGGGCGCCCCAATGTGGGCAAGAGCTCCCTGGTTAACCGCTTGGCGGGTCGCAGAGTCGCCGTCGTCGAGGAGCAACGTGGCGTTACGCGCGATCGCAAGGCGGTCGAAGTGGAGTGGCGCGGCGTTACGTTTGACGTGGTCGATACCGGAGGGTGGCTCCAAGGGGGCGACACGCTCGAAGACAAGATCTCCAAACAGGCCGAAGCGGCCCTGGCGAGCGCAGACCTGGTCCTCCTCGTTGTCGACGTCGCCACTGGACCCGTTCAGGAGGACTCGACCGCCGCGCGCTGGGTGCGCACATCGAAGCGTCCTGTCGTACTCGTCGCGAACAAGGTAGACGACCAGCAACACGAGGCCGGCGGGTGGGAGTTTCTCTCGCTCGGACTCGGGGAACCGTTTCTCGTGAGCGCGCTGCACGGCCGCGGGGCCGGTGACCTGCTTGATCGCATCGTCGATGAGTTGGACGCCGGGATCGAGGTGCCTGAGGACTCCAGCGACGACGACGGTGCCCTGCGGGTGGCCATCGTGGGACGCCCCAACGTGGGCAAGTCGACCCTCTTCAATCAGCTGATTGGTGAAGAGAGGAGCGTCGTTCACGATATGCCCGGTACCACGCGCGACGCGATCGACACCGTGGTGGAGACCAAGTCAGGTCTGGTTCGCTTCGTCGATACCGCAGGTATGCGCAAGCGCGCGCGCACCGAAGCTGGACTGGAAACGTACGCGGTGCTGCGGAGTTTGGAGGCCCTCGACCGATCGGACATCGCAATCCTCGTTATCGACGCGACCCAGGGAGCGACCGGTCAGGATCAACGGCTGGCTGAGCGTATTTCGGCGGCCGGCTGTCCCTCAATTGTGGTTCTCAACAAATGGGAGTTGGTTCCCGTCGACGAGCGCGACGCGGTTCTGGCGACCGTGGGCGACAAACTGGCGTTCTTGGGCGACGCTCCCGTGCTCAAGACCACAGCTCTCTCGGGTAAGGGCGTGCACCGACTGTGGCCGGCCTTGTCCAACGCCGCCACCGATTACGCCAAGCGCGTGCCGACCGGGGTGCTCAATCGCGCCGTTCGAGACCTCCAGGTGAAGCAGCCATCGCCCACGGGCAAGATTCGCTACGCGGTCCAAGGCGCGACAGAGCCACCGACGTTTACTCTCTTCGTGGCGGGACGGCTCGCGCCGACCTATCTGCGCTACGTAGAACGCAGCCTGCGTGAGAAGTTCGAACTAGGCGCCTCACCGATACGAGTGCGCGTTCGAGTCGAGTAGTGGCCAACTGGTGCGAGACCTGTGATCGCCCCGAGGAGGGCGACGTCTGCGAGGTGTGCGGAGGTGAGGTGGCGGTCACCGAGCGCGAGCCCGTCCCGTGGCGCTGGCGATTCTTTGCGGTGGCGGCCGTGATCTACATCGGGTGGCGGATCTATCAGATAATTTCGTGGATAGTCCACTAGGAGGAACGCCGTGCCGATCTACGCCTTGGGTGATCGAGTGCCCCACATCCACGAGGACGCGTACGTCCACCCCGACGCCGTGGTGATCGGGGACGTGCACATCGGCGCCGACTCATCGGTCTGGCCCACCGCCGTCTTGAGGGGCGACTATGGCACCATCATCATCGGCGAGCGAACTTCGATCCAGGACGGCACGGTGGTGCACGCGGTGGACGAGTATCCGACGCTGATCGGCAACGACTGTGTGATTGGCCATTTGGCGCACCTCGAGGGTTGCACGATTCACGACCGCGCGCTGGTGGGTAGCGGCTCGATCGTTCTGCACCAAGCGGTGGTTAATACTGGAGCGACGGTCGGTGCGGGTGCTGTCGTGCGCAACAAGATGGAAGTGCCGGCGAACTCGTCGGCCTTGGGCGTGCCCGCGCAGATTCGCCCTGGCACCAGCGAGGAGAGCGTGGCGGTCGCGTCGGCGGCGCTCTATGCGCAGAACGGACGTCGCTTCCGTGAGGAGTTGCGGCTGCTCTAGGAGTTCGACACGACGACGAGGCGCTCGAGTACCTGGGCCGCCCGACCGTCGAGGACGGAGCCGCAGGCCAGTTCGAAGCCGTCGCTGAGTGAGGTGGCGCGACCGGCGACGATAAGGGCGAGGGCCGCGTTCGCACAAACAGTGTCGAAGACCGGACCACGTTGACCAGCCAGAAATGCCCTCGTCACCGCGACGTTCTCGTCCACGTCGCCTCCTCGTAGTTGCGTCACGTTGTGGTGGATGCCGATTTCCTCTCCCGCGTCGATGCGCTCGCGTGTGCGAGCGTCTCGGGTGACGAACTCCAGCGTTGAGGGCCCGCCAAGAGAGAGCTCGTCAAGTCCGTCGTCGGCGCTCACCAACACGGCGTGGTCGATACCGCGACGAAATAACACCTCAGCCATCTTCTCAGCGAGGGGGGTGGAGGCGACGCCGATGAGTGAGCGCCGCACAAGGGCGGGATTGGCCAGCGGACCCAGGGCGTTGAAGATGGTTCGGAATCGAAGCGAACGCCGCACGGGAGCGAGATTCGCGAGTGCGGTGTGAAAGACCGGAGCGAACATAAAGCCGAATCCCGCGTCGAGAATGCACGCGCGCACCACATCCACGGGCGCGTCGATGCGTACGCCTAGCGCCTCGAGCAAGTCAGCGGAACCGACCGACGACGAGGCGGCGCGATTGCCGTGCTTGGCCACCGGCGCACCACAACCCGCCACGACGAAAGCGGCCATCGTCGACACGTTCACACTGTGCAGTTGGTCACCCCCCGTTCCCACGATGTCGATTGCGTCCACGTCGAGTGAAAATGTCGTGGCACACGCGATCATGGCGTCGACGAAGCCGGTCATTTCATCGACGGTCTCTCCCTTGATCGTGATGGCGGTGAGGAAACTGGCGATGAGCACGCCGTCGACGCGCCCCTCGAGAATCTCGCGCAACGCGAGGGATGCCTCGACGCGTTCCAGGTTTTCTCCACGCACGAGCGGGTTGAGTACGTCGAGCGCGAAGGACTCCACCGTTAGCTCTGTGTTGCGGGTGGCGTTGGCATAGCGTCACGATACTCGCGGGATTTTCAGGTACCGGCCACAACTACGCTTTGATGATGGCAACCACATACCTCGACACGATCCTCGCAACCCATCGGCTCCGCGCCGCCCAGGACACCCGCGACTGGCGCGAGCGGGTCGAGAATGTCCGCTATGACGGGCCTTCGTTCATCCTCGTGCTCCGTCAAGGTTCGTCGCCCTACGTCAAGTTGATCGCTGAGATCAAACGTCGCTCGCCGTCTAAGGGACCGCTTGCGACGGACCTCGATGTCGGCGAACTCGCCGCCACCTATCGTGATGCTGGCGCCAACGCCATCTCCGTTCTGACCGACGAGCAGTACTTCGGGGGATCCATGGAGGACCTGGCGGCTGCTCGCCGCAGCGTCTCGTTGCCCATCCTTCGCAAGGACTTCACCGTCAGCGAGAACGACATACTTGACGCGGTGGAGACGGGAGCCAGTGCCGTGCTCTTGATTGTTGCGGCCCTCAGCGACCTCGAGCTCTCGTCGTTCATCGAACTTGCAGAACTCTGCGGCATCGACGCGCTCGTGGAGATCCACGACGCGGACGAGTCAAAGAGAGCACTTGACGCGGGGGCCAAGATCATAGGCATCAACCAGCGAAACCTGCACACCTTTGAGGTCGATACTGAACGAGCGGCCCAGCTAATCGACGTTCTGCCGCGCGACTGCTTGGCGGTCTGTGAGTCGGGACTCTCGACGCTCGAAGACGCGCAGCGAGCCGCTGAAGCGGGCTTTGACGCGTTGCTCGTTGGTGAGGCGTTCGTCACGGCGTCCGACCCGGCCACGGTCGTTAAATCCTTCGCTCTCGTGCCGAGTACTCAGCGTGCGTGAGAAGTGGAGCCGGGGGTACGTCAAGGTGTGCGGCGTGACCTCGGTCGAGGACGCTTTAGACGCCGTTGGGTTGGACGTTGACGCAATCGGAGTGAACTTAGCGACGTCGCCGCGTCGCGTGACGCCAGACCGGGCCCGAGAGATTCTTGAGGCCACGCAAGGTTCAGTGCTGCGCTGCGGGGTCTTCGCCGACAACGAGGACGAAGAGATCTCTACCTACGTGCGTTCGCTTGGTTTTGACATCGTTCAACTGCACGGAACGTTAAGCCCAGCGCTGTACGACGAACTTCGTCACCACGAGATTCGGATCGTCAAGGCGCTCAACATCGAGAGTGAGGAGTTCTCACGCTTTGACGACGGCCTTGTCGATGCGGTCCTCGTTGATGGGCCACGGTCTGGCTCGGGTATCCAACACTCCTGGGATGGTCTTGCGACTCGCGTCTTCACCGCGCCGATCATCGCCGCAGGTGGGCTCACTCCCCAGAACGTGGCCGGCGTGATTTCAGCCACTCGGGCCTGGGGCGTGGACTGCGCCAGTGGCGTAGAGAGCCAACTCGGGGTGAAGGACCCGCACTTGGTGGAAGAGTTCGTGAACGCAGCTCGCGGCGCATGGGAGAAGGACGGGGACTGACGTGGCGGTAATGGGCACACCGGATGCGCGAGGGCGCTTTGGGGACTTCGGCGGGCGATTCGTCCCGGAGGCTCTGATGCCCGCGTGTCTGGAGTTGGAGGAGGCTTTCACCCAGGCGTGGAGCGACCCCTCCTTCGTAGGGGAATACCGCCAAACTCTCGCCGAGTTCGTTGGTCGGCCGACGCCGGTGACGCCACTGCCCCGACTGTCCGAGAGGTTGGGCGTGCGACTCTTCGCCAAGCGCGAAGACTTGGCGCACACGGGATCGCACAAGATCAACAACGTGGTGGGCCAGACCTTGCTCACCCGACGAATGGGCAAGACACGCATCATCGCCGAGACGGGAGCCGGTCAGCACGGGGTCGCGACCGCCACCGGCGCCGCGCGACTCGGTCTCGCCTGCACCGTCTTCATGGGTCAGGTAGACACCGTTCGCCAGGAGCTCAATGTCTTTCGCATGGAACTACTAGGGGCGCGGGTCGTTCCCGTGACCTCAGGATCGCGCACACTCAAGGACGCGGTGAACGAGGCGATGCGAGAGTGGGTGACGTGCGTCGCTGATACCCACTACTGCATCGGGTCCGTCATGGGACCTCATCCCTTCCCGTGGATGGTTCGAGAGTTCCAGACCATCATCGGGATGGAAGCAGCCACTCAGATGGCCGAACTGGGCGCGGGCACGCCCGATCTGGTGGTGGCCTGCGTGGGTGGTGGCTCCAACGCGGCGGGCATCTTCGCGGGCTTCGCCAACAGTGACGCGCGACTCATTGGGGTAGAAGCGGCCGGGGGAGCCGCGATCGGAATCGGATCGCCCGGGGTACTGCACGGGATGCGCTCCATGATCCTCCAAGACGAGTTTGGACAGATCGAAGAGGCTCACTCGATGTCGGCTGGCTTGGACTATCCGGGCATCGGACCCGAGCATGCGCACCTGGCCAGCAACCAACGCGCCGAGTACTACGCTGTCGCTGACGACGAGGTCCTCGACGCCCTATCGCTACTCAGCGAGAGCGAAGGAATCATTCCCGCCCTGGAGACGGCCCACGCGGTGGCCTGGATTACCCGGGAGGTCGGCGCTCGCGTGCCCGCTGGTGCCACCATCTTGTTGAACCTGTCGGGTCGTGGCGATAAGGACGTGGCCCAGGTTCGATCACTGCTGCGAGGCGAGTCGTGAAGTCCCTGGAGGTCACGCTGCGCGCGCTTCGCGCCACCGGTCGCACGGCCCTGGTGCCCTATCTAATGGCCGGAGCGACGCCCGACTGGGCTCGCCACGTAGAGGCGGCCGCCCTGGGAGGCGCGGACGCCATCGAAATCGGGATCCCATTCTCCGACCCGATGATGGATGGCGTGGTCATTCAAGAAGCCGGGCTGCGGGCGCTGAGGGCGGGCACCTCGTTCGAGTCGATCGGTCACCAGCTCGAGACTCTCGACGTCGATGTTCCCTTGATCGCGATGACCTACTACAACATCTTCTTGCACCACGGACTAGAACGAAGCGCGGGGCGCTTGCGGGACTTCGGGATCTCGGGCGCAATTGTGCCCGATCTTTCGCTCGAAGAGTCCGAGGAGTGGACGTCGGCCTGCCGTGCCACGGACGTCGCCACGGTCTTTTTGGTCGCTCCCTCGACCCCGATGTCGAGGATCGAACGGGTCGCGGGGGTCAGTGAAGGTTTCATCTATGCCTCGGCGCGCATGGCGGTCACCGGTGCGAGCAGTGACGAGGGCGAGGGCAACGCCGTGGTGGCCCGGGTGCGTGCGACGAGCGACCTTCCCGTCTACGTCGGGATTGGCGTCAGTACCCCCGAACAGGCGGCTGCGACCGCGAGCGTGAGCGATGGGGTCATCGTGGGCTCAGCTCTCGTTCGTGTCATTCTGGACGGCGGGGGAGCACACGGGGTTGAATCGTTCGTGCGAAGTTTTCGTGACGCGATGGATAACGACGCGAGAGCCTGAGAGTTTTCTTCGCGTTCATCAGGTGCGAAAGGCGCTGGTTGCAACCGTTTTCACGTTGCACACGCTGCCGTCGGCAAGGCGCCCCACGTAAATCCAACATCGCTGATCCGCGCGGGTTAATAATTCCCAGTGGACCCCCATCTTGGGGGTTGCACGTAATCCAATACCTGGGGGTGTAAATGGCTGAAGAAAGAGTTGCGGATCCTGGCCCATTAGGACTGGCCGGCTTCGCGATGACGACTTTTGCTCTGAGTAGTTGGAACGCCAACATTTGGCACGGAGCGGGTCTTGAAGCGGCGTTGGCGCTGGCGTTCTTCTACGGAGGAAGCGCGCAGTTGCTGGCCGGTATGTGGGAGTTTGTGCGCAAGAACACCTTCGCAGCACTTGCGTTCACGTCATACGGTGCGTTCTGGCTGTCGTTTTATGCGCTTATCAAGTTTGGTCTCCCCGGAGGCGGTGCGGACACTGTTCCAATCTTCCTATTGGGATGGTCCATATTTACCGTATACATGACGCTGGCGGCGATGAAGACGAACAACGCGGTCCTGACGGTGTTCGTCCTGCTGTCCATCACCTTCATCCTTCTTACGGTCGGCAACTGGGGGACAACCCACACGTTCACCGACATTGTGAGGGCTGGCGGATGGACGGGCTTGGCCACGGCGGCGGCGGCTTGGTACGCGTCCGCAGCGGGGGTCGTGAACGCCACGCACGGCAAAGTTGTGCTACCGGTAGGTCCACGAGGCTAACGTAGGGGTCACTGGTGGCTTGCCACCGGACCCAACCGCCAACAGCGCCCGTGCCACGAGGTACGGGCGCTGTTGGCATTTACGCGCGAACGAGAACTACTCTCGGCACTAGTCGCGTCACGCAACAGATCTGATGTAGGAAAACACTTTCAAAAATTTGGACTGGAGTAGGTCATGAGTGAAGCAAGGCTCGAAGCATGGCTCGACGAAACGCGGAGTTTCCCACCGAGTCCGGAGTTCACCAAGCAGGCGAACGCGCAACCGTCGATCTACGCCGAAGCGGAAGCTGATCCGTTGGCGTATTGGCGCAAACAGGCCGACCGACTCACCTGGACCAAGGAGCCCACCAAGATCCTGGAGTGGGACTTGCCCTTCGCCAAGTGGTTCAGCGATGGGACATTGAACGCGTCGTACAACTGTGTGGACCGCCACGTCGAAGCGGGCAAGGGCGACAAGGTGGCCTACCACTGGGTCGCCGACGCCGAAGGCGAGACGCGCACCATCACGTACGCCGATCTGCAAAAGATGGTCGCCCAGGCGGCAAATGCGCTGACCGAACTCGGGGTGAAGTCCGGGGACCGGGTCGCGGTCTACATGCCGATGATTCCTGAAGCGATCGTGACGATGCTCGCGATCGTGCGCCTCGGTGCCATGCACTCGGTCATCTTCGGCGGCTTCTCTGCGGACTCGCTGTCGAGTCGCATCCTTGACTCCGACTGCCAGGTGGTGGTGACCGCGGACGGAGCGTTCCGGCGCGGGGTCGCGAGCCCCCTCAAGCCGGCCGTCGATGAGGCGCTCAAGAGCTGTCCCAATGTGCGCGCGGTGCTGGTCGTACAGCGCACGGGGGGCGACGTGGAGTGGACCGAGGGGCGCGACCACTGGTGGCACGACATCGTGGACAAGCAAGCAACCACCCACGCGTACGAATCATTCGACGCCGAACACCAGATGTTCATCATGTACACCTCGGGCACAACCGCGAAACCCAAGGGCATCTTCCACACGACAGGCGGCTACCTCACCCAGGCCGCGACGACGTATTACAACATCTTTGACGTCAAGGCGGACAGTGACATCTGTTGGACGGCGGCCGATATCGGTTGGATCACCGGCCACAGCTACATCGTCTACGGACCACTCATCAACGGCGTGACCTCAGTGAT
>JBEKYI010000015.1:0-23713 GCA_049511155.1 Acidimicrobiales bacterium
GGTTCCCCCGCGCACGGGTTCAGTCATCTGGGACCTCGACTACGAGTGGCACGACCAGCGTTGGATGGAGCGTCGAGCCCAACGCGCGGACATCGACGCTGCCATCTCGGTCTACGAGGTCCACCTGGGTAGCTGGCGACGAGATGCCGGCGATCCCGAGCGCTTCTTGAGTTATCGCGAGATCGCCCCGCAACTCATCGATCACGTAAGGCGTTGTGGATTCACTCACGTGGAGTTCCTCCCCCTCATGGAGCATCCCTTCTACGGATCGTGGGGGTACCAAACCACCGGCTACTTTGCACCCACGCGCCGTTACGGCGACCCTCAGGACCTCATGGCCCTCATCGACGAGCTCCACCAGGCCGAGATAGGCGTCATCGTGGACTGGGTGCCCTCGCACTTCCCCGCCGACGCCTTTGCCCTCGCCAGCTTCGACGGGACCCACCTCTATGAGCACGCCGACCCGCGACTGGGCTATCACCCGGACTGGAAGAGCCTGATCTTCAACTACGGGCGTCACGAGGTGCGCAGCTTTCTCGCCTCGTCCGCCGGGCACTGGCTGAGCGCGTACCACGCGGACGGCATCCGCGTCGACGCTGTCGCCTCCATGCTGTATCGCGACTACTCACGCCCACCCGAGGACTGGCTCCCGAACGCAGCGGGAGGACGCGAGAACCTCGAGGCGATCGAGTTCCTCCAGCAGCTCAACGTCGGCATCTACGAAGATCACCCCGACGTACAGGTCATCGCCGAAGAGTCCACCGCCTTTCCGGGAGTGTCGCGTCCCGTCTTCTTGGGCGGAGTGGGCTTCGGCTTCAAGTGGGACATGGGCTGGATGCACGACACGCTCGCGTATCTGTCACGTGACGCGATCTACCGGCGCCACCATCACGGAGAACTCACGTTCCGCAGCGTGTATGCCTTCAGCGAGAACTTCGTACTCCCCCTCTCGCACGACGAAGTCGTCTACGGCAAGGGTTCACTGCTCACCAAGATGCCCGGCGACGAGTGGCAGCGCTTCGCCAATCTTCGTCTGCTCTTTGGCTACCAGTTCGCCCAGCCCGGCAAGAAGCTGAACTTTATGGGCGGTGAGTTCGCCCAGGGTCGCGAGTGGAACCACGACGGCTCCCTGGACTGGTCGCTGCGCGAGCGACCGGCCCACGCCGGCGTCGAGCAGTGGGTGAGCGACCTCAATCGTCTGTACCGAACGGTTCCCGCGTTGCACGAACTGGACTGTGACCCGCACGGGTTCAGCTGGACTCAGCCCAACGACGCCCAGGAGGGCTTGCTCAGCTTCCTGCGCTTCGCCCACGACGGCACCCCGGTGCTGTGCGTCTTTAACTTCACACCGGTGCCACGCCACAACACATTGGCCGGCGTCCCAACGGACGGTCGCTGGAAAGAACTCCTCAACAGTGACGCCACCGACTACGGCGGTAGCGGCGTGGGCAATCTCGGCACCGTTGAATCCCACCCCGTTCCCACCCACGGCATGCCGCGCACGTTGACTTTGAGTGTGCCGCCTCTGGGCTGCTTGTTTCTCGCGCCCGAATGACCTACGCACTGAGCGACCTTGGGGCGCACCCCGTCGATGAGTCGACGACGGAGTTTCGCGTGTGGGCTCCGCGCAGCGACCAGGTGACTCTGCACCTGGTCGATTCGGGTACCACGATCGCGATGCAGGGGTGTGGCGACGGGTACTTCTGCGTCACGGCGAGCGCTCCGGTCGGCTCGCGGTACCTCTACCAACTCGACGACGGCGAGTTCCCCGATCCGGTCTCACGGTCCCAGCCCGAGGGCGTGCACGGGCCCTCGGCAGTGGTGGATCTGGCGGCACACCACTGGCAGGACGACGCCTATCATCCTCGCCCCCTGTGGGACCAGGTCATCTACGAACTCCACGTGGGCACCTTCAGCCCAGCGGGCACCTTTGAGGGTGCTCTGTCGCATCTCGACGCACTCGTCGAACTGGGCATCGGTGCGATCGAGGTCATGCCGGTGGCGTCGTTTCCCGGCGAGCGTAACTGGGGATACGACGGCGTGTTTCCCTTCGCCGTGCAGCACTCCTATGGCGGCGCGCCCGCGTTCCAAGAGTTCGTGGACGCCTGTCACCAACGCGACCTGGCGGTCGTCCTTGACGTCGTCTACAACCACCTCGGGCCCGAGGGCAACATCGTGGATCACTACGCCCCCTACTTCAGCGATCGCTATCGCACGCTCTGGGGCAGCGCGCTCAACTTTGATGGCCCGTTCTCCGACGAGGTCCGCCGCTACTTTTGGCAGAACGCCCGTCAGTGGTTCGTGGACTTCCACGTCGACGCGCTGCGCCTGGACGCCATTGACTCGATCGCCGACGAGTCGGCGATTCCCTTTGTCGCCGAACTCTCTCGGCGCACTCACGAACTCGCCCAAACGCTCGCGCGCCCGTGCGTCCTCATCGCCGAAACTGCGGCGAACGATCCGCGCGTCGTCACTCCCCTGACATCGAACGGCCTGGGCATGGACGCCCAGTGGAACGACGACTTTCATCACGCCCTGCACGTCGCGCTCACCGGTGAACGCACCGGCTACTACGCGGACTACTCGGGAGCCGACGACCTCGCCACCGCGCTCGATCAAGGCTTCGCCCTCCAAGGCACTCCGTCGGTGTTTCGGCATCGACGTCTCGGTGCCCCGTCCGGTCACCTGCCCCCCGATCGCTTCGTCGTCTTCTCCCAGAATCACGACCAGATCGGCAACCGGCCGCTCGGCAATCGTCTCAGCACCATGATCTCGCCCGACCAGTCGCGACTCGCCGCCGCCCTCGTCCTGCTCAGTCCCAACATTCCTCTGCTCTTCATGGGTGAGGAGTACGGCGAAGAAGCGCCCTTCCCGTACTTCGTCGACCACGGTGACGAAAAGCTGATTGCGGCGGTGCGCGAGGGCCGCGCGCGCGAGTTCCCCGAGATCGCCAAGGGCGAGTTACTCGATCCGGGCGACCCCGCGACCTTCAACCTGGCTCGCCTCGACCACTCCCTGCTCAGTGATCCGTCTCATCGCGAGATCTTCGACGACTATCGGCGCCTGATCGCGCTGCGACGCTCGCTGCCCGAATTGCGTCACTCGACGCGCTCTCGCGCTCGGGCCTGGGCCAATGGAACACTCGTTACACTCGCCAGATCGAGCGACGAGGGCGAGGTATATGGATTCTTCAATCTCGGAGCCAACCCCATGACCGCCACTCTGGCCGAATCGCGATGTTGGCGTGACGTCCTCGAGCCCGCGAGTGCGGAGGTCTCGGGAGTCGTGGAAGTCGAGCCCTGGAGCTACCGCCTCTTTCGTTCGGAGGTGACCCGATGAGAGTCTGGCCGGGAAGCCCGCGACCGCTGGGTGCAACCTGGGACGGCGAGGGCGTCAACTTCGCCCTCTACTCCGAGAGCGCCACCGCGGTGCAACTCCTGCTCTTTGACGACGCGATGTCGGGCGAGCCGATCGTGAGCATCAACGTCAGCGAACGTACCGACTTCATCTGGCACGTGTACCTGCCCGACGCGCGCCCGGGCACCCTCTACGGCTACAAGGTCGATGGGCCCTACGAGCCCAGCCAGGGGCACCGATTCAACGTCAACAAGCTGTTGCTCGACCCCTACGCCAAGGCGGTGAGCGGTCCCATCCGTTGGGACGACAGTCTCTACGGCTACGTGGTGGGAGATGATCGACAGGACCTGAGCTTTGACACCCGGGACTCGGCCAGCGCGATGCCCAAGTCCATCGTCGTAGATACCGCCTTCACCTGGCAAGACGACGAAGCGCCGAATACCCCCTGGACCCAGACCGTGATCTACGAAGCCCACGTGCGCGGCATGACCGAGTGTCACCCCGGCGTGGCCCCTCACCTGCGCGGCACGTACTTAGGACTCGTGTCCGATCCCATCATCGATCACCTCTTGGACTTAGGGGTGACCGCCATTGAACTCATGCCCGTGCATCACTTCGCCTCGGACCGCCACCTCGTCGAGCAGAACCTGGACAACTACTGGGGCTACAACTCCATTGGCTTCTTTGCCCCGCACGTCGGCTACTCCAGCGCCGCCGACCAGCAAGTCACGGAGTTCAAGTCGATGGTTCGCACGTTTCATCGCGCCGGCATCGAAGTCTTCTTGGACGTCGTCTACAACCACACCGCCGAGGGCAACCACCTCGGGCCGACCGTGTCCTTTCGAGGCATCGACAACAGCGTCTACTACCGCCTCACGGCCGATCCGCGCTACTACCTCGACTACACGGGCACGGGCAACAGCCTGAACACTCTGCACCCCCGCGCCATGGGACTGGTCACCGACAGCCTGCGGTACTGGATCAACGACATGCACATCGACGGCTTTCGCTTTGATCTCGCTCCGGTGCTCGTGCGAGGGGGCACGGCCGAGCAGCCCAGCGCCTTCTTTGAGATACTCCAACAAGATCCGATCATCTCGAAGGCCAAGCTGATCGCCGAGCCCTGGGACGCGAGCCCCGATGGGTACCGCCTCGGGCGGTTCCCGCCGGGCTGGTCCGAGTGGAACGGGGCATTTCGCGACTGCGTGCGACGCTTCTGGCGCGGCGATCCCGGTCAGGTACCCGAACTCGCGACGCGACTCGCGGGTTCCAGCGACATCTTTGCTCCCACCGGTCGCAAGACCTACGCCAGCATCAACTTCGTAGCGTGCCACGATGGCTTCACGCTGACCGATCTGGTCTCGTACGCGAACAAGCACAACGAAGCCAACGGCGAGGACAATCGAGACGGAACGAACGACAACTTCAGCGCCAACTGGGGCGTCGAGGGTCCCACCGAGTCGGTGCGGATCCTGCGAACGCGCGAGCGCATGAAGCGAAATCTCCTCACCACCCTCCTCTTCTCCCAGGGGGTACCCATGCTGCTCGGCGGGGACGAAATGGGTCGAACCCAGCTCGGCAACAACAACGCGTACTGCCAGGACAACCCGATCAGCTGGTTGAACTGGGACCTCAGCGAAGCCGACGTCGAACTGCACCGATTTGTGCGCGACATCATCACGATCGCAAAAAACAATCCCATTCTGCGCCGACGTGCCTACTTCACGGGCGAGCCCACCCCGGGCTATCAGTCCAAGGACATCTCCTGGCTGCGCGCCGACGGTCTCGAGATGACCAAGGACGACTGGAACAACCCGAGCATTCAGAGCGTGGGCATGCTGCTCTTCGGTCCAGCCGCCGATGAACTGGACAGCCGCGGGAGGTCCCGCACCGCGGAGTCCGTCTTGTTTCTCCTCAACGCGTCGGCGAAGTCCTTCACCTTCACATTGCCCGTCATGGAACTGCCTGGCGTGTGGGAGGAGGTCCTCAACACCTCGCGACCGGGTCCGTGGACGCGCGTCGTGCGCACCGACGCTCTCAATTTGACGGCTCGCTCGACGGTGCTGCTGCGCCACACGGAGCGACCCGAGCGGTGAGTGAGCCGCGTCCGCTCGGTTCGACCTATCGACTGCAACTCGCGGGTATCGGCTTTCGCGGTGCCACCGAGCTCGTGGGGTACCTGAGCGACCTCGGCATTGAGACGCTGTACCTCTCCCCCATTCTCCGCGCGGTCGCGGGAAGCTCGCACGGCTACGACGTCATTGATCCCACTCAACTCGATCCGGCTCTGGGCTCGTTCGAGGACTTCGAGAGTCTCCTCGCCGAGCTCGCGGCCCACGATATGCGAGCGCTCATCGACATCGTGCCCAACCACATGGCCTGCGATCGCTCAAATGAGTGGTGGTGGGACACTCTGCGACTGGGTCAGGACGCGAGCGCCGCCGATACGTTTGACATCGACTGGTCGCGCCACGACGGCAAGGTCATGGTGGCAACCCTCAGCGCGCCGCTCGACGATCTTCTCGGCACGGTCCTCTTTCGAGGCGACGGCCCGAAGCGAACGATGCACCTAGGAGGGTCAGAGTTTCCACTCTCCCCCGGCACCCGCACGAGCGAGGTGCGAACCATCCTCGCGCACCAGCACTACCGTCCCGCGTTCTGGCGTCTGAGTGATCGCGAAGGCAACTACCGGCGGTTCTTTGATATCGACGGACTGATCGGGGTGCGCGTGGAAGATCCCGATGTCTTTTCGCGTACCCACGACTACCTCGCCACGTTGGGCAACGATGAGCGCATCGCGGGCTGGCGGGTGGATCACATCGACGGTCTCTTTAACCCACGCGAGTACCTCGAGCGACTCGCGGCCTTCGCCCGAAGTCACCGAGAGCGACGTACCCTCACCCTGGTCGAGAAGATTCTGGCCCTCGACGAAGATCTTCCTTCTGACTGGTCCGCTGACGGCACCACCGGATACGACTTCGCGACGCGAGTCGTCGGATTGATGGTGGACGAGCGAGGAGCGCGACGCCTCGCGTCAGCCCCGTCGTTCTTCGAACTCGGTCTCGCCGCGAAACGCGACGTGCTCAACTCGGCCTTCGACGCGGCCCGCGAGCGCCTGGTTCGCCTGGCCGTTGCGGCCCTCAACGAGACCCATTCCGGACACGACCTGTCTTGGTTTGATGTGCGCGCGGCCCTCAGCGAGATCACCGTGTCGATGGACGTCTACCGCACGTACGTCGCTGACGCACGGATCAACCCCCCGGACTGCGAGCGTCTGGCGAGAGCCGCACGACGAGCGCGTGACTCGCTGCACGGCGAAAGCCGACGGGCGGCGCAGCTGCTCGGCGACACTCTGAGCGCACCACGCGGCACGGCCCTCGAACTCATCTGCCGCTGGCAACAGTTGACTCCCGGCGTGATGGCCAAGGGCGTCGAGGACACCGCGACGTACCGCTACCAGGGCTTGCTTGCTCAGGCGGACGTCGGGGCCGATCCCGACCATCCGAGTTGCGAGCCGAAGGAGTATCACCGCTTCGCCGTCGCCCGGCTCGCCCACCCCAATACGCTCAACGCGACATCCACTCACGACTCCAAGCGAAGCGAGGATGCCCGCGCTCGACTCGCCACACTGTCCGAAGTCCCCGAGCGGTGGGAGGGACTCATTCGAGGGTGGCACCGTCGCTACTTCTCGCCGCTCCACGTCGAACCTGATGACGAAGCGCGGATCTATCAGGGTTTCGTGTGCTTGTGGCCCAGTGACGCGCAGCGCGCCCCGCGAGGGACGATCCGTCGAATCCAGGCGTACTGTGTCAAGGCTGCTCGAGAGGCCAAGGTGGCGACCTCGTGGACCAACTCGGACAACCGCTACGAGCGTGGCGTGCGCCACGTCGTGTCGCAGTTGGCTCTCGACGAACGATTCGTTCGAGAGATCGGACGACTCATGGCCGACATCGCGCCCGCGACCACCGTCAACTCTCTCTCGAGTGTCGTATTGAAGTGCCTGTCGCCCGGCGTTCCCGACTTCTATCAAGGCACCGAGACCTTCAACTTCACCCTCACCGATCCGGACAATCGGCGTCCCGTCAACTTCACGACCCGTCAACGCGCTCTGGCTTCACTCAATCGGTCGAGCGATACGCCTTCGTCGGACCTGCGAGCGATGCTCGCGCAGGGTGATCGTGGCCCGCTCAAGATCCACCTCACCCGAACTCTCTTGCACCTGCGTCGCCAGTACCCCGATCTCTTTGTCTATGGCGACTACCTCCCGCTGTCGGTGAGCGGACCCCTCAGCGCCCATCTCATCGCGTTCGCCCGCAGTCACGGCGATCAGTGGGTCCTGGGGTGTGTGCCGCGCCTCGCCCTGACACTGGCGGGTCCGGGTCGCCTTCCGATAGGCCGCGACGTCTGGAAGAACACCGCTGTGCGTTTACCGCGTGGAGCCCCACGTCACTTCGTCGACAGCGTCACCGCAGCGGAGTTGGATGTCTCGGCCAATCGGCTGGCGATCGCCGAGATCTTCTCTGACCTGCCGGTCGGCGTCCTGACAGGTGCCACCAACTAGGTTCTCGACGTCAGCGCGAGTCGCAAGCGGATGGAACTCAGTGGTCGTCTTAGTTGATGGCCGTGAGAAGATCGAGCATGTCCTCGGCGTGCTCTTCTTCGACCGCGAGGATCGATTCGAGCATCCGGCGCGTATTGACATCGCCGTCGCCCAGCCAGTTCGCGATCTCGCAGTAGGCCGCGATCACCACGCGCTCGGCCACGAGATCTTCTCGCATCATCGCCTCGAGTTCTTCGGATGAGTCGGCGGAGTGGCTCCGTCCCGTCAAGGTGTCGGGGTTGAAGTTGGGCTCTCCGCCTAACTGCTGAATGCGCTCGGCGATCTGGTCGGCGTGGTCCTGCTCCTCACTGGCGTGCTCGAGGAACTCATCGGCTGCCGACTGAGCGTTCAATCCGTCGGCGGTGAAGTAGTGACGTTTGTACCGAAGAACGCACACGATCTCGGTGGCCAGCGCTTGGTTCAGTACGCCGATGACCCGATCCCGGTCCACCCCGTGAAGGTCGGTGAGCGGGCCTTGATCGATGATTTCGCGAGCTCGTTCGCGAAGCATTTTTACGTCCGTCAGAAACTCCGGCATTCCGTACTTCCTCCGCTCGACCGACGTACTGCGTGGTGGGCGCCCCATCTCGGCTGAGCGCCCACCGTGGCACAAACTCTTAGTTGTCCCCACCCATCGTGTCGGGGTCGTCGTCGTCCTCGCCCCCCATCGGATCGTCCGCGTCTTCTTCGTCGTCCTCGTCGCCGCCGCCCACCGACTCGCTATCGACCAGATCAAAACCGCCAACTGCGTCAATCGTCACTACGTCAACATCGCTGATCGAGTCGTCGTCGACATCAATCTCCTCAACCAGCAGAACGCCGTAGCTTGTCTCTGCGTAGCCCATGACCCACCTTTCAATTCCTCTCGCCCAAGTCGATCTCGACCGCGCGTACCTCGACACTCCAGGCTCAGTATCCGCTCAGCGCGGCACCTTGTCAAGCGCCATTTTGATATGACTTGCACTCTCCCTTCACGAATTCTTAGGCGCAAATTATTGGCACGAAACATCAACGAAACAGTGAACGTTTTGCGCACAATGCGTTCTTTGTGCGAGACCCAGCAACCCGCAACTTCGGGCACCCGATTCCACGACTCACAGACGTTTCTAAGTGAGACGCCGGTAGCCCAATAAACGGTGATTTGCCTCTCGGTTTAACTTCAGAGGTCTTTCACCTCTCGCGATGTGCTCACGTGAGGACTCCGAGTCCTGGCTCATTCTCTCGCGACGCTTCACTCCCCTTGGTGCCGCGAGTCCCCATGCCCCAAAGCGAATCATCGCTTGGCGAAGAATCCGCCAACTGGCCTCCTGGACTGGCCTTGAGGAACCTGGTAAACAGGCGGAGTTGGCACCAAAGGGAGGTTCCAATGCCGGGAAGCGGCGCCACTGCCACTTTCCTTGACGAAGGAAAGGGTCACCATGTTTAAGCACGCCAGGAAGTATGTGTCCGGGACGCGGGCCGCTCTCGCCGGCGCAGTTGTAGGGGGTACTCTCGTGCTCTCACTCGGCCTGGCGGTACCGAGTAGTTCGGCCCTTGGTAATAGCGCCTTTTGCAAGACGATCTTCTCCTTCGAGGGCATCGCCGAAAAAAATGAGGCGCCAAAGGAAATCACAGCCAAGGGATATGTCGCGTGGGCAAAGTTACTGCTCCCGTTCTACGAGAAGCTGGCGTCCGAAGCGCCAAACAATGGTGGAAAAGTTGTACTGAATGAGCTCGTGACCATCTTCAAGTACTACTCCAACGCGTCGAGCATCAAGGCCATCGAAGCGTACGAGGTCGCGAACCACGCAAAGTTTGAAGCGGGTACTAAAGCCCTTGCAAAAGACATCGAGGCCTGCGCGTAACAGCACTCATCGATCTCGAGTGAAGCGTGTCGCGAATCGCGACGAGCGCAAAAGTTCAACAGTCATGGCGCAGCGAAATGCAAGCCCTCGGCGCGACCCTCACTGAGACTTTTCTCATGTACGCCCGCACCACTTGGCACGATCCGAGGTCACGGCACACGCGATTTCAGCGGCGTGAGCAGGAATTCTCTGGCGAAGCGCTGACGCCGTCCCACGAGTCGAACTAGTCGGACATTTTCTTCGACCTGCCTTGACAGGGCCTCTTTCGCCGAGTACCTTGAAACCGGTTACAACGGTGTAAGCGGTTACATTCACCGTTGTAGGGGGCGAGGGGGTTTGGTGGTCGATTCTCCACCAACAATTTACGACGTAGCGGCGCGCGCTGGCGTGTCGACCGCCACCGTCAGTCGAGCCCTGAACTCGCTCGCATCGGTCCGACCCGAAACCCGCGACAAGGTTTTGGCGGCGATGGAGGAGTTGCAGTTCGTTCCCAATGTCGTCGCGCGAGGCCTCTCGAGTGGCAAGCACTGGATTCTCGGATTGGTCTTTACGCGCGCTGTGGTCGACGAGACCGGAACGGTCGCCGACACCGGAGTGCTGGTTGTCGAAGAGGCGAGCCTTCTGTATACCGACATCGTGATCCGAGGCGCTGAGATGCGTGCGGCGGAACACGGCTACTCGCTGCTACTCAGTAGTGCCGACGAACGCCACCCCTCGGGGCTGACCTCACTGTTAACGCTCACCGGCACGGTTGACGGGCTGATTCTCCTGGATCGTGTGTTGCGTGATGAGGACGTCGACTACCTCGCCAAGCGAATCCCGATCGTCATGCTGGCCGGCCGCGGCGACCTGACGTCAGTGGTCACGGTGCGGGTGGACAACGGCGAGGCGATGCGTTCACTGGCCGAACACCTCATCGTTTTTCACGGACTATCCCGCCTGGGCTTCGTGCGCGGAGCCAACGAGAGCCCTGACAGTGTCGCGCGGGCCAGCGCATTTAGTCTGGCCGTGAGCGAGTTGGGTGGGTCGCTCGATGAGGTGGATGTGCTTCAAGGCGACTGGACTTCGGCCGGCGGCGAAACGGCCATGAAGGTGCGACTTAACCGACCCGAACCACTCCCCCAGGCCTTCGCCTGCGCCAACGATCAAACCGCGGTCGGCGTGATCTATGCGTTGTCGGGCAATGGTCTGAGCGTTCCCGAGGACCTCGTGGTCACGGGCTTTGACGACATCTCACTAACCCGTTACTTCAATCCCTCGCTAACGACGATTCGCCAGTCGGGCAGCATCTTGGGCGAGGTGGCGGTCGACTCGTTGCTCGCGATGATCGATGGCACCACCGAGATCCAGCGCAACGTCGTCTTACCCACCGAACTCGTCGTGCGGCGCAGCTGCGGATGCGCGGGTGAGCCGGAACTACCGACCACGAGACTCGACGGCAAGGTGAGTGTCTGAGATGAGGCAGTTCCTGCGCCGCGTCGGTCTCTACCTCCTCACCGCGTGGGTCGCCATCACCGTCAACTTCGCTTTGCCTCGCGCGATGCCCGGCAATCCCATTCAGGACCTCATTGGCAAGATTCAAACCCAGGTGACGCCCCAAGAGATCAGGGCCATCGAGCTCTCCTTCGGCGACCCGTTTAAGCACGGTCTCTGGGTTCAGTATTGGACGTACCTGACCCAACTGTTCCACGGCAACCTGGGCGTGTCGATCACGCTGGGCGAGCCAGTCAGAACGATTCTCGATGCCTCCGTGCCCTGGACGGTAGGCCTGATCGGAGTCGCGACCGTCATCAGTTTTGTCGTAGGCACGTTCGCCGGCGCCATGCTGGGCTGGACCAGGGGCTCGCGCTTCGACACGATCATCCCGACGGCCACGTTCTTCCAAGCAGTGCCCTATTTCTTCTTAGCCACTGTCATGCTGCTGGTCTTTGGCAGCGACCTGCACTGGTTCCCGGTGCTCGGGGCGTACAGCGACAGTGTCACACCGGGTTGGAACTGGGCGTTTGTCGTGAGCGCGCTGCGCTACGCGGAACTGCCGTTGATCTCGGTCGTGTTGAGCTCGATGGCGGGCTGGATCTTGGGCATGCGCAACATGATGATCACGATGATTGGCGAAGACTTCGTCCTCATGGCCGTCGCCAAGGGTCTTCCCCGTCGACGGGTCATCTTCCACGCCGCTCGCAACGCCGTACTGCCAAGCATCGCCAACTTCTCCCTCGCCATCGGACTCGTGGTGTCAGGAGCGCTCCTCGTCGAGTTGGTCTTTAACTACCCCGGCGTTGGAGACCTCCTCCTCCAAGCAGTGCTCAACGAGGACTATCCGTTGATCCAGGGCATCTTCCTCATCATCACGTTGACGGTGCTAGCGGCCAACCTGATCGCTGACTTCATCTATCTCGCACTCGATCCACGCACTCGCATTGAGGCGGCCGCGTGAGGTCTCTGCGCATTCCCCGCTCCCCCAAGGTCCTCCTGGGCATGGGCATCTTGGGGTTTTTCCTGCTCCTCACCATCATCGGCCCGTACCTCGCTCCCTATGACCCCAACGACACCTTGTTCACCCCCAACACCGGCCCGTCCGCGCACCACTGGCTGGGCACCACCAGCCTCGGCCAGGACATCTTGTCCCAACTACTCGTCGGTGCGCGCGCCACGATGATCGTGGCGTTGCTGGCCGGACTCGTGGCAACCGCCCTCGCCACCACCATCGGCGTGAGCGCCGGATACATCGGTGGCAAAACTGACGACGGCCTCACCCTCGTGTCGAACGTCTTCCTCGCCCTTCCCGGACTGCCCCTGCTCATCGTGATCGACAGCTATCTGCCAGTGGGTAGCCGCTCCAACGCATTCGTCATCGGCATCGTCATCAGTCTCACGGGTTGGGCGTGGGGAGCGCGCGTGATTCGAGCCCAGACCATGTCATTGCGAAACCGCGACTTCGTCGAGGCGTCGCGCATCATCGGCGAGAAGCGACTGCGCATCATGTTCAGCGAGATAGCGCCGAACCTGCTGCCCATCCTTGCGTCGTCCCTCCTCTTCACCGTCCTGTACTCGATTGGCGCCTACGTCACCCTCGCTTACATCGGTCTGACGAGCACCTCGGTGTGGAACTGGGGCACGATGCTGTACTGGGCGCAGTCGAACAACGCACCACTGTCGGGCGAGTGGTACTGGTTCGTTCCGCCGGGCTTGTGCATCGCGCTCGTCGGTACCGGTCTCGCCCTGTTGAACTTCGGCATCGATGAGTTCATTAACCCGCGACTGCGTCTCGCGGGGCTCACCGCCAAGCAGCGTCGCAAGGTCGGGCTGCCAAGACGGGTTCGACTCGGTCTCACCCCGGTCCTGCGCCAGCCAGCTCCCACTCGCGCGGCTCCCCTGAGCGAGGTCACGAGCTCATGAGCATCGAACCTCTCGACAAGCCCGCGACCAACGTGCAGAGCCCGACTCCTAGCCCGACCCCCGTGTCCGTACCTGCGCGCGACATCGTGCTCGACGTCCAGAACTTCAGCGTCGACTACGGAACCGGCGCCGCCATGGTTCGCGCGGTGAACAACGTATCCTTTACGCTCCAGCGCTCGACGGTGCTGGGCGTGGCCGGTGAGAGCGGCTCGGGTAAGTCCACGCTCGTCTACGCCATGACGCGCCTGTTGCGCGAACCCGGCATCATCAGCGGGGGCGCGGTCAATCTGTACGTGACCTCCACGGACAAGGCCTCCGAGGAGATTCTGGATCTCGTGCAGGCGAACGAAAAGCAGCTACGAGCGATTCGCTGGTCTCACGTCTCGATCGTCCTGCAGAGTGCGCTCAGCGCTATGGACCCCGTGCGTCGCGTGGGCAAGGAGTTCAACGAGGTCTTAAAGATCCACCGACCCGACATGTCCAAGAGTGAGCGCCTTGCGCGGGCCAAGACCCTCGTCGCCATGGTCGGGCTCAATGAGGACCGCCTTGATCGCTTTCCCCACGAACTCTCCGGCGGCCAGCGACAGCGCGTCATGATCGCCCTCGCCCTCGCGCTCGAGCCCGAGCTCGTCATCATGGACGAGCCCACCACGGCCCTCGACGTGGTCACCCAACGCGAGATCATCAACGAACTCTTGGACCTTCGCACCCAACTCAACTTCGCAATGATCTTCATCACCCACGATCTCTCTTTGTTAGTGGAGCTAGCCGACGAGATCGTCGTGATGTACGCCGGGCGCATCGTCGAACGCGCTCGCGCCGATGAACTCTACGAAGCACCCCGACACCCCTACACGCTGGGCTTGCTCAACTCATTCCCACCCATGAGCGGAGCCCGACGCGAACTGGTCGGAATTCCGGGAACGCCGCCCGACTTGGCTGACTTGCCGGTCGGCTGCACCTTCCAGCAGCGCTGCCCGTACGTGATGGACCGCTGCCGGAAAGAAGAGCCGCCGCTCTCGACGCTGCCCGGTACCCGTCGTCAGGTGGCCTGTTGGCTTCACGACGGCGGGCCAGGCGTGCGGGTTCCCGGAGAACTCACCCGCCAGGTGCGAACGCCCCATCTTCGCGGAGACCACCATGAGTGAGACGCCCGCGGTGGCCACCGAGCCGACGCGCTCGCCCGTGCAGTTGAGCGCCCGTCGCCTCACCAAGCACTTCGTCACCCGCGTGCCCGGCACAATCGTTCGGGCCAAGCATGTCGTGCACGCGGTCGATGACGTCAGCCTCGACCTCGCAGCCAGTCGCGTGACCGCCGTCGTCGGCGAGAGCGGCTCGGGCAAGTCGGTCCTCGCGCGGATGCTGGCGCGCATCGTGCGCCCGACGTCGGGTGAGCTCTACTTAGACGGCCAGCCCGTCAATCTCGCCAAGCGCCGGAGCCTCGACTACACCTCCCAGGTCCAATTGGTTCTCCAGGACCCCTTCGCCTCCAACAATCCCGTCCACAAGGTGCTCCACAATCTCGAGCGTCCGCTCCTCATCCACGGGGCGAAGAAGCAAGACGTCCAAGAACTCGCCCTGGCGGCGTTAAAGCGGGTCTCGCTCGAGCCTCCTGAGCGCTTCATCGAGCGCTACCCCCACGAACTCTCGGGGGGACAGCTTCAGCGGGTGTCCATCGCCCGCGCACTGTGCGTCAACCCCAATGTCCTGTTGGCCGATGAACCGATCTCGATGCTGGACGTGTCGGTGCGCCTGGGCATATTGAACCTGCTGCGGGGTCTGTGCGATAACGAGCACCTCGCGGTGCTCTACATCACCCACGACATCGCCTCGGCGCGCTATATCGCCGACGAGACCATCGTGATGTACGCAGGACAGATCGTCGAGCGCTCCCAGGGCACCGCGCTGGTCGACGAACCTACGCACCCCTACACCCAGCTCCTGATCGCGTCGGTCCCCAATCCCGCCGACCCGACCAGCCAGGCCGTTCAAAAGAGCGAGCACTCCACCTTCGCGATCGCCGAGGTCGGATGTCGATTCGCACCCCGGTGCCCCTACGCGATGGACATCTGTCGTACGACAGATCCTCCGGACTTCGAAGTCGGTGACGGCCATACCTCGCACTGCTGGTTGCACGCGGGCGAACCCGAAGCCGTAGTCGAAACGGCGTCACCAGGACGCCAACGAGAGGGGGAAGAGACGAAGACATGACCATGACCCAGTAACCGGTCGAGCAGCAGCTCACACCGGAAATTGAGCGCGAAGTCCAACCGGCCTCGCGTCGTACTTCGAATCAATTCGATTCGGTAGAGAAGTCGGCACCAGCCGGCTGGACCTAACAACAAAGGAAGAATATGTATAGAAAAATAGGAGCTGTGGTCACCGCCCTGTCGTGTCTCACGATCGGCTTGGTAGCGGCCACAGAAGGCGCTTCCTCCGCCGCCACGCCTTCAGTGGTGACGATCGAGGGCAACACCGGCGTCACCTTTACCCACAACTTCAACCCGTTTAGCACGAGTTCCTTCGCTGAGCAGCTGAGCGTTCGCTCACTGGTCAACGAACCGCTCTTCGAGTTTGACACGTTGAAGGCCAACACCGAGTACCCGTGGCTCGCCACCAAGTACACCTTTGCGAACGGCGGTAAGACGATCGTCTTCGACCTGCGCCACGGTGTCAAGTGGAGCGATGGTACGCCCTTCACCTCGGCCGACGTGGCGTACACGTTCGACCTGTTGAACAAGGTGCCGGCAGCGGATAACTACGGCGCGCCCGCCATGGCGAGCCCGGCCACGACGCCCAATAAGTACACGGTCATCTTGCACTACAAGCAGCCTGAGTACACCAGCATCACCACCATCGCCGGTTCGGTGCTGATTGTGCAAAAGAAGCAGTGGTCCAAGATCAGCGATCCGGCGACGGCCGTGGTGACCCAGGAAGTTGGCACGGGACCCTACGAGATCTCGAGCTACTCCAACCAGGTCGTCAAGTACAAGGTGAACCCGACGTACTGGGGCGGCAAGCCCGCCGTGCCCGAAGTGAACGTTGCCTACTACGCGACGAACACTGCGGCCGCGACCGCGCTCGCCAGTGGCCAGTTGACATGGGCCGGTAACGACATCGCCAACGTGGACTCGATCTTCGTCAACAAGGACCCGAAGACCAACCACACGTACTTTGCTCCTGGATCCACGGTGACCCTGTGGTTCAACATCCCGAGCAGTGGACCGCTGGCCGACCCCGTCGTTCGTCAAGCCATCAGCGAGGGCGTCGACCGTGACGCCTTGTCGACTGAGGGTGAGTCGGGCTACGAGCAGCCCGCCACGTCCTCGAGTGGTCTCATCTTGCCCGCGCAGCAAGCGTTCCTGGAGCCATCGTTGAAGAACGACCTCTCGGGTACCGCCAATGCGGCCAAGGTGGCATCGCTGTTGACCGGTGACGGCTACACCAAGGACTCCAATGGCTTCTACTCGAAGGGTGGCCAACAGATCACCTTCTCGATCGAAGACCCGACGGCGTACTCGGACTACTACGCCGACAGCCAGCTGATGAGCCAGGAACTTCAGGCGGAAGGCATTGATGCCACCGTGGACGGCGTGGCCACCTCGCAGTGGTACTCCGACCTCGCGGATGGCAACTTCCAGACGATGATTCACTGGGGTAACGGCGGGGTCAACCCGTGGGTGCAGTACGACAACTGGATGGACAGCACGCTCAGTGCACCCATCGGGTCGTCGGCGAACGGCGACTACGGCCGCTACAGCAACCCGGCGGCCCAGACGGCGCTGACCGCGCTCGCGAGCACCAACCCCTCCGACGTGGCGGCCATGACCAAGCAGGTCGACGCGCTGGAGAACATCATGTCCACGGACGTACCGATGGCGCCTCTGCTGTACGGTGCGGACTGGGATGAGTACTCGACGGCCGGCTACACGGGATTTGTGACTGCTGCGAACCCGTACATGGACCCGTCACCCGGTGACCCGCAGTTGCCGATCATTCTGATGCACCTGAAGAAGGCGTAGCAGATCTCTCTACGCGAGGCCCCACCACTCTCCAACCCGGTGGGGCCTCGCGTAGAGGTAAAAATCATATTTCGACAACTGTGAGGAGACGCATCACCATGAGCACCAACGGCTCACCCCAACGAGATTTGACGCGCCCCTTCCCGCCCGGCTTCGTGTGGGGAACCGCTACCGCTTCGTACCAGATCGAAGGGGCGGTCCACGCTGACGGCCGCGGACCATCGATCTGGGACACCTTTAGTCACACCCCGGGCACCATATGGAACGGTGACACCGGTGACATCGCGTGCGACCACTACCACCACGTCGACGAGGACCTCGACCTGCTGGCCGATCTCGGCGTGTCGGCCTACCGTTTTTCGGTGGCCTGGCCCCGGGTCCAGCCGCTCGGCAGTGGCTCGGTCAATCAAAAGGGCCTCGACTTCTATCGTCGTATCCTCGATGGCCTCCTCGAGCGCGACATCGCGCCCACCGTCACTCTGTATCACTGGGACCTGCCCCAGCCGCTGGAGGATCGTGGCGGCTGGACGATACGCGAGACCGCGGAGCGCTACGCCGAGTACGTCGAGATCGTGGCGAACGCTCTGGGCGGCGACGTCGATCGCTGGATCACCCTGAATGAGCCGTGGTGCTCGTCGTGGCTGGGATACGGCTCCGGCCGACACGCGCCTGGGATCACCGACATCGGAAAGGCCGCGGCCGCGACCCACCACTTGCTGTACGCCCACGGCCTCGCGGTACCGATTCTTCGCGCGACCTCGCCGTCGGCCAAGGTCGGTATCACGCTCAATCTCGGGGACTTTCAGCCGGGCTCCCAGCATGAGCTGGACATCGCGGCAGCTCGTCGGGCGGACGGCAATCTCAACCGGATCTTTTTGGACCCCCTCTTTCGGGGTCAGTACCCCAAGGACATGCTCGAGCATTACCAGAACGTCGCGCCCGGCTTCAGCGTCGTGCGCGACGGCGACCTCGGTCTGATCTCGGCACCCATCGACTTTCTCGGCGTCAACTACTACTTCCCCTCGACGGTCGTGGATGAGACCCGTACTAAGGAAGCGCGCGTTGCGGGGTACTTCGTTGCCCAGGACGATCAGTTCCCGGACCTGCGCCTGCGCGGGATCGATACGCCGGGTCGCGAGAAGACAGCCATGGACTGGGAGATCGAAGCATCGGGTCTAACTTCGTTGCTCATTCGCGTGCGCGAGGAGTACACCACGCTGCCCATCTTCATCACCGAAAACGGCGCGGCCTTTGACGACTACGTGGATCCCAATGGCGAAGTGAAGGACCACGACCGCGTGGCCTATCTCCAAGAACACATCTCGGCCGTTCACGACGCGATCGACGCGGGGGTGAATGTCCAGGGGTACTTCGTATGGAGCCTGCTAGATAACTTCGAGTGGGCGTTGGGCTACTCACGGCGATTCGGCATCGTCTGGGTCGACTACCCGTCGGGGACTCGCCTCACGAAGCAGAGCTTTTCGTGGTATCGCGACACCATCCAGTCGAACTCGGTGGAGTACGCCACCTCGGCGGGCGCGATGTAACAAAGTCGCGACGTTTCTCCTTGCGTCACAAATCGCTCCCGGCCGCACTCGTGGCCGGGAGCTTTCGTTAGACCGCCGCGCCCGCTTTTGCGGTTAGTTCGCGACCACCACCCTCGGGGACTCGAATGAAGAGAATGGACACCAACAAGGACACGATCGCGATGATCGCGGACACCCAGAACGCCGTGGTGTACCCGTGCGTGGTGGCGAGGTTGATGCTCGTCGTGCCCGTGCGATGCGCCAGCGTGTTCAAGAACGAATTCTTCGCGTCGACAGCCACGGTCGCGAGGACGGCCAACCCCAGCGCGCCACCGACCTGTTGCATCGTGTTGAGCAGGGCCGAGGCGAGGCCGGCCTCGTCGCCATCTACTCCCGACACCGCGGTCAACGTGAGAGGCACGAAGACGAATCCCATCCCCAGGGCGATGATGATCAGCGGACCCAAGATGTCGAGGTAACTGCTGGAGGGCGTGATGCGCGTGAGCCAGATCATGCCCGCCGCCGACATGGCGGGACCGATAATCAGGGGGGGTCGAATACCGATCTTGCCGACCAGTTGGGACGTGACCCCCGCGGCCACAATGATCCCCACCGTCATTGGCAAGAACCCCACGCCCGTTTTCACCGCGGACCACCCTTCAATGTTCTGCAGGAAGAGCGTGAGGAAGTAGAACATCGAGAACAAGGCGATACCGATGCAGAGCATCATGGCGAAACTGGCCGAACGATTTCGGTCCTTGAAGATGCTGAAGGGCATGAGGGGCGCCGCACTTCGTCGCTCGATCAAGCCAAAAATGATCAGGAGAACCCCGGCCGCCGCCAGGAATCCCACCGTCGAGACACTCGACCAACTGTGACTCGAGGCGTTCGAAAGTCCATAGACCAAACTGAGCATGCCGGCGGTGACCGTGACAGCTCCGGGAACATCGAGCTTGCCTGACGTCGTGGACGACTCGTGAAGAGCACGGGGCGCTAAGAAGAGCACCACGGCGGCGATGGGAACGTTGATAAAAAAGATCCAGCGCCACGAGACATAACTCGTGAGGATGCCACCCAGCAATAGGCCCACCGCTCCTCCACCACCAGACATCGCGGCGTAGACACCCATGGCGCGATTGCGCTCCCGGCCTTCGGGAAAGTTCGTAGCGATGAGCGACAGGGCGGTCGGTGCGGCGATGGCTCCCCCGACCCCCTGGAGACCGCGGGTCAAGATCAGCCAGAGATCCGACTGGGCGAGGCCGCCCAGCAAGGAGGCGAAGGCGAAGAGGCCCACGCCAATCATGAACATTCGCCGCTTGCCGTAGAGGTCACCCGTGCGCCCCCCAAACAACAAGAGGCCACCGAACGTCAAGGAGTACGCAGTGATGAGCCACTCCAGGTTCGAGGAGGAAAAGTGCAGGTCACGCTGGATCGTGGGTATCGCGACATTCACGACGGTCGCGTCCAGCACGATCATGAGCTGCGCACTGCAGATGACGAAGAGGGCAAGGCCGAGATGCTTGGCGTCGCTGGTGTCTTGAGGGTCGGCGATCACTTCTTGGGACATCGTCATATCTCTTTCTCTGGGGGAGCTAAGAATCCGATGAAGCGGCACTGCGTAGACCAAGCAGCGGAAGAACAACCTTGTCAACCGCCTCCGTGAAAAACTGTCGACTGGGCGGCTCCCCCGTGGTCAGGAGCCGGTGCATGACCAGCGCGGGCAGCACCGCGACGATCATCTCGGGATGGTCCAGCGGCGCGATCTCACCGCGCGCCACCGCACGATCGACAATTGTCACCAGCGTTCGCGCATGAGGCTCGATGAACTGCTCGCGAAAGACGTCGCGCAGCTCGGCGTCGTGGGGCAGGGCGCTCACCAGTCCGATCATGACTTCGGCGTCCAGGCGACCGTCGTGCTGCTCGGCCTGATCGATGAGATCGGCGAAGTCGCCACGCAGGGTTCCGGTGTCCGGGGGCGAGGGAATCGCCTTTTGGCACATCAGGGCGTCCACCACGAGTTCGGCCTTCCCGGACCAGCGACGATAGATCGTCGCCTTGCCGGCGCCCGCGTGGGCGGCGATCTTGTCGATCGTCAGCCGGTCATAGCCGATGTCAGCCAGCAGTTCGAGGGCCGCTGCGCGCAGCGCATCATCACGAGACGCATCAAGCGGGCGACCGGTGTGGTGCTCAACGCTCTCGGCGCCAGAACTGTCGATCGCGGTCATGGCTTTACGGTACCAGTGAGTTCCGAAACGTGACCGTTTCGCTCATTACCCCAGATCAGCGCCCGAAACGTAGTTCGGAGTTGCGTGAACTAGCTAGAAAAGATCTTTGAGTACGCGATGGTGTTGGTGGGAACCTTGATCGAAACGAACTCGCCCCACTTGGTGAATGTCGTCTTGCTTGACCCGTCCGCGGTGCTGACCGTTTCTTTGATGGGCAGCGGCTTCGAGCCCGATGAGACGACCATCACGCTCACCGTCTTGGGTGCGCTACTCGTTGCCTTGGTGGTCCAGGTCAGCTGGTAACCGTTGGTGGTCTTGTCGCGCGCGCTCAACAGCGCGGTGCCCTTCGCCGCGGGCAGAAGCTCGGAGTACGCGCCCGCTGTGAGATTCGAATGAAAGGACGTGTACTGTGCGGTCCCCTTCTTCATCTTGAGGGTGTGCGTGCCCAGCTCCTTCTGTTGGGCGGCCGAGAGCCCCATGATGTTCACCAACCCGGTCTTGCTTCCACTCAAGTAGGCGAAGGTTGGGGTCACCGAAATGGTGAAGGTTTCGGTACCCGACTTATAGGTTTCGGTACCGCTGGTCGTTCCGATGTCGGCCACGACGGAACTTTTGACCTTGTTATCCACGGTCGTCACAACGATGTGAACGCCTTTTTCGGTACTGAGGGCCGTCTTGGTGAGTGCGAGCAGGGAGGCCGCCGTCGGAGTCTTCGCGGCCTGTGCCCCGAGCGCGGGACCGAGAGCCAAGGCGCCCGTTAACACGGCGAGTGAGAGAGAAAGCGCGCTGGAACGGGGAGAGAACATGACTCCAGCCTATGGGGGACGGCCCCCACTTCTGTTTCGGGGGATCAGTGGGTATTTCGCGCCAGAAGGTCAGAAGCAGGCGGAGAGATCGAAGAGAAAGTGTTGAAGTGTGCGGATCGTCTCGAGCAGTTCGGGCGAGGCCTCTTCAAGTTTCTCGTCGCTCAAGATGCCATGAGCGATCGCCGTGGCTCGTAGCGCCACTTGGAGCGTGCATAGCCAGGCCCAGGCTTCGGCGTCGCTGAGGTACTCCTCGTTCAGTGACATGACCACCAACTCCGCGTTGGATGCCGTCTCGTTTTCGCGCGCTAGCGCCAACAACGGGTCGTCGTCGTCACTGCTGGGGTCAATCGGTGGACGAAGCGACAGGTGCCACTCGTGGTCGACGTCGCTCTCCGCGGCGAGCACGTGCGCGCACATCTCGCGAACGAGGCCGCGGCCAAGATCATTCAGTCGAACCTCGACCCGGCCGTCGCGACGGCGAACGAAGAGCTTGTTCACCACTAGTCGTCCTGCTCCACGCTGGACTGCAGTCCCGCGACTTGTAGCTTCACGCAGTACGACTCAGCGCGCTCGCGCGACCCGGACCACACGATGGCCCGACCCTCGTGATGCACTGTCAGCATCAGGTGCGTGCACTTGTTGTCCGAGTACCCAAAGACTCGTCGGAAGATCGCCACAACCACGGTCATGGGAGTGACCGGATCATTCCACACGATGACGTTCCAAGGTCGCTCCGCTACGACCGCGACGTCAACCTCGGTGCGCTCCTCGAGTTCGTTTTCGGTCGTGGCGCTACGCAGCGGCGCGCGATATGACATGTACCCAGTGTCGCAGGTCAGTACCTCGGTAAGGCATGGGAATTTAGAGTGGTGTGATCAAGGAGACCCGTGAAGACCGTGAGTGACCTCGCCGCGCGGCTGCGCGAGCACACCAGCCGCTCGATCCGCCACGCCGCGGGACTCACCCAGGCTCCGCCTCCGCGTTGTGACGACCCGAGAGAAGCGTTCGGCGACGTCAACGGCGTGGCGCGACTGGTCCATCGTGAACTGCCCTCGATGTTGGTCGGCGGCGTCGCATCGCTCTTCTTTCAGATGCTGCACCCCCACGCCATGGCTGGGGTGGCGCAACACTCGCGCTATCAAGAAGACCCTCTCAGCCGCGTGCTACAGACCGCCAACTTCATCGGCGCCACCACCTTTGGCTCGAAGGCGACCGCCCAGGTCGCGATCGATCGGGTTCTGCTCGTCCATCGCTACGTGCACGGCGTCGCCGACGACGGTGCGAGCTACGACGCCAATGACCCGCACCTCTTGCTCTGGGTGCACTGTGCCGAGATCTCGATGTTCTTGGGTGCGTATCGCCGGTTCGGTTCTCGCCCGCTCAGCGACGCGGAAGCCGACCAGTACGTCAAGGAGACCGCCCACGTCGCGCGCCTCCTTGGGGCGATCGATCCGCCTGAGTCGGTCGCGCAACTGGACGCCGCGCTCCTCACGTTTCGAAATGAGCTGCGCCTCAGTGCAGACGGCGTCGCTGCGCGTGACTTTCTCACCACCCGAGTCACCTCGAGCCGTGCGCAGCGCTGGGTCTATTGGCTCTTCGTGCGTAGCGCGTGGGCACTGCTGCCGGCTTACGCGCAGGATCTCCTAGGGGTGCGATCGCGCGGGTGGCGAGAGCGACTCTTCGTGCGTCCGGCCACCCGCGTGGCCTGTCGTCTCATGCGCGTGGCGGTCCCACCGCCGCCTCACGTGGCGATCGTGAATCCTCCGTCGACGGCGACCACCTGACCGGTCACGTAGGGAGAAAGGGCGAGGGCGACAATGAGATCGGCAACTTCGTCCGGCGACCCGCTGCGACGCAGTGGTGCAACGCCCTGGACAAAGCTGCGCGCTGCCTCCCAGTCCTGGGTCCAGGGCGTGTCGATGAGGCCCGGCGCC
>JBEKYI010000016.1:0-22819 GCA_049511155.1 Acidimicrobiales bacterium
CTTATGTCCGTATTGCCTCAGTTTCTGAGGCTACTAGGTCCATAGTGGGCTGAAAACCGAGTCATTTTCGGTCACTTGACCCGTATTCTGGGGTTATGCTGTTTTTCCTGTTCAGAGTACTTCTTGTTCCCCTCGCCGTCATCGTGGGGACCATGGCCCAACGACGCTTTGGCGACGCGGTCGGGGGTCTCGTGATCGGGCTACCCCTCGCCAGCCTCCCCCTGTTGTGGCTGGTTGCCCTGCAACACGGAACCGGATTCGTTATCTCCATGACCAGCGCCCTGCTCGTCGGCTCCGTGGCCGAAGCAGTCGTTCTGTGGCTTTACGCCCACTTCACGGTGCGGTTCTCCCCGTCAGCCGCGTTGGTGGGAGCCCTCGGGGTCTTCGCACTCGCAGCGGGCGCCGTTGACCTCCTGAAGTTCTCGGCCATCCTGGCTGGTGTCATTACCGCCATCGGCTTCGCCGTGGCCTTGCGTTGGTGGCCGGCGACGACAAGCGCCGCCCCCTCCGCTAAGGGTCCTTCTCGACTCTGGTTGCGAGTTGTCGTCGCCACTCTCTTTACGATCGTGATCGCGTCGCTGGCGGGTCGACTGGGGCCGGTCTTGTCCGGGTTGATCGACGCTCTACCGGCCACCAGCCTCATGATGGCGTTTCTCACCCACCAAGAACAAGGTTCGCACGCCTCCTCGCACTTCCTCTATGGGGTCACGCGCGGATCGTTCTCGTACTTGGCCTCGATGATCGTTCTCGCGGAGCTCTTGGGCACGCGAAACCTTCCCCTCGCCTTCGGTGCCGCCATGCTTGTGTCACTTATCGTCCAGGGATCGTTCCAGGCGTACGACACGTGGGTCAAGCGCGCTACACCGACCACCCGACCCGTTGAGGACGTCACGTCGCGTGGCGGTGGTACCAGTGCGGTGCTCGTCTAACAGCTAGGAGATTCGAGCCAGCGCTTCTCGCAGCGTGGACTTGAACTGGCGAGCACTCAGCTCCGTCTCGGTAATCTCGGCCAACGCCACAACCACGTGACCTTTCTTCGCGTACGCGACGACGCCGGTGACGTTGGCACCGCCGAGCACGAAGGCGATGGTGTAGGCCTTGACCGGCACTGCGAATCGTCCGAGATTCACGGATTCCTTACGCTGGAACGTGACCTGACCGTCGAAGGTGGCGGCGATCTTGGTGCATTTGGTCATGTGGTCCAACACCGCGTTGTAGGTGAGCGTGGGCGTCGTGGACGTCTCGAGCTTTTCCAGCAACAGCGTTTCCGATGAGCGATTCGCGAAAACTTCGCGTACCGCCGACGCGGTGGTGGGCTTGGCGAACGTCGACTCCGGGCAACTGCGTGTATCGGCCGCAGCGATGTAGTACTTCGACCAACCCGGGACGTCTCGTGGGATCAACAATTGATGACGAAGTGGTGTCGCCGCGGCTGCGCCAACACACGAGAGCATCACGACCAGAACCGCCGTACAAGCGGCGATCCGTTTCATGAACCCTACGTTATTGAGACAACTGCGGCGACACCGGAAACAATCGAACAACTATTTCACACAAGCTGAAATCAACTTCTTAGTAGTAGTGCCGATGACCGCCAATAGCGTGACCCGCCGCACCGAGAATCCACAAGACCAACCCGATCACGAGAAGAATCACGCCGATTGACCACAGCACCGGGACACCCAATAAAAGCCCGATCAACATCAACACCACGCCGAAGATAATCATTGGCAAGCTCCTTTGGCTCGAACTTCTCTTAGTTCCGTTCCTCGTGATACAAGGTTTTGTGACCACTGGAGTCGACGACTTCGCGATCCACGCTCTGCGTGGGACCTGAGGGTCGCCGACGCGAGGCGGCAAAGACTGCGGTGGAGATCAAGAAGCCCGCTATGCCGGCGATCATCAAAATGATGCCGATCGTCGAGAGTCGAATTCCGTGATTCTGAGCGGCGACCGAACTCTGGGCGGTGAAGCCCCAGTAGAGAATTGCTCCCGTCACCGTTGACATTGCGCTGACAACCATTCCAGCTAATCCCATGATCATCTCACTTTCAGTTTCACGAGTGTCACACTCGCAAAGGAGTACCAGTACCCCTACTTAAAGCCTAAGCAAGGAACTTCGTTTTTTGAAAGAGAACACGCGGCACACTTGACGAGTGAGTGCCCTGCACCTAATGACGCACGAGAAGCATCATTCGCCATATGAGAACGCGACAGTGATGTGCACTCTCCCCACGTACTGCACAGGTCTCGCGAGAGCAGAGTTCTCACTCTCTGACTTTTCTAAATGTTGAAAGTGTGTTCTTCGCGCGAATCGACGTGCGAAGGTTGAGTATGAACGAAGAGCACATGAAAATCTGCTCGAGCCCAGAGTGGGCTGAGTACGCCGAGAATGAACTGCTGCCGTGGGCCCTGGGTTCCTACGACCTAGGCGACGACGTCTTGGAGGTTGGACCAGGGCCCGGACTCACTACTGACGTTCTTCGACGGCGCGTCGGCCGACTCACTGCGGTAGAGATCGACGCTCAGCTCGCCGAGTCGCTCGCGGCGCGACTCGAGAGCACCAACGTCGAGGTGGTGTGCGCTGATGCCACGGCGTTGCCTTTTGATGAAGCACGGTTTTCGGCAGCCGTCATGTTTACGATGCTCCATCACGTGCCGTCGCGGGAACTTCAAAACCGATTGTTCGCTCAAGTACGCCGGGTCCTTCGTCCCGGCGGGCTCTTCGCCGGAACCGACAGCATTGAAACAACAGCCCGGTGGCTGATGCACGAGGGTGACACCTACGTCCCCGTTGACCCGTCAGCGCTTGCGCCACGCCTGGACAACGCGGGCTTCGTGGAGATCGTGGTCGAAGAAGCCGGGGATCGGTTTCGCTTCCTCGCTCGACGCCCGTGACCTGCTAATCAGGGATCGCGGTGCTCAGACAGAACGGATGGCCCGCAGGATCCAAGAACACGAGGTAGGCCTCGGGGGCCGGTTGCGTGGCCGCCCGCGTCGCGCCCAATGCAAGGACTTCGCGCTCGCCCGCCGCCAGATCGCTCACCGCCAGATCGAGATGAATCTGCTTTGGCAGTTCGTCCCCCGGCCACGTCGGCGCTTGATAGTTGTCCACCTTGACGGCCGTCAACCAGATCGATCCGGCCTTCACGGCATCGAACGAGTCGCTGCGAAACGCAACCTCACCGTCAATGACCGCCGCCCAGAAGTCGGCGAGAGGGTGAGGGTCCGCGCAGTCCAAGGAGACCGCCCCAAAACGAATGTGCTCTGTCATGGGCCTGAGTGTACCGAGCCGCTACGACACGCGAAGGGCGATGAGCCATCCGCCTCACTACTGTGTGGGCAGGACCGACCGGGAGGATCGAGGTGCGCCGAGTCACCTGCACGGCACTCATCGCCGCGGCGATCACCGTGCTGTGGGCACTGCCCGCGCAAGGATCGCCGGGCGCCAAGAACCTCGTCGTGACCCCCGCGGTTCGGGCGAGCTTGCTCGCGACGGGCGCCGCCTCACATCGTCTGCCGGTTAGGGACTACCTCGGCCTCACCAAGGGCGAGACGTACTACGCCTTCGATGAGGCCAATAGGACCTACTACGCCGGAGCGGGGCTTGATCCAAGCCCGAAGTCACTCGAGGCCCAAGTTGGGGCGCAAGACGACGGCGCGTACTACCTCTTTACTCGTGCCGCGAGTTCAACCACGTGGAAGATCTACGACGACGGACTTGGCGGCGCGGATGGCGCGAAGTGTCCCATCACCCTTCCGGTTGCGGTGCGAGAGGTGTGGGGCTGGACGCGTAAGTGCGCCCCGCCGGGGTACTAACGACCTAGCCTCGCGTAGCGGGCTGCCAGAGCGGCGTGGGCCACGGGTTCTTTGAGCGCAGGACAGACTCGATGCGCGACGCGGCATCGAGCACTCGCCACTCCTCGTTCGCACGGCCGACCACCGCGAGTCCTACGGGGAGGCCGTCAACAACGCCGAGCGGCAGGCTCAGGATCGGCCAGCCTGCGATCGCGGCCGGGCTCGTGACCGGACTCGCGGGACCTGGGTGGCCGCCCACGATGAGATCGCTCTTCCAGGACGGTCCATAGGCGGGAGCGATAATGACGTCGGCGCCCTCGATTCCTGGGTTCAGGCAGGTGTCCAGTGCCCACGAGAGGTTTCGCTGGCGCGCCTCGGCGTACGCCGGTCCCGCGCGTCCCCCGGTCGACACCGCTTCGAGGAAGTGCTCGTGGCCGAAGTAGCGCTGTTCGATCTCGGCGTGTTCATCCTCAAAGACGATGACGTCGCCGAGCGATCTCACCCCGCCACCGGGACGCGCGGCCAAGTACGCGCTCAGGTCGTCGAAAAGCTCACTGAATAAGACCGTCGATTCGTCTCGACCTTCACTTTCGCCCGGCGCGGCGAGATCACGCGACACGATCGAGAGTCCCGCGCGCGATAGCTCGTCCACCACGTCGTCGAAGAGCTGGTCGGTCGAGGGATGTCCGGTGCGCCAGTTCTTCGCTACGACCATCGAGGTCGCGTCGACGTGACGCATCTCCTGTTGGGCCAGAACCGAGAACATTAAGGCGACGTCGGCAACGCTGCGGCCCATCGGCCCCGGGCTGTCCTGGCTCGCGCTGATGGGAATGACGCCGGTCGTTGGCACGACGCCGACCGTCGGCTTGAGTCCGGTGACCCCGTTCACCGACGCGGGGCACACGATGGATCCATCGGTCTCGGTACCCACCGCGAGCGGAGCGAGTCCGGCTGCAAGGGCTGCGCCCGATCCCGACGACGAGCCACCCGCCGAACGATCGAGCGCCCAGGGATTGGCAACCAGTCCGCCCGAGGCGGAGTAGCCACTCGTCGAGCGCGGGGAGCGAATGTTCGCCCACTCGCTCAGATTCGTAGCGCCAAGAATGATCGCACCCGCGTCACGCAGTCGGCTCACCAAGGGCGCGTCCGTAGTCGGTCGCCCGATCAAGGACGTCGAACCGGCGAGTCCGGGCAGACCGTTTGCCTCCACGTTGTCCTTGATCAGAATCGGCACGCCGTGCAGTGCTCCGAGCGCACCGCCCTGACGTCTCTCCTCGTCGCGCGCGTTCGCTTGAGCGCGCGCGTCTTCACTAACCGCCGCGACGGAGTTAAGGGCCACGTGGCTGTCAAGCGCGTCGACCTGCTCGATGCGCTCAATGAGGGTGTCGACCAGATCAAGCGACGTGAGACCGCCCGCCGCCACGCGTTTCAACACCTCGTGGGCGCTTAAGTAACCGAGGGGCGAACTGGTCGGGTGTGGGTCGTGCACCGCCCCACCCTAGAGCGACGCCGACCGCGATGTCCGCTGCCAAACTCTTCGTGTGGCTGACTCACCGCTCCCTGTCAAGCTCGGCGTGCGACCGCACCAGACGGTGGCTCTCGTTCACGCCCCCGCTGACTTCGAGCTCGACGTCTCGCCGGACACCACCGTTCGCCGTCGTCGAGGTGACGCCGACGTGTTGCTCGCGTTCTTCACTCGTGTTCGCGACCTCGAAGAGGAGGTGGAGAAACTGGGCCAACATGTCTTTCCCACGGGATCGCTGTGGATCGCGTGGCCCAAGCGAACGTCGGGCGTCACCAGTGACCTGTCGGATCACGCGATACGCGACATTGCGCTACCGCTCGGTCTGGTGGACAACAAAGTGTGTGCCATCGATGACACGTGGAGCGCCCTGCGCTTTGTCTGGCGTCTCAGCGTGCGCAGCGAGAGTACAGCGACCTAGGTGTCCTCTTGGTATCGCTCAAAGAGCTCGACCAAGGACTCGAGCACCGCGGGGTCGACGTCGTCAATGGTCACCACCGCACTCGCTCGTATGGTGACGCGCAACTGCTCGAGGTAGGCGGTACAGGCATCGCAGTCGGCCAGGTGGGCTTCGAGGCGACGCCGCTGGCGTCGCGACAGGGTGCCGTCGACGTAGTCGTTCATCAACTGAACGGCCTGTTGGCACACGAGGGATCTCGAGAGCAGTCTCATGCTTCACCTCCTCGCATCTGTGCCTCTACTTCTGATCGAATTCGTGAACGCGCCCGGTGCAGAATCACCCGCACGTTCGCCTCGGAGAGCGTGAGCAAATTCGCCACCTCCCCAGTAGATAGTCCCTGCACGTCGCGCAGCGTTACGACGGCTCGAGCCACGTCTGGCAGGCGCGCGATCGACTCGTGCACGCGTGCCACGATGGGAGCGTTATCCAAGGCGTCATCCACGCTGTCGCTAAAGGGTACGGGTGGATCGCTCCACATACCGCCCTGGTTGAAACGACCAGCGAGCAGCGACTGGTCAGATCCGAGGTCCACCGGGATGGAGCGGTGCTCGCGCACGCCCTTGGTGCGTGCGCGGTTCGCGGCGATGTGAAAGAGCCACGTCTTGAAAGACGAGCGGCCCTCGAAACGTTCCAGGCCCCGAAGAACGGCGATCCAGGTCTCCTGGGCGACGTCCTGGGCGCTCGCCTCGCTCGCTACGTAATACCGGGCCAGGCGCACGATGGGGTCCTGGTACCTCTTGACGAGTTCGGTGAAGGCGTCGCGATCGCCGCCCTGTAGCCGTACCAGCAACTCTGCGTCGTCCACCAACGTCAGGTTATCGGGGCTGGTCACGGGACTCGGATGGTAGGTTTCGCTCAGGGGCAGAGACGGCGCCTCACGGGGTGTCGGCGCTAGGGAGGCTCGCGTGCGTAAATACGTGATCGTCGGAGTGGTCGTAGCCGGCTTGGGGATGTCGGCGTGTGGTGCCACAACCGCCACTCTGGACTCGACCATGGACTCAGTCTCATCCCAACCGGCCCTCGAGCTGCACATCACGGCCTCTTTCTCCGGACCGGGGATGACACAGATCCAGCAGTACGCCAACGACATCTCCCTCGACGTGGTGGAAGTCAACCCCAACGGAGGGGACCTGACCCAGACCTCCGCGCTCGACGAGGATGTGACGGTCAACGTGGGATCAGGGGCTCTGTTGGAGTTGCGCGACGTGGGCGGCAACGCCTACGTGAAAGTCGACCTCTCGACTCTTACGTCCCTGCCCGCCGTCAACATTTCCCCGAGCGACATTGCGGCGTTCAATCTGCTCTTCGGAGGTCGGTGGTTCGAGATCCCGGCCAGTCTGATCAAGAGCCTGGTGGCCAAGGAACAGACGAGCACCACGCCCACCAAGCAAGAGACCCAGGACGTCAACACGCTGCGTCAGGCGATTATCCACATCATCGAGACCACGCACTCGACGAGCCTTTCCGGCGGTGGGTATAGCGAGTCGGCGACGCTCGCGTCCTTCGTGCACAAACTGTGGCCCACCATCCAAAGCCTGGGTCTCTCGGGGGTCAGCGAGCCCACCGGGGTGAAGGGGTCCTACACCCTCTCGATGACGACCTCGGGTTCGACGCTGACCGGCGCGTCAGTATCGATTACGGCGCCCAACTCCAACGGCTCGGGCAACGACACCGTCGCGCTCACGACCACCGTCAGTCATAACTCTGAGACCATCACCGCTCCCGCCGGGGCGACGGTGGTGACCAAGCAACTGATTCAGGAACTCGAGAACGAAGCCGGCACGGCCTCACCCCTCGCTAGCTAGGGGCCGCCTCGCCGTCGCGGGGTCCGTACTCGCCGCGTTGGTCTACGCCTGGTGGGCGACGGGTGTGCGGCCCTTTTCGGCTGGTGCGTACGCGCTCGTTGCTCTGCCCGTGCTCGCCGCCCTCGCGCTCTCCGCGAGCGCGGGCGGCTTTCGCCCGACGCGCGTGGACGTCACCACGTACTACCGACAACGTTCGTCCCACCGGGTCGGGCCGTGGGTCGTTGTGGTCGTTCTCGGCGTTGCGCTCGAGAGCGTGGGCCTGGCCCTTGGTGGACGCTCGAAGTCGGTGCCCACTCTCAGCACCACACTGGACCACCTTTTGGTCGAGCACTGGCTGCGGTGGCTGATCTTCCTCGCCTGGCTCTGGGTCGGCGCTCGACCGATCGAGAGGTTGCGCGGGCTCACCCACGGTGATCGGACATGATCGTCACCGTTACCTGGTGGGTGCTCATCGGCGCTGGCGTCGCCCTCGAGGGACTGGCGCGAGCGCGGCCCCGGTCGATAGCTTCGCTCGCCCGCATCGGAGCGTGGTTGGCCAGTTCCATTCCCGGGCGGGTCCTGATGTGGATGGGATGGATCTTCGTGGGCGTACACCTTTTCACTCGCTACGGAGTGAGAGGTCGCTGAGCCACGACGGGTAAAGTCGCCCCATGAGCGTCGAGCGCGACACCAAGGACTGGACGTGGGTGCTCGAGCGTCCCTGCGAAGAGTGCGGCTTTGACGCGAGCGCCGTCGCCGATGACGTGCTCGCCGAGCGCCTTCGCGACGCGGCCACGCGCTGGTCGCCGGTGCTCTCGCGCGAGGACGTGCGCACCCGACCCCGAGAAAACAAGTGGTCCCCACTCGAGTACGCGTGTCACGTGCGCGACGTCTTTGCCGTGATGGACGGCAGGCTTGCCTTGATGCTCGACGAGGACAATCCCACCTTCGAGAACTGGGACCAGGACGAGACCGCGCTCGAGGCGAGATACTGCGACCAGAACCCCGCAAGCGTGCGCGACGAACTCTGCGCGAACGCTCGTCGCTACGCCGACCGCTATGGCGACGTCACGGGTGAGCAGTGGGAGCGACCAGGGCTGCGATCAAACGGCAGTGTGTTCAGCGTCTCGTCGCTCGGGCGCTACTCACTCCACGACGTGGTCCATCATCTCTGGGACGTCGGCGCGCCGATCTAGATCTATTGGCCCTGCCATTGGCGCAGTTCGGTTTCGAGCGCGTCCAGGCCCATCGGGCCGAGGTCGAGCGCGTAGGCGTGAAAGCGCTTGAGCGAAAACGCGTCCCCCAGGCGCTCGCGCGCCTGGGCGCGTGCGCGCAACCACACCCGCTCTCCCACTTTGTACGAGATGGCCTGGGCGGGCATTCCGAGGTAGCGCTCGACTTCGGACTCCGACATCGCCCGACTCTGGATCGCCCACTCTTCGAGGAGCGCGACCGCCATCTCGGGCGTCCACGGCCGTCCCGAACAGTCGCCGAGGTCCCCGAGCTCTCCGAGGTCACTCGGCGCAGCGAGCTGCAAGTGCATGCCGATGTCCACGACCACACGCGCCGCACGCAGAGCCTGTGAGGCGAGGTAGCCCATC
The DNA here is from genome assembly GCA_049511155.1 of Acidimicrobiales bacterium. Lineage (GTDB taxonomy): Bacteria > Actinomycetota > Acidimicrobiia > Acidimicrobiales > RAAP-2 > RAAP-2. The sequence continues at coordinate 9,166 of JBEKYI010000016.1, forward strand.
TCTTCGCCCAGATCCTCGAAGAACCCGAGCTCCTCGCAGAGGCGCTCGGCGTAGAGAGCCCAGCCTTCCCCGTGCCCGCTCGTCCAGGCGGCCAGCCGGTGAAAACGACTGAGCCGATCGGCCGCGATGATGGTCGCGGAGACTTGCAGGTGATGTCCCGGCACGCCCTCGTGGTACCAGGTCGAAGCGTTCTCCCACCACGAGAAGGTCGTTTCGCCCAGGGTGGGAAACCACGTGGTGCCTGGGCGCGAGAGGTCTTCGCTCGGCCCGTAGTAATACGGCGCGGCGGCCGAACCCTCGGGCGCGAGACGCGCGTCGCAGAAGCGCACGCGCGGATCGATGTCGAAGTGCACGCCGTCTAACTTCGCCGTCGCTGCTTCGGTGAAGGAGAGGAGTCGACGCAGCAACTCATCGGTGCCCACGATCTGGCGCGAGGGGTCATGGTCGAGGAACTCCGCCACCTCCACCAAGGTGGACGCGCCCGGCACGAGCTGGGGAGCGATCTCCCACATGCGCGCGTGGATGCGACGAAGGTCCGACCAGCCCCACTCGTAGAGCTCGTCAAAGTCGAGTTCAGCTCCCATGTAGTTCTTGGCCCAGACGCGATAGCGCTCCACTCCGCAGTAGTCGTTCTCGTTGGCTCGTGGGACAAGATCCTCGCGTATCCAAGAAGCCAGTTCGCCGCACGCGGCGTCGGCGTCGCGCGCCGCGCGAGTGAGCCGGTCGTCGCTCGATGAGTCGGGCGAGACACGCTCCACGAATCGCGCAAAGCTGCCCGTCGCGTAGGTGGCCGCCTGGTCGGCGACCCCGACCACGTGGCGACGCGACGCGAGACGATCAGTGCGCGCGAGTTCCTCGAGGCGTCGTCGCCAACTGAGCAGTGATGGGCCCACCGCTTCAAGACGCGTGGCGATGACGTCACGGTCGTGCTCCGTGTCGGCGGCCATGAGTTCGAACGTCTGACGAACGCCGGAGAGGGGCGAGTGGATGACGCTCATGAGCCGCTCGGACTCGCCCGATTCGAGGAGGCCCCGGCTCGTCTCGAGGCGTTCGCGCATGACGGACAACGAGATGCGGTCGATGTCGTCAGTCGCCGACAGCGACGAGAGATGATCGCACATCTCTTTGACCGCGGCCAGCTGAACGGCTGTGCCCTCGGGCGAAAAGTCGGGCAGGTACTCGTCGTAGCCCGCAACTCCCGCCTCGGTGGCGAACAGTGGGTCGAGCGCGGCATAGCGCTCCACTACTTCATCGGCGTAGGCAAAGACTTCGGATCGAAAATCGCTCATAGGGAGTTGAGGCTAGTCAGTGCGAGTAGGCATCCGGCGTCGCGGGACCGTCCCAAGACCAACACGGCATAGCCAGACCCGTCGGTGCACTCACGCCCACCGGCGAGTAGTCATTGACCTCGCTCGTGGCCCAGGCCATGTAGTCGTGCAGGACTCGACGAAGATCGGGGTCGTCGGGGAAGTTCGCGTCGTCCACGGCGAGATCGAAGCAGGCGAGAAACCGCGCCGCGAAGTCGTCGTCGGCACCGGTTCCCGCGTGCTGTTCGAGCATCGCGGAGTGTCCGCCCAGTGCGCTGTAGCCGGGTGGGCCGCCGAAGACCTCACCCAGGTAGGCGGCGAGTCGCTCGAGATGTTGGGGATGGCTCGGGTGCGAAAACGGATGATTCAACACCGGATCGGCCAGACACCGATCGTTGAGTGCGGAGGCCAGCGCGAGGAAGGCGTCGCCTCCGCCCACGTAGTCATAGATGCTCTCTCGTTCAACCATGATCTTCATTATGTCTCGCGTGAACCCTCGGGAAGTCTGACCTAATCTTCATCGAAACACGAAAGAGAGATCGTGGTCCCGCACTCGTATCTGGAGTTCATGATCGTCGCCGCCGGTGCAGCGGGCGCGATGATTGGACTGCTGTTCGTGGCCATCTCTCTGCGCTCGGAGCTCGTGCTCGGGCCGAACGCCCTCGGCAAAGTGCGCACCCTGGCGGGCAGCAGCTTCACCAGCCTCGTCAACGCGTTCTGCCTGGCGATCCTCGCGATCATTCCCAAGACCAACATCGGTCTCGGGATGATCTTCGTGGCTCTCTTCTGTCTCGTGAACACGTGGCACATACACCTGAGGAACCGGCACTTCAAGGGCCAGGTGTACGTGCTGGCCTTCAGCAACGTGACGTACGCCTACGAGTTCGCGGCGGGCGTGATTCTCTTGGTTCGCTCGCATGAGCAGTGGATCATCGAGAGCCTCTGCTACGTGATCTTCACGTCTTTCGTGATCGCGCTCAATCGGGCATGGACATTCATCTCCACCGACGTCACGACGAAGGCGGACTCGTAGGTTGTAGCGGCGTGAGCGCGGCCGCGCCGACGTTGATACTGATGATCGGGTGCTGACTCGGATTGAGCCAGCGCATGATTTGATTGAGATTGGCCTCGGGAATCGCGACGCAACCCTCGGTTGGTGCGCCCGAACTGATGTGCAGGAAGAAACCGCTCCCCGCACCCTTGACGACTGGATTCATGTTGTAGTTGATGACCACCGCGTGGGCGTAGACGTGACCCGAGTAGTAGAGGTTCTCGGAGTCGCCGCCCGGTGAGACCACGCTGCCGACTAGCCGGTTGTAGTTTGCCGAGTCGGGATTCTCATCCCACCAGTCGTCGGGACCGACGTAGGTGTAGGGCAGTCGGGTGCCGTTGTTGGGCTCGTTGCCGAAGGCTTGGGTCAACGTGAACTCGCCCACCGGGGTCCGCCCCAACCCTTCGTGCGTGGGTCGCACGCCGTTGACTCCCACGAACGCCACCACCGGTTTGAACTCTTGGACGTACGTGCCCGCACTCGTGAGACGCCACGTACGCAGCACCGCGACTCGTGAGAGTGGCGTGGCCGCCTCCACGGTAACGACCTGGCCGGGGCGCATCGTCGCCGACGACGCCGATGACGTCGCGCTGAGAGTGATCGTTGCGACGACGAGTGCCGTGAGCGTCAGCGCGCGAATGCTGGGGGGAAGCACCACGTCTCATGTTCGCACGCGGCGCTTGTGCGACATGCACGCGCGAAACTTACGATCGCCTTAGTTCACGTGGTGGCGCGAAAGTGGGGGTTGTAGATGAATCCCACAACGGATCCGTCAGGCGTCTTGACTGACGCCGTGATAATGCCATCTCCCACGTCCGTGGGCGCTCCGTGCAGCGCGGCCCCTGACTCGAGTGCGGCATCTACGGCGTCCGACACACTCTCCACCCCCCAAAACGTGAGTGCTCCCTCGGCGGGATCGGCATCGGGCAGTAATCCAAGCTCGTACCCGCCGGGGTTGAAGCCGACGTAGAAGGGCTCATCGAAGTACGGCTCCGTGGCGAGAAACTCAGACCACCATGCCTTTGAGGCGGCGAGATCGGGCGCGGGGTAGATAACGGTACGTAGTCCGAGAAACTCTGTCATGGTCGCAGGATATCTCTCACCTGTCACTCGCGCCGCGGGATTTACGCGTCCGCCTCCACCAATCGAACAACGGCTCGGTGGGCCGCTTCTCGCACGCGGGTGACGTCGTCATCGCACAATTCGTTCATCGCGTCCAGGGCGTCACCAAGTCGACGTCGCGCGACGACCTTGGCGGACATCTCGCGCACCCGCCAGTGCGAATCCTTCGCACCCGAGATCACCACGCCACTTGCCGTCGGATCCCAGATGTAGAGAAAGCTCCGCATCGCCCACACGCGGGGCCAATATCCATGCACGCCGCCCCATCCGCCTTCCATGAGCGCACCGGCCGCCGGGCCGGCCAATGCAAACAGGGTTCCGTCATCGATACGCCCACCTTGCAGAATCGCCACACAGTCGCGCACGAGCTCCTTCTCGCCGCGCCGATGTGCCTCCATCTCGATGCTTTGGCGTGGGGTCAGCCCCCACTCGCTTCCCATCTACTCGCCCGTTGACCCGCCGGCGATCTCGACAACGATGTCGAGATGCCCGAGGTGTCGCGCGTACTCCTGCAGAAGATGTAGCAGGATGCGATCGAGTGTGGGCGGGTCGTCGCGGTCTTTCCAGCGCGGCCCCGGTTGACCCAGGACGTCGAGGTCGTTCTCGCGAATGATCGCCGCGCTACGCCGACCACGCGAGCGCAACTCCTCAATGACGCTCTCGCGTGAGTCGTCTTCACTCACATACCAGCGATCGTCGCGGCGATCGCCCCACGGATCTTCCACGTTCTGTCCCTCAAAGCCCCACTCAAGCCAGCGCCGCTCGACGAAGGTCAAGTGACGCAGCAACTCGATCGGCGTCCAGCCCGAGGCGAGTCGGCTCGATCGGGTCTCCTCCTCAGAGATGCTCTGCACGCGTTCGATCACGCCCTCGCGGAAGTAGTCGAGATAGGCGATCATCACCTCGGAGCGCGAACCGAAGTGAAGTGAAGGACTCGGAAACTCGGGCATCCAGACAGTATGGCCTCCGCTTGTCTCGTTCTCGCTAGGTCGGCTGCACCCAGATCAAACGGGCGGCGTCGAGGGAAAGAACGAGCTCATTGCCCGCGACCGTCAGGGCCACTTCACTCGGCCCGACGTTCGACTCGATGACTCGCACCTCGCTGCCTTCGTGAATCGCGTGATCGGCCAGCATCGACAACAGCGCTGGTGCGTCGTGCTCGGCCACTTCGGATATTCGTCGCACGACGGCCGGCACATCAGGCTCAAGATCGGCGAGCGCCACGAGGACGCCGTAGGGGATGACGCGCCCGGGAATCACGTTGCCGTGCGGACACGTCGCGGGCAGACCCATCGAGGTGTCGATCTGGTCGACGACCGCGTCCGAGATCGCCGAGGACAAACGGTCCGCTTCGACGTCGGCCGTCGCCCAGTCGAATCCCAGTACGTCGGTAAGCCAGCGCTCGAGGATTCGGTGGCGACGCACCAAACTCGTGGCGGTCGCCCGGCCACTTTCGGTGAGCGTAACGCTGCGGTCGCTGCCCACGTCAATCCACCCATCTCGCTTGAGTCGAACGAGCGCATTGCTGACGGTCGGCGCGCTCACCGATAGCCAGTACGCCAAGCGGCTCGGTCGCACCACTTCGCCTTCGGCGTCGATGTAGTAGATCGCCTCGAGGTACTTGTCGACGGTTTCGGTGTGGGCTGTTGTCATTGGATCTCTGGGGCAACGGTACCGTCAGCGCGACGAGGGCGCGCCGCGCAGGATGATGCCGTTTCCGTCGGGATCTTCGAACATCACGTATCGTCCCCAGAACTCTTCAGCCACGTCCCCGATGTCGACGCCAACGGCGCGGAATTTTACGATGTCGCCATCGAGGTCATCGGTATTGAGCAACAGACTGCAGGACCCCGGCTTCAGTTTCTCCAGCCAGGTCACCAGGGTGATGGTCGTGGTCGCGCCGGGCGGCGCTAACTGAACCCAGCGCATGTCGGGTCCCATCGGTGAGTCGTTGATCACGTCGAATCCGAGCACACCGGCGTAGAACGCGACCGCACGATCCTGATCGGTGACGGGCACCGAGACGATTCCGATGTCAGTGATGGGCATGAGACTTTCCTATCACGCGCTGTCACGCCGAGGGTCCACAATGGCGTCATGGACCAACGCATCTCACTGATCACTCTGGGCGTGCGCGACCTCGCTCGCGCCCGCGCGTTTTACGAAGCGCTGGGCTGGCGACGTGGAACATCCGACGAAGAGGTTGTCTTCTTCCAGGCCGGGGGCATGGTCCTCGCTCTGTGGGATCGCACCCTGCTCGCCGAGGACTCCGGTGTTGAGGACTCAGGAGGCTGGGGTGGCGTCACTCTGGCCCACAACGTCGCGTCTCCCCAGCTCGTCGACGACACGCTGAACGACGCCTCAGACGCCGGGGCCACCATCACTCGCCCAGGAGCGGCGACGTTCTGGGGTGGTTACTCGGGTGTTTTCGTCGACCCCGAAGGTCATCCCTGGGAGGTGGCGCACAATCCCGGCTGGCCCCTCGACCAGGAGGGACGCGTCCGCTTGCCTTAAGGTCACGCGATTCACCCCAGCCGATATGATTGCTTGTTAATAAGCACCTAATTAGCCGGATCGGTAGGGAAATGCCCGCACTCAAGGATCTCGATCACGATCGCTACAAGTGGATCGCGTTGACGAACACCACGCTGGGCATGTTCATGGCGACGATCAACTCCTCGATCATTCTGATCTCGCTGCCGGCAATCTTTCGAGGCATCAACATCAATCCCCTCGCGCCGGGCAACGTCGGCTACTTGCTCTGGGTCCTCATGGGCTACCTCCTCGTCACCGCCGTGCTCGTCATCAGCCTCGGCCGACTCGGCGACATCGTCGGTCGCGTGCGTGTTTTCAATCTCGGATTCGCCGTCTTTTCGGTCGCGTCGGCGCTGCTCGCGCTCGACCCCTTTTCCGGAAGTTCGGGCGCCTTGTGGCTCGTCGTGCTGCGACTCGTCCAAGGCGTGGGCGGGGCGATGCTCTTCGCCAATTCCGCAGCGATCTTGGTCGACGCCTTTCCCGTCAACCAGCGCGGTCTCGCGATGGGCGTGAATCAGATCGCCGCCATCGGCGGATCGTTCATCGGACTCATCGCCGGTGGACTGCTCTCCATCGTCGACTGGCGCCTGGTCTTTTGGGTCTCGGTTCCCTTCGGGATTATTGGCACCGTCTGGAGCTACAAGAGCCTGCGCGATAACGGGATCCGCACGCCAGCCAAGATCGACTGGTGGGGCAACCTGACCTTCGGCGTGGGCCTCACTGCGTTGCTGGTGGGCATCGTCTATGGCATTGAGCCCCACGGAGCTAGTTCGATGGGCTGGACCTCACCACTCGTGATGGGCTCCTTTGCGATGGCTGTCGTCTGCTTCGCCGCGTTCTTGTTCATCGAGAACCACGTCACCGCTCCCATGATCAATCTGCGGCTGTTTAAGATCCGCGCCTTCTTCATGGGATCCAGCGCCGGCCTGCTCACCGCCATTGCCCGCGGTGGCCTGCAGTTCATGCTGATCATCTGGCTCCAAGGCATCTGGTTGCCGCTCCACGGATACAGCTACGCCGACACGCCCTTGTGGGCAGGCATCTCGTTGCTCCCGCTCACGGTGGGTTTCCTGGCGGCCGGTCCGATCTCGGGCTACTTCTCGGACCGACACGGCGCACGCGTGATCTCGACGGTTGGCCTGGTGATCTTTGCCCTGAGTTTCCTCGGACTGCTTGTCCTCGCGCCCAACTTCACCTACTGGGAGTTCGCACTCATCGTCGCGGCCAACGGCATCGGTGGAGGTATGTTCGCTGCGCCCAATTCGGCTGCGGTGATGAATTCGGTGCCCGCCGACCAGCGTGGCGGTGCGGCCGGTATTCAGGCCGCCTTCATGAACACCGGCATGGTCCTGTCCACGGGCATCTTCTTCTCGCTCATGATCATCGGCCTCACCAGCACCTTGCCCAAGGCCATCACCAAGGGCCTCACTACGGCGGGCGTCTCCGCCAGCTCCGCCCACGCGGCGGCTCACACGCCGGTGGTGGGAAGCCTGTTCTCATCATTCCTCGGCTTCAACCCCCTCAAGACCTTGCTCGTCTCGCAGAGCCACGCGGGTGTCACTTCCGCCAGTTGGTTGCACCTCACGGGTAAGACGTTCTTTCCCCTCCTCATCAGTGCCCCCTTCCACCATGGCCTCGTGATCGTCTTTACGGTCGCCATTGCCATGGCGGTGATCGGTGCGATCTTCTCGGCACTGCGCGGAGAACGTTTCATTCACCAGGCTGCTCGCGTCATTGACCACGAAGCCGAACTGGCCCAAAGCTCCGGTGGCGTGCCCGGAGAGATCGCCATCGAAGCAGAGGTGGTGCGATGAGCGTGCTCTCAACCAACGAGGTCGTCGACGCGGCGCGACTGCGCCTGGCTCTCTCGCGGGTCGTGCGCGCCCTTCGACGTCAGGGCGCCTCGACCCTCAGTGCCACCCAAGTGTCCGCACTATCGACCATCGAGGACTTAGGACCACTACGCATCAGCGCCATCGCGGCCCAGGAGTCCCTCGGCGCCCCGGCGGCCACTCGGGTAGTGGCCGACCTCGAAGCCCAAGGACTCGTCGAGCGCGCGATTGATCCCATCGATAAGCGCGCGTCGTTGATCGAGCTGAGTGCTCTGGGTCGCGCGACGATGAGCGATCTGTGGAGTCAGCGAACCCTCGAGATGAATCGGATGCTCGAGAAGCTCACCCCGAAGGAGCGCGCCACCATCGAAGCGGCTCTTCCCGCCCTGGAGAAGATCGCTCGCGACTAGACGAGCCAGCCCTTAGGCGAGGCCGGCGTCCAGAGTGATGGTCGTACCGGTGAGGGCCTTACTGACCGGACAGCCGGCCTTGGCTGCTTCAGCCGCCGCCACGAAGCCCGCCTCGTCCAGCCCGTCGACCTCGCCGCGAACGGTGAGGTGAATATCGGCGATCCGAAATCCGCCCGCGGGATCCGGACCCAGGCGAACGTCAGCCGTCACGACGAGGGACTTAGGCGTGCCACCCGCCGCCGCGATTCCCCCCGACAGTGCCATCGAAAAGCAGGCGGCGTGAGCGGCCGCGATTAGTTCTTCGGGACTGGTGACGCCCTCGGCGTCGTCCGCCGCGCGACGGGGAAAGTTGACGTCGAACGTGGCCACGCCACTGCTGACGAGCTCGACGCGTCCGGACCCGTCCTGGAGTCCGCCGGTCCACGTTGAACGGGCTGTACGTACTGGCATGGTGTTCCCTTCGGTTGTCGTTGGAGGCATCCTAGGTTTTGTGCTGGCACCTCAACCAGTGACGGCAACGTGACGATCGCACGGTGGATATTTCTCTAGCGAGAACGCGAAACCTCTGCCATGATGGCGCGATGACAACACTCTCAAAGATTGATGACGGCGTCCCGTGCTGGGTCGACTCAATGGTCACCTCCCAGGAGTTGCACCACGATCGACGCGCCTTCTTAAGCGCGCTGTTCGACTGGACGTGGGAAGAGGGCACGCCCGAGACCGGGTACTACGCGCTGGCTCTGTGCAACGGAAAGCCAGTGATGGGCCTGGGTATATACGACGGCGCCACGACCGCGGCGTTTCAGACGTACTTCTCTACCAGTGACATCGATGCAACAATCGCCCGCGCCACGGAACTCGGCGGCACGAGCCTGATGCCCGTGATGGACGTTATGGACCTCGGCCGGATGACGATGGTGAACGACCCGGAAGGAGCAACCTTCGGGCTCTGGCAGCCTGGAACTTTCCACGGCTTCGGTGTCGCCTTTGAGGAGAACAGCCCGGGCTGGTTCGACCACTCCTCGCCCGATCCGGCCCGCGCCGCTGACTTCTACGTCGCCTTGAGCGGACATGCGCTCGAATCCCCGGATCCGGACATGCGCGTGCTGAGAAATGGCGAGCAGTGGTACGCGAGCATCTCGGAATCATCGGCGGGCGAAGCACCGCAGTGGAGCCCGATCTACGTCGTGGATTCGCTGGCGCGCGTGCACGAGATCGTGCGACGCCACGGGGGAACCGTCTTGGTTGAAGAGATGCCCGTTCCCGGCAGCGCGATCAGCGTCTTCATCGAACCGACCAACGGCACGACCATGACCGTGATGCGTGGCGGCGCCCAGCCCGACGAGGGCGACTCGTGAGCATCACGCTTCGCGTCACCGCGCTGGACTGTCCGGACCCTCTCGCCTTGGCGAACTTCTACGCCAACCTCACCGGACTAAAGGTCGAGCCCCTGAATGGGTTCGCGCCCGAAGACGTGACCTGGATCGAAGTGCAAGACAACGGCCGCTCGATCCTGGGTTTCCAGAAGGTTCCCCACTACGTCGCACCCACCTGGCCCGAAGGACCGGTCCCTCAACAGCTGCACCTCGACTTCGCCGTCGCCGACTTAGACGAAGGCGAGGCCCACGTCCTGGCGGTGGGAGCGACCAAAGCGGCGTTCCAACCGGGCGATTCGTTTCGGGTCTATCTCGACCCCGTGGGACATCCCTTCTGCTTAGTCCTCGAGAACGAGTAGCGCAGAAGCGTCACCGCCTTTTTGAACGCCTAGGCGCTGCGGATAGACTGATCCTTCGCGTCTCGGGGTTTACCTCGAGAACACCGAGGACCTGTGGTGCAGCTCGGAGTGCACGCCGCCCTGTCAAGGCGGAGGTCGCGGGTTCAAATCCCGTCAGGTCCGCTCGACACCCCTTCGGGGGTGACGAGGAGGTCGAGTAGCTCAGTTGGTAGAGCGCGCGCCTGAAAAGCGTGAGGTCACCGGATCGACGCCGGTCTCGACCACTTCTTCGTGTCTGGCCTCAGTCATGACGCCAACGTGACCCGAGCCTTGGCGTGATGCCGGCTCACCGTCGGGAGCCACGGACTCACGACCCGCAGCGGTGCCTCGCGAGACTTGCTCGGATGAAGCGCTCGCCGCAGGGAGGCTCCGGCCGATTCGACCACTTCAATCCGGGCAAGAACATTGGAGCCCTCGAGGCGCGAGACCAAGTACACGGTCTCCGCACCACGACGCAGCGGGCCGACAGAACGGTACAGGTAGTGCGCACTGACCTGTTCGCGTGGCGAGCTCATGGTCTCAAGGTAGGTGGGGGATGTGACAGGCGACCCGTGGCACAATGACAGTGCCATGAGCACCCTTCCCCACGTCACCCCCGCCTGTGCGCCGCAACCGAACGGGGTCGAGTGGCCCACGGCAGAGTGGCCCCGCGGGACCCATCCACGCCAGGCCGAGCTCGACGAATTGGTGGACGAGATGTTTACGGCGGAGCAATTTGCGCTGACCAACGCGGTCCTGGTGATCCAGGGCGGACGGGTGCTCGCCGAGCGCTACGGGGGCGTGCGCGAGTTCTTCGACCGTCCGGCCGATCCCATCACGGAAGCGAGTCCGCTGCTGTCGTGGTCGATGGCCAAGTCCATGTTGCACTTCCTCATTGGCACCCTGGTCGACGAGGGTCGCCTTAGCCCCGATCAACTCGCCCCGGTCCCCGAGTGGGCCGATCCCTCGGACCCGCGCCACGAGATCACCATCCGGGACCTGCTCGAGATGCGCGACGGACTCGCCTTCGTCGAGGAGTACGAACTCGGCCAGACCAGTCACGTCATCGAGATGCTCTTCGGCGAGGGCAAAGATGACATGGCGGCCTTCACGGCCCAACTGCCCCTCGCCCACGAACCGGGAGCGTTCTTCAACTACTCCTCGGGCACCACCAACGTGCTCAGTCGCATCGTGGCCGACGTTGTGGGATATGGCGACGCGTATCGCGACTTCATTCTTCAGCGTCTCTTTGGACCGCTCGGCATGACCAGCGCCGAAGCGACCTTCGATACGAGTGGTGTCTTCGTCGCCTCGAGTTACGTACACGCGACCGCTTTGGACTTCGCCAAGTTCGGACTGTTGTACCTGCGCGGAGGCGAGTGGGACGGACGTCAACTGATCTCTCGTTCCTGGGCCGAGACGGCCCAGGTGCCCTACAGCATCGATGACGAAAGCGGGACCTTCTACTCGTGGCAGTGGTGGGTGACCGGAGACGAGTACGGCACGTATTGGGCAAGCGGGTACGAGGGTCAGCAGATCAGCGTGGTGCCCGCGCTCGACGCGCTCGTGCTTCGCTTCGGCCACACGCCCAACGAGCTCTACCCGATCATGTACGAGTGGCGCTCTCGCGTCCTCAAGGTCCTTGAGGGCTACGCGCCCTCGTAGGGGAAGCCCAGATCCGGCGCGCTGAAGAGCGCGCGAAAGCTGAGACCTTCGGCTGCGGTCATGGCCGCGGCCGTGCCGCCGCGGTCAACCACCGCGAGAATGACCGCCACCTCGGCGCCGAGCGCCTGGGCGACGTGGCAGGCCTCGAGCAGACTCGTACCGCGCGTCACCGTGTCTTCGGTGATCACCACTCGATCGCCGGCGCACAGGACCCCAGCGAGGCGACCGCCGGCCCCGTGATCTTTTTCTTCCTTGCGAACGCTGAACGCGTTCAGCATCCTCCCGCGCGTCGCGGCCACGCCGGCCGTGATGAAGCTCACGCCGTCCGCTCCCATGGTGAGTCCCCCGATGGCGGTGGCGTCCTCGGGTATCGCTTCGAGTACGAGCGTCGCCAGGTCGACCATGACCTCCGGCGCACAGATCGTCTGCTTGGAGTCGATGAACCAGGTCGACTTGCGGCCCGATTTCAGCGTGAAGTCACCGCGACGCACCGAGTGCGCCAAGAGGTGCTCGAGTACTCGCTCGCGTGGCGTGCTCACGTCAAGTCCACTCGTCCCGTGCCGGCACGAACCTCGCCCACGACTGAGGCTCCGACACCCATCGATTCGGCCAACGTCACTGCCTCGTTCGCCGATTCGGACTCGACGACTAGGACCATGCCAAGACCGCAGTTAAAGACGCGCACCATCTCGTCGGCCGAGACGGGTCCGCGACGCTGAATCTCGAAGAAGATCTCGGGTGTCTCAAAACTCGCCATGTCAACCACTGCGTCGCAGTCACCGGGCACCACTCGCACGACGTTGCCGACGATCCCGCCACCGGTGATGTGGGCCGCAGCGTGAATCGCGGCACCCAGTTGGCGAGTGAGCGCCAGCACCACCGGTGCGTAGATGAGCGAAGGAAGCAGCAGTTCATCGCCCAGGGTCCGCGCCGACCCCTCGTACGCCGGTTCAGCCAGTGATGCCGCGTCGCGCACCAAAATCTCGCGCGCGAGCGAGTACCCATTCGAGCGAAGTCCGGGCGAGTGCAGGCCCACCAGCGCGTCGCCCGCGCGCACGCGATCCGTGGAGAGCACGTCGCCCTTCTCCACCACTCCCACGGCGAAGCCGGCGAGGTCCAGGTCGTCGGGCTTCATCACGCCACCGTGCTCGGCGGTCTCGCCACCCAGGAGCGCGGTCCCCGCCCGCCGGCACCCCTCGGCGACGCCCTCCACAAGCACCGCCAATTGCTCGGGGTTCACGAGTCCCGTCGCGACGTAGTCCAGAACGAAGAGAGGTTCGGCGCCGACGCAGGCGAGGTCGTCGACCAGCATGGCTACGAGGTCAATGCCCACCGAGTCGTAGCGCTGAGCGAGTCGAGCGACTTCGAGCTTCGTGCCGACTCCGTCGGCCGACGCGACCAGGACGGGCTCCACATAGCTCTGAATATCGAGCGAGAACAGCCCGCCGAATCCGCCGATGCCCCCGAGAACGCCCGGGCGAATCGTGCTCGCCACACTGCTCGCAATGCGCGCCACCACATCGTCGCCCGCCGCGATCGACACGCCCGCGTCTTCGTACGTGCGAGCGCCCTCGATCTCGAGGAGCCGACTCACCAGCGGCTACCCGCTCCGATCGCGACCGGGATCGGCGCGGGGTAGGCACCCGTCAGGCATGCGTCGCAGCACTCTCCGTCAAGTTGTATGGCCGCGCGCAGGTTCTCCAGAGTGATGTACTCCAATGAATCCGAACCGATGAACTCGTTCATCTCCTCGACCGTGTGGTTGGCGGCGAGGAGCTCGTCGCGGGTGGGGGTGTCGATGCCGTAGAAGCAGGGCCACACGAAGGGCGGCGAGGAGATGCGAAAGTGCACCTCGGCCGCGCCGGCGTCGCGCAACAGTGAGACGAGCGCCTTGGTGGTGGTGCCACGCACGATGGAGTCGTCCACCACGATGAGGCGCTGACCTTCGATGTTCTCGCGCAACGGATTGAACTTGCGCC
>JBEKYI010000017.1:0-21387 GCA_049511155.1 Acidimicrobiales bacterium
AGAAAGAGATCGGTGATGACCGTCATTGCCATTGGAGCGGCGTAGCGAGCGAGAACGGCTCGGACGTCCTCGAAGAGATGCCCTCGATCGCTCTCCTCCAATAAGCGATAGGCGGACGTGGAGGCGAGCAGGTCGATGAAGGTCTCGGCGTCGTACTCCAAATGGCGCCGGTAGCGACGACTGACGAAGTCCTCAAATCTCGAGTCAGGGACGAGGTCGTAGGCGGGCCAGCCTTCTTCCAGTTCGATTTCGTCACCCTCGAGGTCGTCTCCCGTGACTCCGTAGTGGCTGGTGTCGACCGAGTAGCGCTCATCGATCGCCCGGAGTTCGCGACGGATCGCCTCATCAGCGATGACGTACGCGTTCCAAAACAGGGCGATGGTGCCACCGTCGCGCACTGCTTCGTACGCCAGGTCCCAGCGGCGTAGGCGATCGACCCAGTGCCAAGACTGGCCGGCAATCAAGGCGTCAAAGGCCAGCGGGCGTGAGTAGTCCTCAAGACGACTGACTTCGATCGTCACGTTCGGATACGGCGCGCACTCTCTTCGCAGGCGCTCCGCCATCCGCGGATCTGGCTCGAGGCAGGTCATGGTCACACCTCGTGAGGCGAAGGACAGCGTCGCTTTGCCGGTTCCCGCGCCGACCTCGAGGATCTCATTGGCCGGATCGGCGTAGGCCAGAATGTCCTCGATCATGGCATCGGGATACCCCGGGCGGGCCCGGGCGTACTCATCCACCGCTTCGCCGAACACCCCTCGTCGCTCTCGTGCCACGTCGCATCCTTTCTCGTCTGCAGGCTAGTTTTCGCGCGCGGCGATCATCCGGTCGCACGGGCCATGGCCTCGTGGTCTACTTTCCTATGGCTCTCCTGCCCGATCGACTCAGCGCCGGTGATCTGGAACTGAAGCGCGTTCGCGTCGACATGTGCGACCAACTGCTCGACGCGGCGATGGCGAGCTACTCCGAGCTCCACCCCTGGATGACGTGGGCCGCGGGACCTCTCGGGCGTGAGGACCTCCAGGCTTTCTTGGTTGCCGCGGAGTCGCACTTTGACGAGAACATCGACTGGACCTTCGCCTTGGTGGAAGTCGGAACCGGAGACATCGTCGGCACGAATGGCCTTCACTTCAAGGATGATCCGCGCTGCGTGGAAATTGGCTACTGGGTGCGTACCGACCGAACCCGCCGCGGGTACGCGAGCAGCGCGGCGGGTGCTCTTACGGAGGCGGCGTTTGCGTACCTCGACGTCGATCGAGTGCAGATTCGCATGGACAAGGCGAACATTCCCAGCGCCTCGGTGCCACCCAAGATCGGATTCACCCTGCTCGGCGAGGTGAGCCGCGCGATCGAGTTGCCGGGGCACTCGGGCACGAGTCTTATCTGGTTCAAAGATCGCCCCGAAAAAACCACCGGTACGCTTCAGCGCTGATGAACATTCGTGACGCGCGCGACGAGGACTGGCCCTCGTTCTATCCCATCTTCTCGGCGATCCTCGCGGCGGGAGAGACCTACGCGTACCCACCGGGAATCTCGAGCGACGAGGCTCGCGCGCTGTGGATGGACAAGCCGCCGACTCGAGTGATCGTGGCCATCGATGACGGTCGCATCGTGGGCTCGGCCAAGGCAGGACCCAATCGTCCCGGTCGCGGTGCGCACATCGCCACGGCCAGCTTCATGGTCGATCCCAACGCCCGGGGTCGCGGCG
Organism: Acidimicrobiales bacterium; assembly: GCA_049511155.1. Classification (GTDB taxonomy): domain Bacteria; phylum Actinomycetota; class Acidimicrobiia; order Acidimicrobiales; family RAAP-2; genus RAAP-2. Next base: position 1,706 of record JBEKYI010000017.1, read on the forward strand.
TGGGCCGGGCCCTCGGGATAGAGGTTCTGAGTTGGGCGCGCCGAGAAGGCTACGCCGCGATGCAGTTCAACGCCGTGGTGGAAACCAATACGGCGGCCGTCGGGCTCTGGCAAAGCCTGGGATTCGAGATTCTTGCGACGGTACCTGAGGCTTTCGACTCCGCCTCACGCGGCTTGGTCGGGCTTCACATCATGTACCAAAGGCTCTAACAAACAAAGTCTTCGACTCAGGTGCGAATGACGACGTTGAGAGGCTCCTCGCCATCGCGTAGCCGTTCGATCTGTGCCTTCACGAGACGAATGAGCCGCGGTATGGCAGCGCTCGTGGCCCCTCCCACATGGGGTGATATCAGGACGTTCTCGAGTGCGAAGAGTGGGTGGCCCTCGGGCAACGGCTCGGGGTCGGTGACGTCCAAGGCAAATCGGAGACGTCCCGAGCGAGCGTGGTCCAACAGCGCATCGGTGTCGGCGACCTGGCCCCGCGCGATGTTGACGAGCATCGCGCCGTCACTCATCCGCGAAAGGAAGGCGTCATTAACGAGGTGAGTGGTGCTGGCGTTGAGCGGGACGGCAATGATGACGATTTCGGCATCGGGTAGTAGGTCGGGCAGTGACTCAATTCCGTAAATGTCTCCGAACTCATCGCTGCGCTGATGCTGGGCCACGCGGGTGAGCACGACCTCGAATGGCAAGAGGCGTTGAGCGATGGCTTTGCCCACACCGCCGTAGCCGACGAGCAGAACACGTCGATCGGCCAGGCTCTGGCGCCACCCACGCTTCCACTCCCCGCGTTCGGCTGCTCGCACGAAGTCCGGAATACCTCGCTGCATGGCCAGGATGAGCGCGAGTGCGAGCTCGGACGTGGAGGTCTCGTGGACCGATGCGGCGTTCGCGAAGACGATCCCGGCTGGCAAGAGTTCCGCAATGCCGTCGTAGCCCAGCATGGGGCTTTGCACGAGGCGGATCTTGGCGCTCGAGAGCTGTTTGGTCCAGTCGCTGCCGCCGAGGAACGGCGGTACCAGGAGATCGATGGCGGGCACGGGTGAGGGAACGCTCATGTCCCAGACCACCACGTCCACGCCATCGATGTCACGAAGTGCGGCGGCCAAGTTGGCATCGGACACACTGACGATCAGACGGTCCGGGTTGGCTGCCATACGTCGGCTCATCCTAGGTCGGCGCTTTAGAAATCGACGCGCCCTTCGGGTGACACGCGGTACATCATTTCAAGCGCGTCGTTGAGGACGATGACGTGCACGGGTGAACCCGGGGTCATCGCCACCAATTCCGTCGCGCCAAGCATCGCGGCCGGGCGAGCAATGACGGCGTTGAGCGCCTCGACGTGAGAAAGCCCCAGGGTGTGCAGGCGCGCCAGACTCTCGCGCAATCGTGCGATGCTGCCCGCGATCGTCCCATCTTCCCTGCGCGCCACACCGTCGAGCACCGTGACCGTGACATCGCCGAGCTGCACGACGGGGCGATCGCAGCCAGCGGCCGCCAGGGCGTCGGTCACCACGACGCATCGATTGGTCGCCGCCACGAGCGCGAGGCGCATCATGTGATCGTCGACGTGCTGACCGTCGGCGATGAACTGGATCGTGACGTCGGCTCGGGCGAGGGCGGCTCCGGCGAGGCCGGGCGAGCGAGCGCTCATCGGCTCCATCGCGTTATAGAGGTGGGTAACGGTGGTCGCCCCGGCGTCGAAACCGCGCTCGGCCTCTTGCGCGTTGGCCGCGCTGTGCCCGAGCGAGACGCTCACGCCGCGACGACGACACTCCGTGATGAGATCGAGTGCGCCGGGTAGTTCGGGCGCGATAGTCATGAATCCGACGTCCGGTAGATCGAGCAGTCGGCCCAGCAGTTCGAGGTCGGGGGAACGAAGCAGCGCGAGAGGGTGCGTGCCCGAACGATGCGGCGATAAAAACGGTCCCTCTAGGTGAACGGGCAGGATGAACGCACCATCGACGCGGATCTCTCTCGCGGTGTGGAGTCGTTCGGTCGCGCGACGGGTCTGGTCGAACTCGCTCGTGATCAGCGTGGGCTGGTAGGCCACGACGCCATCGCGTTCGAGCGCGCGACCCATTTCCAGGATCTCGTCGACCTCGGCGTTTAACAGATCGACGCCGGCGTACCCGTTGACCTGGGCGTCGACGAGACCGGCGATGGCGATGCCGCTGCCGGGGCGAGAGAGTCCCACCGCCACAATCTCGCCGTCGTGGATAGCGACGTCGCCTTCGACCAATGAACCACTCACGAATGCGGCGGCGACGCCGAGTCGAGTCCAGTGATCGGTGCCGTGCGACACCAAAGCGGGGGCGCGAAAGGAGTCCAGGGCGGGGCGAAGTCGGCCGTCGAAGAAATCCAGTCGCTCGCTCGCCTCGTCGGCGCCGACGCGTCCGATCAGCATCACCGAGGCGACTTTGACCCTCCAACCACTCGCGATGAGAGTCTCGTGCGCATCTTCGAGTGAGGCTCCGGTGATGCGCGCGACAATGCGCGCCGAGCGGTCGCGAAGCTTTTCGTTGGTGGGGCGCAAGTCGACCATCAAGTTGCCGTAGGTCTTGCCGAGACGAACCATGGTCGCGGTGGAGATGACGTTCAGCACGATCTTCTGCACGGTGCCCGAGTTCATCCTCGTGGAGCCGGCGATGAGTTCGGGGCCCACCGCAACTTCGATGGGCCGATCGACGCTGAGGCCAAGCGGTGTGCCGACGTTACAGGCGAGGCCCACCGTGAGGGCACCTGCGGCGCTGGCTTCGTCGATGGCGCCCAAGACGTACGGGGTACGTCCGCTCGCCGAGATACCTACGACGCTGTCGGAAGGCGAAATCGAAAGCGACTTCACGGCGTCACGGCCGCCCTGATAGTCGTCCTCGGCGTTCTCAATCGGCACGCCGAATGCGTTGCTGCCGCCGGCGAGGATGCCCACGACCTGACCCTCGGTGACGTTAAAGGTGGGTCCCGCTTCGGCGGCGTCGAGCATGCCCAGGCGACCCGCGGTCCCTGCTCCGACGTAGATGAGGCGCCCGCCTTGCTCCATGCGACCCACGATGTCACCGACCGCGTTCGTGATCTGGGCCTCGGCGGCAATGAGGGCGGCGGGCACTTGGCGTACGTCGGCGCACATCAAGTCGACGAGCTCCGAGACCGAAAGCTGATCGAGGTCCGCGAGTTCATGGCGTACTTGCTCGGTGCCCAGCTGCTCTAAGAACTCGAGGTCGGTCGGTTCCATCAGGTCAGGCTCTTCGCCACAATCGAGTGCAGGCAGGCGCGCATGTCCTCGTGGCGATCGAGTTGACGCGCGGGGTGAATGGCGTTGGTGAGCAGAACAACTCCCAGATTGGCGCTCGGGGCCACGAGCAGCGAGGTACCGGTGAATCCGGTGTGCCACAAGGTATCGAGGGGCCAAGGTCCCCACGCGGTCGGGTCCAGACGCCACCCAAGACCGCGCACGTCGGGTTGGGTGCCGACCGGTGATCGTGAGATCGATGAGATGCTCGAGGAGCTCAACACGCGTGGTGCGCGCGCGCCGAGCAGGGACTGAACAAAACGAGTGAGGTCGCCGCTCGTCGAGAAGAGCCCGGCGTGACCGGCCACGCCGCCGAGGGCCCACGCGTTGCCGTCGTGCACCTCACCCCACACCAGTTGTTTCGTGAGACGCTGATCTCCGTTGCGCTCGGTCGCGGCGATACGACCTTGTTGCCGTCGAAGGGGGCGATAGCGGGTCTCGCTCATACCGAGGGGCGCAGCGACGACCTCGTGGAAAAGTCGCTCGAGTGATTCGCGAGTGCAGTGCTCGGCGGCCCAGCCGAGCAGCATGAAGTTGAGGTCGCTGTATAGGACGTCGCCGGTCGGGCCGCCCGTGGCCGCCTCGGCGTAGACGGCGCGACGGATGGCCCTCGGATCTTGGCCCAAGTGGAAGAAAGGTCGATGGGGGATGATGCCCGAGGTGTGGGTGAGGAGTTGGGAGAGAGTGAGGTCATCGCGAGGAAAGTCGGTGAGCCACTGAGAGACGGGATCATCGAGGCGCCATCGGCGACTCTGCACCAGCCAGAGAGCGATCGTGGTGGTCGAGACGACTTTGCTGAGCGACGCGAGGTCGTAGATGGTGTCGCTCTCGGTTTCCAGGATCGGATCGAGCGCGTTCGCGAATCCTCCCCACGCGCGAAAGAGCGTGGCGGACTTCGTCACAACCGTGAAGTTGTACCCAACTGGGAAGCCATCTTCGGTCATCGAGAGAAGCGCCTCGACGAGTTCGTCTCGCACGTCCACGGGCAGCCCGCCCGCTGCGCGCGAAAGTTCGACGTGCAGACGCGGCGAGCGAACGCTCATGACGCGGGTGCGAAGGGGGAGTCGAGGTCGGGCGGGATGGCGTGACGCGGGCCTCGTGCCGCTCGACGGGTCATCGAGATCTCTTGGGCCTTGTAGAGCTCTTCGACGCGCCGCAGCCCGTCGGGAGCGAATCCGGCCGCCTGATAGAAGCGACGCGCTCGTTCGTTATCCTCAAAGACCCACAGCGACACTTCGCGCGTCGACATGGGATCGAGTTCGCCGATGGCGCGATCGAGGAGTCGTCGGCCCACTCCGTGACCGCTCTCGGACGGGTCGACATAGAGAGCAAAGACGTGTCCGCGAGACGGGTTGCCCGTCTCGTCGCCGAAGCGGGTGAAGCCGAGCACCTGTCCGTTCTTCTCGGCGACGACCGTGCGCGCCGCGGTGTTCTCCACCAAGTTGCGCAACCAACTGGCAACGTCAGGGTGGTACAGGGCGTCGATGATCGTGTCATCGACCACGCCGCGATAGGAACCTCGCCACGCCTCAATAAAAACTGTCGCGAGTTGATCGGCGTCGTCGGGTCGCGCAACGCGCACGATGAGTTCATTCGACGCCACCGGTGCAGTGCCCCACGTTCGCGGGCGCTGCAGGCCCGTCTGGAAGCGGTAGCGATCGCCGCGATAGAGCGAACGCACGAACTCGGTGGGTTGACCGCTGGTGTCCAGAGTGCGTCGCGACAACATCAACAGAGGCATGCCCGCCTGGCACTTGAGGAGCCCCGCCTCGCGACCCTCGGCGACGACCGCCTCGATCGTCTCTTCTGCCGAGGCCAACTCCACCCCGTAGTTGGTGGCGAGGAGTTGGTAGAGCGATGCGTTGTCACTCAGCGCTGCGGTGATGCCGTCGAAGCGGTCCGCATTCAAATAGACGACCTCAATCGCGATCGGTTCGCCGTCGGCGAGGCGGAGTCGTTCGATGCGCAGAACTTCGGCCTTCGAAGAGAGATCGAGCTGCGCTCCGACATCGAGTCCCGCGGGGATGCGACGCACGTCGATGAGCTTGGAACTCGGCGAGATACCGCGCTCCTTCATCCCCTCGGTGTGGCTGGTGAGCTCGAGGCGCTGGTCGATCTTGGGCCGAGCGACGAAGGTGCCTTTGCCCTGACGGCGAAAGATCCGTTGCTCAATTTCGAGCTGACCGAGCGCTTGGCGCACGGTCGCGCGCGACACCCCATAGGTGGTGCAGAGTTCGCGCTCGGTGGGCATGGCTGTGCCCGCGGGCAAGCCCTCGATCGCCAGGAGCAGCGCGTCGTGGACGCTCTGGTATTTCGGACCACTTAGGGGAGTCTCCGTCAGCACGCCTGGTTCCTTGATCACGATCCTCCACAAGGGGTATTGCACCTGATTCGGTGGATTTGGCTCAATCTACCAATAGTGATTGGTCCGGTCAATTGATTAGTCCAATAATTGGAAAGTTCCCTTTTTTTGGGCACAGCATTCCTGCTCGAACCGTACAACATAGAACAAGTGGCGACTTGACTGGACCAAAGGTCACGGATAGTGTCGCACTCAAGTAAGAACTTTGACTTCAGACCAAAGGGGCGTTAATGAAGCGAATAATCGGATTACGGGGCGCAGCCTCGGCACTCTTAGCGGTGAGCAGCGTGGGCCTGTTCTCGACGGCGATCGTGAGCTCAGGTTCATCATCGGCTGCGAGTTCGACTTTCGTTATCGGTTCCGTGAGCAGCGTGCAAAAAATCGACCCGGACGTGGTCACGAACTTCCTCGACTTCGAGGCGCTCGGGCTGATCTACCAGACGCTCGTTCAAGAGAACGCCAATCTGCAGATCGTGCCCGACCTCGCGACGAGTTGGGCCTTCTCGAACGGCAACAAGACGCTCACGCTGAATCTTCGCCAGAACGTCAAGTTCGACGACGGTTCGACGATGACCTCGGCAGACGTGGTGGCGTCGCTCAACCGCGCCGAAGCGACCGCGACGGCCGACCCGTCCGCGTCCTTCATCGGCTCGGTGACGAACATCGCCGCCTCCGGACCCAACACCGTCGTGCTGACGATGAGTCACCCCGACGTGTCGGTCCTCGAAGGTCTCGCCACGGTCAACATGGCGATCATGCCAGCCGCGGCCATCACCGCGGGCACCATCGCGACCCAACCCGATGGCACTGGCCCCTTCGTATACGGCTCGTGGGTACCCAACACGTCGTTCACGATGACGGCCAACGCGAATTACTGGGGCGGCAAGCCGGCGCTGTCGAGCGTCGAACTTGAGACGATTCCCACCGAGCAGTCCATCGCCGCCGCGCTGGAAGCGGGCACCATCCAGATGGGACTGCTCGACCAGCCGACCGTCGTGAATACGTTGCCCAAGAGCTTCCCGGTGCAGAAGGTCCTGGACCTGTCGTACCGTGCCTTGCAGCTCCAGGACAAGCACGGGGTGCTGTCGAACAAGGACGCTCGCCTGGCGATCGCCTGTGCGACGAACCGCAAGCAGATCCTCCAGGACGCCGTCTTCGGTGAAGGCAAGGTTGTGGGCCCCGTGCCGCTAGGCCCGTACGCCTCGAACCCCGTCTCGGCGGTCTGCCCGACCACGAACGACAAGATGGCCAAGAAGTACCTGAAGGAGGCGGGCAAGCCCAAGGGCTTCACATTCAATGCCATCACGTCTACGGACCTCGACTCGACCAGTGCAGCTCAGGCGGTGGCGATGCAGAGCGAGTTGGCTAAGGTCGGCATCAAGATGACCATCACCAACCTGGCCTCCAACGCGTACATCCAGGACTGGCTGAAGGGCAAGTTCCAAGCCGCCTTCGCCGAGAACGGAGCGGACCCGGACCCCTACGTGATGTACGGCCGCTACTTCGGCGCTGGTGCGGACCTCGGGGTTCCCGCGGGCTACAGCTCGAAGACTCTCCAGCAGGAGCTCTTGGCCGGGGACGAGAACTCGACGGCCGCGGGCCAAAAGGCTGACTGGAAGGCGCTCAACAACACCTTGACCGGTAACGCGGTGTGGATCTGGCTCTTCGACGCCAATGACTTCGCGGCCCTGTCGCCGTCGGTCAAGGGATTCACGTTGTCGCCGGTGAACACGACGCAGCTCTCGAGCTTGGCTAACACGAGCCTCTCCTAGGCGTCATTAAGACTTACTGAGAGTCCGCCGCACGATGCGCTTCTTTTTAGCCATCGTGCGGCGGATTCTTTCGATGGTGGTCACTCTCTTCGGCGTGTCGATCATCATCTTCGTGGTACTGCGACTGTTACCGGGTAACGCGGTCACGGCCGCCATGGGCGTGAGCGTGGGCCTCCTGACCAAGGGCCAGGTGGCCGCCCTCAACCACTACTACGGCATCGGCCAGCCCGCGCTTCAGCAGTACTGGTCGTGGCTCCACGCCCTCTTCACCGGCAACCTCGGCATCTCACTCGTCTCTCGCGAGCCAGTGAGCACGTTGATCGGCACCGCACTTCCCGTCACCCTCGAGTTGGCGTTCTACGCGATGCTGCTCGGCATTCTGATCGGGGTCGGCTTTGGCATGTGGAGCGCCCTGCATCCGGGTTACTGGCAAGACGACGTCGGTCAGGTCATCTCGGTCGTCGGACTGGCAATTCCGACCTTCATCCTTGGCACCGTGGTCGTGGTCTTCATGTCCTCGAAGTTCCACTACTTCCCCTCGTCGTTGCCCTTCGCCGGTGTGTTCACCAATCCCTGGCTGAACTTTCAACAGATCATCATTCCCGCCTTCGTTCTCAGCCTGGGTATCGCGGCGGCCATCCTGCGCACCACGCGGGCCGCGGTCCTGGAAGTCTCGAACCTAAATTTCGCGCGCACCGCCCTGGGCAAGGGCGTGTCGCGCCAGGCGTTCATCTGGCGACACCTCTTCCTCAACGCACTCACCGCGGTGACGACCATGAGCGGCATTCAACTCGGGTACTTACTCGGAGGCACCGTGATCATCGAGCAGATCTTCATCCTGCCGGGCATGGGTCGGCTCCTCATCACCTCGATCAACAATCGTGACTTTCCCGTCGTGCAAAGCGAGGTGCTCATCTTTGCCGCAGGCTTTGTCATCGTGAACATGCTGGTCGACGTCCTCTACAACGTGATTGACCCGCGCACGAGGCCGCGATGACCATCGAACTCGCTGAGCCGGTCCCGCCCAATCCCGTCGCGGAAGAAGAGATGGTCGCGCGTCGTGGCGGCTGGATCCGCGCCACGTGGCGTAGCCGAAACGGCCGCATCGGCATAATCGTGGTCGCCCTGGTGGTGATCGGCGCGGTCTGCGGGATTGCTGGCTGGACGCCGTATCCAGCTGACGCCCAGAACCCCAATGCGGTGCTCAAGGGAATCTCGTGGGCGCACCTCATGGGCACCGACCAGTTTGGGCGTGACGTCTTCTCCGGGGCGCTGCAGGGTCTCGGGGTCTCCCTCGAGATCGCTGCCCTGGCGGTTGCGATCTCGGGCGTGATCGGATCCCTCGGCGGCATCGCCGCGGGATTTCTGGGCAAGTGGACATCCGCGTCGATCATGCGCGTGACCGACATGATGTTTGCGATTCCCACCGTGCTGTTCGCCCTGGCCATCGTGACCGCCCTCGGGCCGAGCATTCTCGACAGTTCCATCGCGATCGGCGTCGGGTGGGTGCCCATCTACGTGCGCGTGGTGCGCACGCCGGTGCTGGCGCTGCGAGAGTCCGATTTCGTGCGGGCGGGACGAGTACTGGGATACTCGAGGACTCGTCTGCTCTTTCATCACATCCTGCCCAACGTGACCGGGGTCATCGCGGTCCAGACCAGCCTCGCTCTCGCGTGGGCGATTCTGGCCGAGGCCAGTTTGAGCTTTCTCGGCCTGGGCCCGCCTCCACCCACCCAGTCACTCGGAGAGATGGTGAGCAACTCGAGCAGCCTGGCCGCCATCGCGTGGTGGACTCTCGCTGGACCCTCGCTCGTCATCGTGATCGCGGTCATCGGATTTAACTTTCTCGGCGATGGTCTACGCGACGCGTCGGACCCGCGAACACGAACGAGGTCGGGATGAAAGTCATTGGCATGATTTCGGGCACGTCGTTCGACGCGATCGAGGCGGTCGCGATGAACCTCTCGCTCGACGATCACCTCATCTCGGCCGAACTGCTGGCCCATCACTCCATCGAGTACCCCAGCGATCTGCACCGTCGCATCGAGTTGGTGCTGCCCGGGCACACCACCACCATCGAAGAGGTCTGCCAACTCGACACGCTGATTGGACAGAACTTCGCCGAAGTGGCCGGCGCGCTCGCCGATGAGTACTTCGGCGGCCAAGCCGACGTCGTGAGCTCGCACGGCCAGACCGTCTTTCACTGGGTCGAGGGGGCGCACGCGCTCGGTACGCTGCAGCTCGGACAGGGTGCGTGGATCGCCGAACGAACCGGGGCCACGATCGTTGAGGATGTGCGCATTCGCGACATCGCCGCCGGAGGTCACGGCGCGCCACTGGCGAGCCTGCTGGACGTCTTGTTGCTGGGGGTGCACCCGGTGGTCGTGCGGGGATCGCTCAACCTGGGCGGGATCTCCAACATCACCGTGGTCGGACCCGAGCGGGAGCCGATCGCCTTTGACATCGGCTCGTCGAACGCGCTCATGGACGCAGCGGTGGGGTGGCTCACCGAGGGTCGCGAGGCGTTCGATCGCGATGGCGAGCGCGCCGCACGTGGCACGGTGGATGTCGATCTGCTCGAGGTCCTACTCGCCGACCCGTACTACGAGACTCCCGCCCCCAAATCGACCGGCAAGGAGTACTTCCACCTCGAGTACCTGCAGGCCGCGGTGGGAACCCGCGAGATCGCGCCCGACGACCTGCTCGCCACGCTGGCCGCACTCACCGTGGAGACCGTGGCCCGCGCCGTCGAGGAGTACGAGGTCACCGAGCTGTTCGTCGCCGGGGGTGGCACACGCAATCCCACGTTGATGACCGGACTTCGCCGACGTCTCGCTGACGTGCCGATATCGCTGATCGACGAGTTCGGTGTCCCCGAGGAGGCGAAGGAAGCCTGCCTGTTCGCCCTCATCGGGTTCCTCAGCGTTCACGGTCTGCCCGCGATCGTGCGCTCGGCGACGGGAGCTCATCGCGCCAGTGTGCTCGGGGCCCTCATCCCCGGACGTCAGGCGATTGTTACGTTGCCCGAGAAGGACGCGCCGACGGCGATCGTCTTTCACGATGGACGGCGGCCGTGAGCGCGCTGCTCTCGATCCAGGACCTGCACATCGGCATCAAGCGCCGTCGGAGTGCGAACGAGATCGTGCGCGGCGTCACCATCGAGGTGGAGGCGGGCGAGAAGATCGGCATCGTCGGCGAGAGCGGCTCGGGCAAGACCCTCACGATGCTCTCAGTGCTGCGACTTCTCGCGAGTCCTCCCTTGAGCGTGCTGAGCGGCGAGGTGCTCCTCGACGGCGAGGACCTGGCCAGAGTCAACGTCAAGCGCCTGCGCGCGGTGCGCGGCGGTGACATCGCGATGGTCTATCAGGATCCGATGAGTTCGCTCAATCCGCTGCTTCGCGTCGGTGGTCAGATCGAAGAGGCGCTGCGCGCCCACGGCGCCAACGCAGCGACGGCCCAGTCGCGCACGCGCGATGTGCTCGTAGAGGTGGGCCTGGACGACCCCGAACGGGTGCGCACGTCGTTCCCGCATCAGCTCTCGGGCGGCATGATCCAGCGCGTCATGATTGCGATGGCGCTGGCCACCTCGCCGCGGATCCTCATCGCCGATGAGCCAACGACGGCCCTGGACGTCACGATCCAGCGCCAGATCCTGGAGCTCGTGACCTCGCTCCAGGCCACCACGGGCATGGCCGTGTTGTGGGTAACCCACGACCTGGGGGTCGTAGCGAGTCTCGTTGATCGCGTCATCGTCATGTACGCCGGGCGCATCGTCGAGACTGCCCCCACCGAACAGCTCTTCGCTCGGCCCACCCACCCCTACACCAAGGCGCTCTTGGAGTCGCTGCCCGGACTTGAGACGCCGCATCGCTCACCCCTGCACCAGATCGGTGGCACGCCGCCTGATCCGACGCGCCTCAGCGGGGGATGTCCGTTTCGCTTTCGCTGCCCCTACGCCATCGCGCAGTGCGAGCAGGAAGAGCCACCCCTCATCGATCGCGGCGATGGCAGCTTCGCCGCCTGTTGGCGAGACCCCTCCGAATGGTAGACATCGTCCTTCGCACGACCAATCTGGTCAAGGTCTACGGACGTCGCGGGCGTAACCCGGTCCACGCGCTCAACGATGTGTCCCTCGAATTGGTGCGGGGCACGACTTTTGGCATTGTGGGAGAGAGCGGGTGTGGCAAGTCAACCCTGGCGCGCCTTCTGGTGGGACTCGAAGCCCCCACGTCGGGCCAACTCGAGATCGACGGCGAGGTGATGACGCTGCGTGAGCGCGGAAACAACAAGGCCCTCGCACGCAAGATCCAGCTCGTCTTCCAAGACCCGTTCTCCTCCCTCGACCCACGACTCAACGTCGAAAGGGCGCTGCGCGAAGTGTTGCGCGTGCACGAGTTGCACCGCGGACACGAGTCCGAGCGCGTGGCTGAGTTGCTCGCGATGGTGGGACTGACCGCTCGGTTCGCGACGCGCTACCCCCACGAGCTCTCCGGCGGCCAGGCCCAGCGCGTGGCGATCGCGCGCGCCCTGGCGGTCGAGCCCGAAGTACTCGTCCTCGACGAGCCGACCTCGGCTCTGGACGTCTCGGTGCGCGCGGAGATCGTCAATCTCTTGGTACGCATCCAGGACGAACTCAATCTGTCGTATGTGTTCGTGAGTCACGACCTGTCCATGGTGCGCCACTTGAGCGACCAGATCGCGGTCATGTACGTAGGGCGCATCGTCGAGATGGGCCGCTACGACCAAGTGCTCGACCACCCGTTACACCCCTACACCGTCGCCTTGGGTGAGGCCATTCCCATACCCGACCCCGTGCGCGAGCGCGCTCGTCACGTGGCCTTGCGCTCCGAGGTGCTCGAGTCGGCCCCGAGCGTCGTGGTGGGCTGTCCCTACGCGCCGCGCTGCCCACTCGTCGAGCCCTACTGCCGCGAGGTCGCGCCTACTCTGCTGGACAAGGTCGACGGGCACTTCGTGTCGTGTCACGTCGCGATGCGCGAGCCGATCGCTGACGTATCGCACACCGACTCGATTCGGGGCGAGTGATTCGTCAGACATAATCGAGGGACGGCACAGTCACGAGGAGTCGCGATGCCCATCACCGTCTCACCCATCAGCGAGCTCAGCGACGAGGTCAACGACGTGCGCTTGGCCACGGCGGCGATCGTCAACGACGAGATCCTGCCTCACGAATCCGTCCTCTGGCGATCGGCGCACGCCGCGGGCTCCAACGACGACGAGCGCGCGGCAGCGCGCGACGAGAGTCGTCAGCTGAAAGAGGCCATCAAGGAGAAGGTGAGGGCGGCTGGGCTTTGGGCGCCGCACCTGCCCACCGAGTACGGCGGCGCGGGCCTTGACTTCCTCTCACTCGCCTACATGTACGAGATCCTGGCCTATGCGGTGGGCGCGAACGCGCTCTTTGGCATCGCCGCGCCCAACTCGGGCAACGCGAGCATTCTGTTGAAATACGGCACCGAAGAGCAGAAGGAGAAGTGGCTGTTGCCGCTCATCGCCGGTGATATGGAGTCGGGCTTCTCCATGACCGAGCCCGAGCACGCGGGCTCGGACCCCCGGTCCCTCGCCACCGAAGCAGTTCGCGAGGGCGACGAGTGGGTCATCAACGGACACAAGTGGTTCACGTCCAATGGCATCGAGGCCGACTTCTTCATCGTGATGTGCCGCACCGTGGACTCGAGCGGCGAACTGGGCTCGAACGGGCATATGAGCCAGATCATCGTGCCGGCGTCAACACCGGGCGTCAACATCATTCGCGGCATCGGCGTCTTTGGCCGCTCGACGTCGGACCACTGCGAGATTCGCTATGAGAACGTCCGGGTACCCATCGAGAACACGCTCGGACTCGTGGGTCAGGGTCACCAGGCGGCCCAGGACCGCCTCGGCGCGGGACGCGTCTATCACTGCATGAATTCGATCGGCCAGATGCGGCGGGCCTTCGACCTCATGGTTGAGCGTTCCCTGGTGCGCGAGGTGCACGGAGGACTGCTGAAGGACAAGCAGTTCATCCAGGGCTTCATCGCCGAGAGCTTCATGGACGTCCAGTCAGCCAGGCTCATGACCATCGACGCGGCCAACAGGGTGGCGGCCAATGACCCCGAAGCGCGCACCGCGATCTCGGCGATCAAGGTCTTCGTGCCCGCCGCATACCACCGGGTTGTTGATCGGGCGATTCAAGTCTGGGGCGGTGCGGGCGTGAGCAATGACCTTCCTCTTGCCCAGATGTACCTCACCGCACGGATCTTGCGCATCGCCGACGGACCCGACGAAGTACACAAAATATTGATTTCCAAGAACATCATCCACCGCTACGAGGCGGGACAGGGCTGGAGCTTCTCGTAGCGAGCGCCGTTTCGAGTGGGGCCAGACACCTCACTCGACGTTCGTGATTCGCGGTGCGCCGTGCCATAGTGGATCCCCAGGGGGTGCAGGTCATGACGGTCGCCAAAGAGCCTGGGGGCACCAGGCAACGCATCATCGAGTGCACTGAGCAACTGCTACTCGAAGTCGGTAGCAACGATCTTCACCTCACCAAGGTCGCCGAGCGTGCCCAGGTCGGCCTGCAAACCATCTACTACCACTTCGAGTCGCGCACGCAACTGATCGCCCGGGCCCAAGCGTCGGCGTACCTTCGTCTCATCGCACCGCTGCACGGGCACTTAGAGATGGTGGAGCGCGCCGTGGTCGAAGAAGACGAAGAGACGTATTGGCGCGTTCTCGGACAGAACACCACGTTGTCCTGGTCCTATGCGCAGCACGACGACAAGTGGCAGACAACGACCTTGCTCAGCGACATCTGGGCCGACGACTACACGCGCGAGGAGTTTCGTGCGAATCTCGACGTGCAGGTTGCACGGTGGGTCGCCGTCATCGAGGCGGGTAAGCCGCTGGGCTGGGTGAGGCCTGACCTGGATACGTATGCCTTGGTCACCACCTGTTGGGCGGGGTCGATTGGTCAGGCGATCTTCGTCAATTCGGAGAATAACCACTACTCACCCGAGAGCATTAATGCCTTTTTCCTCTCCGTGGTGCGCGCCACCCCCCAGAATTCCCCAAATTCCAACGAAGCGCCCGTCCAGACCCGCGGGGGAAATCTGTAAGGCGATTACAACTTTTGCCCGGCTCTCCGTGGCGCAGAATGTAACTCATTAGTGAATTGGTATGCCTGTAATGGCTGGCTGAGCGCGTCCAGAGTTCGTCCGCCGTGATACCAGCAAGGGAGCACGAAGTGAGTAAAGCGGAGGCGTCGGCGATCAGGCTGTCACGCACGACGCGCCCCTCTCTGGGCGGGTACGAAGTCGGCGGCAAGGCAGCCGCGACCAGGCAACGAATACTGGATGCCGCGGCCCAGGTCCTGGCCGAGAGGGGCTTTTCGGGAATGCGCCTCGCCGACGTCGGAGTGGTCGCCGGCATTCAGGCGCCGGCCATCTACTACCACTTCTCCAACAAGGATGAGCTCGCGGTCGAGGTCTTCGTCACGGGCCTCGCCCGATGTCGAACCAACCTTGACGCCGTGCTCAAGGAGTACGAGGCTGACGATCCACTCGAGCGACTCGCTCTGGCGATTGACGCGCACCTGCGACTATGTGCTCGCTATCCCGACTACACGCGAGCGTGGATCCATCGCGTGTCGGGTGGCGCCCCGGAACACGTTCAAGACCAGTGCCGCGCGGACGAGCGCGCGTACACGAGGATCTGGACACGACTCATCGCGGAGGCGAAAGCGGCGGAGCTGTTGCGAGACGACGTGGACGCGAAAGTGGCCCAGCAACTCGTCCTCGGCGCACTCAATGCACTCGTGGCGACATGGCGCGCGGGGCGAACTGCCCCCGTCGACACGGTGGTCGCGAATGCCCAACTTGTCCTACTCTCGGGACTGTCCACTGAGGTGCGCGAGTGGTCTCGTCTCGATGTCGAGAGCGAAGCTGAGGCGCTTTCGTAACAACGGGACCGCTGCACGGTCAATGGTAGGAATACTGGACTATGTCTGATTTTTCGCGCGCCGTTGACGAACCTGCTGGTCCACTCGCCGGGATTCGCGTCGTCGAGCTCGCCTCGGTGATCATGGCACCCTACGCCGGACAGATTTTGGGTGACCTCGGGGCCGACGTCGTCAAAGTGGAGCACGACATCATTGACAACAGTCGCTTGATGGGCGGAGGGCCGCACCCGGAGTTGTCCGGTATCGCGCTCAATCTGCACCGCAACAAGCGCTCCATCGGTCTGGACGTGAAAACGCCCGAAGGTCATGAGATTCTGCTTCGTCTCCTCGCCACGAGCGACGTATTCATCACGAACGTGCGACCCGCCGCCCTGGCACGCCTGAAGGTGGGCTACGACGATCTGGTTGAGTCGATGCCGCGCCTCGTGTACTGCCAGTCCCAGGGCTTCGCCACGGGCAGCGTCGACGAAGACCGTCCCGCCTACGACGACATCATCCAGGCAATGACCGGACTCCCGTGGCTCAACCAAGAAGTCCTGGACACGACCGCGTTCGTGCCTACGCTGATCGGCGACAAGGTCGCGGGACTCACCATCGCCTACGCCGTACTCGCCGCGCTCGTGCACCGCGAACGCACCGGACAAGGTCAGCGGGTCGAGGTTCCGATGTTCAACTCAGTGCTGTCGTTCAACCTGGTGGAACACCTGAGCCGCGCGGCCATCGAGGGAGGTGCCGCGGGCTACGGGCGGATCATGTCCTCTCTGCGCGGACCGCATCGCACTCTGAACGGGTACGTGGCAATCATGCCCTACACCGACGCGAACTGGGAGTCGCTGTGTCGCGCAATCGATCGACTGGACGTGCTCGAGCGTCCGTGGTTTGCCAGCTACGAAACGCGCACTCGCGAAGCGGACCGCGTGTTCGGCGACCTCGCCGAGATCGTGGCAGAGCGCACGACCGAAGAGTGGATCGAGATCTGCGAGCTCTACGACATTCCCGTGAGCGCGGTGTCGTCGCTCGATGACGTGGTACGTGACGGCGCGTTGAATCGCGGCGTGATCACGACGGCCTCTCATCCGGTGGTGGGTGAGTATCGCGAGATCGCCCCGCCGGTCGCGATGTCCAAGACGCCTATGTCCGTTCGTCGCGCGGCACCCTTGGTGGCGCAGAACACCCAGGAGGTCCTCAGTGAACTGGGCTACTCGGGCGACGACATCACGGCATTGATCAATCGCGGAATCGCGGGAGTCGCGAACGAACGCACCTCGCCGGACGTGGCGTGACCTCCGGCGTACTACGGGCTCATCGTTAGGCTTCGTGCATGAGTGGACCACTGTCGGGACTGCGCGTTCTGGAGTTTGCGGGCCTTGGTCCCGCGCCCTACGCGGCCATGTTGCTGGCCGACTTAGGTGCGGATGTCCTGCGCATCGATCGACTCGGGGCAAGCTCTCACAACTCGAGCGGCGAGATCCTGACGAGATCGCGCACGAGCGTCGCGCTCGACCTCAAGAGTGACGCCGGTCGTGAACTCGTCTTGGAGTTGTCGACGCGAGCCGACGCCGTCATCGAGGGGTTTCGCCCCGGCGTGATGGAGCGACTGGGGCTGGGTCCCGATGACCTTCTGGCCCAGAATCCTCGCCTGGTGTACGGGCGCATGACCGGGTACGGCCAGAGTGGATCGCTGTCCCAACGTTCGGGCCACGACATCAACTACATCTCCATCTCGGGGGCGCTGTGGCCACTGGGAAGAGTGGGGGAGCGACCGACACCTCCCATGAACCTGGTGGGTGATTTTGGGGGTGGTTCTCTGTTTCTGGTCATGGGCATCTTGGCCGGAGTCTGGTCGGCGCGTGAGACGGGAGAGGGCCAGGTCGTCGACGCTGCCATGGTGGACGGCTCGGCGTCGATGCTCTCGATGATGCACTCCTTCATCAATGTGGGTTTCTGGCACGAAGGGCGCGGCACCAACCTCTTGGACACGGGTGCCCACTTCTACGAGGTCTACGAGACGAGCGACCACCAGTTCATGGCCGTGGGTGCCATCGAAGCGAAGTTCTACGCCCAGCTTCTCCAAGGTCTGGGACTTGAGTCCTCGGACTTGCCTCCTCAGATGGACCGAGCGCAGTGGCCCGCCATGAAGGAGCGCCTTGCCGCAGTGTTTGCGACGAAGTCCCGCGATGAGTGGACGAGCGTTTTCGACGATCTCGACGCGTGTGTCACCCCCGTCCTTACGTCTCGCGAGGCGGCCAGTCATCCCTACAACACCGAACGCGACGTGTTTCTGAGCGAACCGGTCCAGCCCGCGCCCGCACCACGGTTCTCTCGAACGCCCGGCGTAATTCGTCCGGCGCCATCGGTGAGCGACGCGTTGGCACAGTGGGGCGTGAGCGCCGAGCGCGTCGAGGCTCTTCGAGGGAGCGGCGTCTTGGACGAGGGAGTCGTGGCGTAACGCACTCGTTACGCCGCAGCCTTTTTCGGCGACGTTCTTCTGTGATTGGGTCACGAAACGATCTGACACACTGGTGTGAGAACGAAATCTGAAACCCACTTGAAATGAGGGGACTCATGAAGCGCATCACTCACTGGATCGACGGCAAGCCCTTCGTCGGCGACGCGCAGCGTCACGGCAAGGTCTTTAACCCCGCGACTGGCGTGCAGAGCGGTGAAGTTGACTTCGCCACGGACGAAGAAGTGGACGCCGCGGTCGCGGCCGCCCTCGCGGCGTTTCCTGAGTGGCGAGCGACATCGCTCGCGAGGCGCAGCGCGGCGATGTTTGCACTGCGTGAACTGCTCGTCGCTCACGCGAGCGAACTCGCGGACCTAATCGTCTCCGAGCACGGCAAGGTCAAGAGCGACGCCGCGGGCGAGGTGGCCCGGGGCCTCGAGGTGGTGGAGTTCGCCTGCGGCATCGCCCAACTCCTGAAAGGTGAGTTCACCGAGAGCGCGTCGACTGGTGTCAACGTTCACTCGCTGCGCCAGCCTCTCGGTGTGGTGGCGGGCATCACGCCGTTTAACTTTCCCGCGATGGTGCCGCTGTGGATGTTCCCACTGGCCATCGCCTCGGGCAACACGTTCGTCCTCAAGCCGTCGGAAAAGGACCCCTCGGCTTCGCTGCTCCTGGCGGAACTCGTCGCCGAAGCGGGGGTGCCCAACGGGGTCTTCAACGTCGTGCAAGGTGACAAGGTCGCCGTTGATCGCATCCTCACTCATCCCGATATCAAGGCCGTGAGTTTCGTGGGATCCACCGCGATCGCGCGCTACATCTACGAGACGGCCGCCCGCGAGGGCAAGCGTGTACAAGCTCTCGGCGGAGCCAAGAATCACATGATCGTCCTGCCCGACGCGGACCTAGCCGACGCGGCGGAAGCGGCCGTCAGCGCGGGGTTCGGCTCGGCCGGCGAACGTTGCATGGCGGCCTCGGTCCTCGTCGCGGTCGATGGGGTGGGCGACGAACTCGTCGAGCGCATTCGCGCGCGCGTCGATCGACTGACCGTGGGCGACGGCACGAACGCCAACTCTGAGATGGGGCCCCTCGTCACACGCGAGCACCGCGACAAGGTGGCCTCGTATCTCGGCATCGGCCAGGCGGCGGGCGCTACGGTCGCAATCGACGGACGTGAGCACGACATCGCGGGCGACCCGAACGGATTTTGGCTCGGGCCGTGTCTCATCGACAACGTCACCGAAGACATGCAGGTCTACACCGACGAGATCTTCGGGCCGGTCCTGTCAATGGTGCGAGTCGAGACGGTGGATGACGCGATCGCGCTGGTGGACCGCAACGGCTACGGCAACGGCGTGGCGATCTTCACCAGCGACGGGGGCGCCGCGCAACGCTTCGAGACCGAAGTGGAAGCGGGCATGGTCGGCATCAACGTCGCGATTCCGGTGCCGGTCGCGTACTACTCCTTTGGGGGCTGGAACAACTCGCTCTTCGGCGACCTGCATGTCTACGGTCCCGATGGCGTGAAGTTCTACACCCGGGGCAAGGCCGTGACCAGCCGTTGGGCCAATATCGGTCAGCACCACTCCACGCTGAGTTTCCCCGCCAACACCACCCATGATCGGCCGGCGAAAGGCAAGTAGCCCTCCGCCTCCTCGTGCCCCAATCGCCTCCCCAACTTTCGCGCCTCGGGACCAAGGGCGCCGCCCTGGGTCTGAGCGGATCGGCAGGAGCCGCTGTTCTGTGGGGGTTTGGCGGCATCTTCGTCGTGCTGACTTATGCATCGGCTCTGGTCATCGCCTGCTATCGCTTTTGGGTCGGAGCCCTCTTTCTCACGGCAATCGTTTATTTGACGGGCAAGCG
>JBEKYI010000018.1:0-23291 GCA_049511155.1 Acidimicrobiales bacterium
TGGTCGAGGTCCGCACCGACGTCCTTCACGTACCCGCGCAGTGCGTCGGTGCCGAGGGAACGCTGGTTCTGATAGAGCGTGTCGTGCATCGCCCAGAATTTGTCCTCTCCTTGCTCGCCGACCGCCTCGGCCACCTCGGCGGCGGCTTGGGCGTGTGGGTGCACCTCGGCGAGAGGCAGGTTGCGAAAGATCAGCCGCATGGAGGACTCGAATGTTTGGAGCAGCTTCTCCACGATCGGAAAGGCTTGTCCGCAGTACGGGCATTCGTAGTCGCCGTACTCCACGACCGTGAGCTTGGCGTTGGGTGCGCCCCGCACGTGATCCTTGGGACCGACAGGATTAACCAGATTTCCGCTCACGTCAGGGCCTCCACAGCACTCAAGGCGCCGTCGGCGCCGGGACTCACTCCCACCGGAGAGACGTAGCTCCATGCGATGTTCTTGTCCTTGTCGATCACAAAGAGAGCTCGATCGCAGGTGCCGGTCTTTTCGTCGTAGACGCCGTAGGCCTTCGCGGTTGCGCCCTTGGGGTGAAAGTCCGCGAGCAGGGGAAACTCGATTTTGTGCTGTTCGCGAAAGGCAGTGTGACTCCAGGCGCCGTCGACCGAAATACCGATCAACTGGGCGTTGTGTCGCTGGAACAGTTTGCTCGCCGCTTCGAACATCGAGAGTTCGTCACCGCACACCGGACTCCAGTCGGCGGGGTAGAAGATCAAGACGGCCGGTCCGTCGATTTCGGACAGGCTGAGCGACTGGTCGGGGGTTGCGAGCAACGTGAAGTCCGGAGCCGGTGTCCCGCTAGACAACGCCATTCCTTCTCCTCTCGATGTGGGATGTTTCTGAGACTAGACGAGCCACCGTCGTGTGCGTTCGCTCAGTCCATGTAGGCGCCACCGTTCACCGAGATCGCTTCGCCAGTGAGGAAACTGGCGGCGTCCGACGCAAGAAATGCCACGACCTTGGCGACGTCTTCGGGAGTTTCAAGCCGACCGAGCGGCGTAGCGTCGATCCACATTTGGCGCACCGCCTCGGGTTCCACGCCGCGCAGGTCCGCCTCCCAGGCGAGTTCGCGCGTCTGCATCGCGGTAGCGACGAACCCCGGGCACACGCAGTTCACGCGAATGCCGTACGGCGCGAGCTCGTAGGCCATCGCTTGGGTGAGACCGAGCACCGCGAACTTGCTCGCGACGTAGTCCGACAGGAAGGGAACGCCGCCGGCCTTGGCCGCCATCGAGGCGGTGTTGATGATCGCACCGGGGGACCCCAGGGCGATCATGGCGCGGGCCGCCGCTTGTCCGCAGTAGAACACGCCGTAGGTGTTGACTTCGAAGGTTCGACGTAAATCGGCGGGTGACACGTTGATGAAGTTCTGCATCTTGGAGATGCCCGCGTTCGACACCCACACGTCCAGGCGTCCGTGCTGGGCGACGATCGACTCAACGAGCGCGTCGCAGGACTCGGAATCGGTGACGTCAAGCGATCGCGCTTCGGCGCCCTCGATCGCTCCGGCCGTTTCAATCGCGCTGGCGACGTCGACGTCGGTCACGATGACGTGATGACCGTGTCGCGCGAGCTCGTGCGCGATGGCCGCGCCAATACCCGAACCGGCGCCGGTGACAACCGCAACAGATGTGGTCACGATGAACTCCTTGCTATGTCGTGAGAGATCGACGTCGTGGCGTCGCCTAGACGGAGAAACTCCTGGTAGCGCTGCTCATACAGGGCCACGTTCGAGTCGCGGGGACTGATGACCTCGCCCTCTTCGAGGGCGCCGACGACGTAGGTCCAGTCCTCGATCGCCCCGGTCCCGATTCCCGCGATCACCGCCGCGCCGAAGGCCGCGCCGGGGTGATCGGTGATCGAGACGAGTTCGCGATTCAGCACGTCGGAGAGAATCTCTCGCCACAGTCGCGACTTCGATCCCCCGTTGGTCACCGTCGTGCGCACCAGACGCAGACCATCCTCGGCGAAGATCTCGACGTGCGAGCGAAACCCGTACGCGATGGCCTCGAGGAACGAACGATGAATATCACCGCGGGTCGTCGTCAGGTTCATTCCCAGCATCACGCCGCGCAGGTCGGGGTCGTGAAGAGGTGTCTTCTCGCCTAGAAAGTACGGCAGCGCGAGCAGTGTGCCCGGTGCACGCTGGGCTGCGTCGGCGTCGAGTTCTTCCAAGGGCGCGTCGTTAAAGAGGGACTGCTCCCAGCGCAGCAGCGAACCGCTGGTGGCCATGCACCCGTTGGGCAGCCACTTACCGGGAATCGGGTGCTTGTCAAGGTACAGACGGTGATCGAGGAGTGGGCGGTCACTGACGCTCAGGATGTCGCCCGCCCCGCCGAGTTTGATCAGACACTCCCCCTCGCGCACCAGACCCGCACCGTAGGCCGAGAGCACGTGATCGGCTCCCCCGACCACGATGGCGGTGCCCGCGACGAGACCCGTCGCCTCAGCCGCATCGGAACTCACTGCGCCCACCACTGTTCCCGGTGCGCACACTTCGAGCAGGGCGGGCCATGCCATACGCGTGGCGTCCTGGACGGCGGTGATCGGATCGAAGTTGAAGTCGTACAGGCCAGCTTCGATCGCCCAGTTCTCTTCGACGTGGTCGCGCGCACCCAGGGCGCGCGCGAGCCAGTCGTAGGAGCCCCGAATCGACGTCACCTTCGCCCACACGTCGGGCTCGTGTCGAGCGAGCCAGCTCGCGGTGGGTGCGACGGACTGCTGGGAGAGAACCGATCCGGTGAGCGCGAGGAGATCCACGTCGCCGAGAGCCGAGCGAATGTCGTCGATCTCCCGAGTAGCGCGCGCGTCGTTCTGCAGGATCGCTCGGCGCAGCGGTCGGTCCTCGCTGTCGAGGAGAACCACGGCGGGCACCATGCCGGAGACCGCGAGCGCCGCCACATCGGCGCCGATGGCTCCGGTGTCGTGGAGCAACGCTGGGACGAGCGTCGTGACCCCCGACCACCACTCGCGTGTGTCCGCTTCCGACCATCCCGGGTGATCGCTGTGCAGAGCGACGCCGTAGGCGCGACTCGCCACGATGCCCCGCTCAGGGTCTAGCAAGATGGCCTTGACTCCGGACGAACCGAGGTCGATGCCGAGAAGAAGCCCTCTCGACGATCTAGACACTGCGGGCTGCGTCGACGAAGCGCTTGACGCGTTCGGGATCGACCGTGTTCCACGTGTAGCCGTCGACTTTGAGATCGCTGCCGACGATGCAGCCGTCGGCAAACTTCAAGTACTCCGCAATCGAGGCCGCCTTGGCGCCCGTGTTCAGCAGCACCGGTACCGAGGGATCGACGGCTTCGCGCACGTCGGCCACCGTATGGACATCGGGCTCGGCGCCGGCCATGGGGCCCGAGACCAAGATGGCGTCGGGGAGGCTGGAGACCACGGTCGATCTCGCCATCTGGGCGGGGGTGCGCTGGCCGATCGACGAGGCGAACTCCGGGGTGATATTGGCGAAGATCGCCAGATCGTCGCGCCCGAAGTTGCGCCGATTGCGCAGCAGCGTCGCCGCGTCGGGGTGCCAGGGTCCCATGTCGGACTCCCAGGAGCCGGTGATCACCTCGCGCATGAACGACGCGTCCGAGCCCACGGCGATGGCGAGCGCGCACTGAGCGTCCCAGAGAAAGTCCACACCGAAAGGTCGATCGCTGGGCCGACACTCCACGGCCACCCGCGTCATCACCGCGGAGGCCTCGAGCCCCGCGCGTAGTTGGTACGGGCGGTCGCCCTCATTGCAAAACAGAATCGCATCAAAGCCGCCCTCAAGGAGAAGCTCCGTGTCGCGCTTCACGTGATCGATCAGTCCCTGTACGCCGGCCGCGGCGTCGTACAGCGGGGTGCCGGGCAGCGGCGGGACGTGAGCCATCGCGATGAGTGGCTTGGCCACGCTTGGAAACACGGAACGAAAACGCGACATTATTCCTTCTCCTCTTCGAAGGGCTCCACGTGAAGAACCTCGACGTCGTGATCCTTGATGCGCCGGATGGCCCGGTTGTTGGGCGAGGCGTTGGTGATCAGTAGATCCACGGCACCGATCGGCGCAAACGTCACGAAGGCCACGCGACCGATCTTGGAGGCGTCGGCCAGCACGACGATTCGTCGACCCGCGGCGAGCGCCGAGCGTTTCACGTCGGCGTCGTCGAGGTTGTATTCGCTCAGTCCGCTCACGTCGCTGATCCCGGCCACCCCGACGAAGACGGTGTCACAGTTGAGGTCGGTGTACGCGCTCTGGGCGCGGGGTCCAATGAGACTCAGCTCACCGTGTCGCACCACGCCGCCGGTGAGAATCGTCTTCACCGAGGTCTTGGTCGCGAGTTCGGTGCCAATGACGAGGGAGTTGGTGATGGCCGTCACGCCCAAGCCGTCGGGTATGGCCTTGACCATCTCGTGCGTCGTCGTGCCCACGTCGATAATGATGGTTTCGTTCTCGCGCAACAGGGCGGCCGCGGCCGCGCCGATGCGTCGCTTCGCTTCGGAGCTGTGGGCGGCACGTTGGAGTATCGGGGGTTCGAAGGAACGGCTCTGAACCGAGATTGCTCCCCCCCGCGCGCGCCGGGCCAGGCCCTCGACTTCGAGAAAATCCAGGTCACGACGGATCGTCATCTCCGAAGTCCCGAAGTGAGCGGCGAGCTCGACGATGGACGCTTCGCCCTCCACCCGCAGCCGCTCGGCGATGGTCGCGCGGCGCGTCTTAGAGTCCATGACGCCACATTATGTGAATTTTTAACATCTATCAACCTGAGAATGAGTGATTTTCACACAAACTGGCCCGCAGACTGACCAAAAGTTACAAACTGGAGGGAGCCGGGGAGTCGTCATGGTGCTGTTCCGTCGAAGTCGAACCAGCCAGTGCGAATGTGCCAGTGTTCACCACTCTCGAGCACTGATGTGACCAAACGCTCCAGCGACGTTCGTCGCGGCAGATCAGCCAGTGGCGTACGGGGCAGACGAAAGACAAAGTCCACCACGTCCTCGTCGCCGTCGACCGAGCCAGGCACGAGTTCAAACCGACGCAAAAACAAGACCAGGTTCGAGTCAGCGCGCAGGGCAAAGAGTCGGTCATCCAACATCCAGCTGCGACAGGTCGCCAGACGTCGAGTATTCGGAGGCCACGCTTCTCCCAGAACGCGGCGGGCGTCGTCGAAAGTGCGTTCGAGAGCCGGCGGAGACAGATCGGCCCCTTGGGGGATGTGAATTCCCACCGACGAGTCGCCACGTCGAAACCCGGGAAGCGTGGCGTGAGGATCGTCATCGCCGTACCACTCAGGTGCGAGAGTCCCTACGCCCAGATTCACCCGATGAAACTGAAGCGAGCCAATGGCAAGAAGTTCCCCACGTAACACGAGCAGGCTCCACCAGCCCGCGTCAAATCCGAGCGTTCCGTGTTTACGCAGGTGGGTCGCGGCGTGCAGAAGATAGATGTTCATCGTTGACGCGATGACGTTCTCGGGCGTCGCGCGGGCGCGCAAAAACCTGAGCGTGTCGTCGTAACACAGGGCGCCAAGATAGAAGTAGAAGAGGCGCCCTACGTCACCCTCGTCGTCTAGGTCCGGCCAAATCGGTAGTGGCTGGTCGATCTTCCCTCGGTCGTTGGCCACCATCGTGCAGCCCGCCGCCAACAGGCTCGACCATTCCTCGCTGGCCTGCGCCTCGCGCCAGTGTCGCGAGATTTCTTCGATGTGCTCGGTCGTAAATCCGATCGCGCCCAGAACCGATGCGACGTCGCCTACTTCAAAGTTCTCGACCCGTTCGCTCGCGAGGCGACTCGGCGCGGGCCAGAACTTCCGCATGGCGAGGATCGTCTCGCTCATGATCCATCCAGCGGTCGGTAGTGAACCCCCATCACGTCCAGACGCTTCAAGTGCTCGAGCAGCCTCGGTCGAAATTCCTCGGGAGTCGTGGCGGTTCCCCAGACCACTTCACTGAAGGCACACAAACGTGGAAAGGCCATGTAGTCGAGGTGATCTCGGGTTGCGATGTACTCGGTCCAGAGCTGCGCCTGAGCCCCTCGCACATGGTGGCGCTGGCGCTCGGAGAGGCCCTCGGGCACGACCGAAAAGCCGTAGACGCGCTCCCAGGTCGTGGCGTGCGGCAGAGGTGCCAAGGCGATCGGCTCTTCGGGCGAATCACTATTTAACCAGTCGAAATAGACGGACTGCATGGGCGCCATGATCACGTCCAGGCCACGCTCGGCCGCTTCCACGCCCTTGTCGACTCCCCGCCAGGCCGCAATCACCGTGCGCTCGGGTACCTCGGCATCGAGCACCTCGTCCCACGCCACGACTTCGTGACCTCGATCGCGCAGCACCTGGGCCATCCGTGCAGTAAAGAGACCTTGGAGCTGGCGCACGTTGTCGAACCCGTGCTCGGCCATCACGCGCGCGGCGAGTGCGCTTGACGCCCACTCGGTTGTCGGACACTCGTCACCACCGATGTGCACGGGACTTCCCGGAAAGAGATCCCCCACGTAGGCAACGACCTCAGCGGCAAAGTCCAGCGCCGCGGGACCCACGTTCAACACGTGCTCCGAGATCCCCCAGCGCGTCCACACTTCACGTTCATCGCTCGTGTTGCCGAGCGCGGGATACGCCGCGAGAACGGCCTGGGCATGACCCGGCAGGTCGATCTCGGGCATGATCTGCACGAACCTCGTGGCCGCGTAGTCCCGAATGACGCTCAGATCATCGGCCGTGTAAAAGCCGCCATGGGGCACGTGGTCGTCGATCCCGTCTCGCTCGTGTCCGGCCGGTGAGGAGCGACGAAGCGAACCCACTTCCGTAAGACGGGGCCACGTCGGGATCTCCACTCGCCATCCCTGGTCGTCGTTGAGATGGAGATGGAGGCGATTCATGCGATGCGCGGACAGCAAGTCGATCAGTCGACACACGACATCAACGTCGAAGAAGTGTCGAGAGACGTCAAGGTGGACACCGCGCCAGTCGAAGCGCGGGCCATCCTGGATGACCACGCACGCCAACTCGGCCGTGTCGATCTCAACTGCCGTCTTTGACCACCACGCGGTGGGACCCAGTTGGCGAAGTGTCGTGAGCGCACGGTGTAGACCCTCGGGTGTACCGGCGTCGATCGACGACACCGGCGCCACGGCCAACTGATACTGCTCGCCCACGAGCTCTGGCAGGCGTCGAATCTCGAGGTCGCGCTGCGCGTTCGCCCCGACCAGTTCAGTCTCCCAGCCGACACTCGAACGCAGGGCGGCGGCGAAGGTCTCAATGACGGGTTCCCACCCGGCCGGCTCGATTCGAACGCGCAGTGGCGAGCGCCACGAGACCGATCCCTCGAGGAACTCTCCAAACGTCGGACGCGGAAGAACTGCCGAGCTCACGTCGCCTTCACCGCGAAACAGGCCGCGCGGTGAGTAGCCGAGAGCGTCACCATGGTGGGGTTCGTGCTGCGACAGATATCCATCACGAGAGGGCAGCGCGGCGCAAAGCGACACCCCGGTCCCGGGTCGATCACTTTGGGTGGCTCACCGAGGTCTCGTTCGCCCTCGATGACAGCGAGCGGCAGCCTCGGGTCGGGGGCCGTGGACATCAACAGTTGGGTGTAGGGGTGTTGGGGTGAGCGTATGACCTCGTCGGTGAGACCTTCTTCGGCAATACGCCCGGCGTAGAGCACGATCATGCGGTTGGCGACGTAGCGCGCGCTGGCCAGGTCGTGAGTGATGTAGAGCAGCGACACGCCCTCTTGATCGCGCAGCCCCTTCATCACGTTGAGCAGACCGATGCGGATCGACACGTCGAGCATGGAGACCGGCTCATCGGCCAGAATGAGCGACGGATGTGAGGCCAGCGCTTGGGCGAATCCGAGTCGCTGGCGCTGACCGCCCGACAACTGGTGCGGGTAGCGCCTCAGTACTTCAGCCCCCGGGTTGAGGCCCACGCGCTCGACGAGGGCGACCGCCTCCTGGTAGCGCTCGGACTTGGACAGCTCGGGACGGTGAAGTTTGAGCGAACGAAACAGGCTGTGCCCGACGCGCAGCACCGGGTTGATGGAGCCGAAGGGGTCTTGAAAGACCATGGGCATGCGCCCACGCACCTGTCGGTTTGCCCGGCCGGTCAGGGCTTCGCCTTGAAAGACGATGGTTCCGTGCGTTGGTCTGTAGAGCCCAGCGAGGACACGCGCGATGGTCGACTTGCCCGAGCCCGATTCGCCCACGAGCGCGACGATCTCGCCCGGGGCCACCTCAAAGGTCACTTCGTCGAGCGCGTGCAACTGTCCGTGCGAGCGAAAACCTCCGACCCGAAAGAACCGCGAGAGTCCTTCAACCCGCAGGATCGCCTCGCTCATGACGACTCCGGTGGGTTAACGAGGTGACAACGCACCGCCCGCGTACCCTTCGTGATCAACTCCGGGCGCAGTGTGCGACAGATGTCCATGACGTAGGGACAACGGGGCGCGAAGAGGCAGCCCGGCGGCGGGTCCACGAGAGCGGGCGGTGTTCCCGGGATCCCCGTGAGCTGGCGCGACTCCCCCAACAGCGAGGGAAACGCCTCCATGAGTCCTTGGGAGTACGGGTGCTGGGGGTGGTCGAAGACCTCGCGAGTGGTGTCGAGTTCCACCACTTCACCCGCGTACATCACCGCCAGGCGATCCGAAAAATGCGAGACCACGCTCATGTCGTGGGTGACAAACAAGACGGCAAAGCCCAGTTCG
Organism: Acidimicrobiales bacterium; assembly: GCA_049511155.1. Lineage (GTDB taxonomy): Bacteria > Actinomycetota > Acidimicrobiia > Acidimicrobiales > RAAP-2 > RAAP-2. The sequence continues at coordinate 8,682 of JBEKYI010000018.1, forward strand.
TGGCGCAGCGCCTCGACCTGGCGCATCAGGGATCGCTGGGCTACGACGTCAAGCGCCGAGGTGGGCTCATCCATGATCACGAGTTGGGGCTCAAGCAACAGCGCCATCGCGATCATCGCACGCTGACGCATGCCGCCCGATAGCTGGAAGGGAAAGCTCTTGAGATGTACTCGGTCGATCGAGACCATGGCGAGAACCTCTTCGGAGCGTTGAGCGATGCGATGGTCGTCCCAGTCAGTGTGAGCTCGGCACGCGTCGGCCAACTGCGCTCCGATTGAGAGTGTGGGGTTGAGGGCGTTCATCGCGCTCTGCATGACCACGGAGATGTCGCGCCAGCGGTACCGGCGAAGTTCTTCGTCCTTGAGCGTTTGGAGGTCCACCCCGTTAAAGGTGACGGATCCTCCCACGATGCTCGCCGGGTATGACAGCAGCTGCGCGATGGCGAAGAGCAGCGTGGACTTCCCGCATCCCGACTCGCCCACGATGGCGAGGAACTCACCATGGGCCAGCTCGAGGTTGACGCGGTGCACGGCCTGGGCCGGTCCGCTTGGCGTGGCGTACTCCACCATAAGGTCGCGAACTTGAAGAATGGGCTCGCTCACGCCATCGCCTCGATCTTCTTCATGCGCTTGCGCATTTTCTTTTCCGAGACGGGACGCAGCGCCGGATTGGACACCTCGTCGAAGGCGTAGTTCAACAGGGCGAGCGCGGAGCCCAACAGGGCGATCGCCATACCAGGGGCGAGCGCCCACAGCGGCAGGCCCGTCTGGAGCGCTTCGTTGTTCTGAGCCCAGTAGAGCATGGTGCCCCACGACTCGGTGTTGATGTTGCCTAGACCGATGAACTGCAGGGCCGCTGAAGCCAGTACCGCGTAGAGAGCCGCCGAAAGGAAGTTGGCCACGATGAGTGACGTCATGGGCGGAATGAGCTCGACGGTAATGACGTACCAACTCGCTTCGCCTCGCGCTTTGGCCGCCAACAGGTAGTCGCGATTGCGCAGCGAGAGCGCCTGGACGCGAAGTTGTCGCGCCCCGTACGACCAGCCGGTAAAGACGAGCACGGCGACGATCAGCCAGAAACTCGCGCCCTTGGCGTAGGCGGTGATCACGATGATGAGGGGGAAGGTGGGGATCACCAAGATGACGTCGGTGAAGAGGGAGAGCGTGTCGTCCACCAAACCGCCCGAGTAGGCCGCCGTCACGCCAACCGCCACCGACACCACCGTGCAGAAGGCACCGACGATGAGAGCGATGAACACCGATTGACGCGCGCCGTAGATCAACTGTGAATACACGTCTTGCCCGAATGATGTTGTGCCCAGCAGGTGGTGCCATGAGAGCCCCGCCGCTGGCTTGTAGATCTCGGCGGCCGGATTGTCGTGCGCGAACCAGCTCGGAAAGATCGCGACGACGACCAAGACGAACAAGATGATGGATCCGACCATCGCTTTCTTGTCGCGACGCAAGAAGCGCCCCCCACCCGACAACAGCCGTCCCGCAGCGCGAAGGCGACTCACGTGCGCACCCTCGTTCGCGGGTCCAAGACCGCAGTCACGATGTCGGAAATAAAGATGGCGAGGAGCACGGCGACCGTGATGAGCAAGAACAGCGACTGCATGAGCGGATAGTCCTCAGTCTGGACCGCCTGGAGCAACAAGAAGCCCAGGCCGGGATAGTTGAAGACGTACTCGACCAAGATGGCCCCCGAGATCACAAAGCCGAGCGACATCGCAAAGCCCGTCAGGCTGGGCAGCATGGCGTTACGACCGGCGTACTGCCAGAGGATTCGCTGGTTCTTCAAGCCCTTGGCGCGCGCCATCTTGACGTAGTCCTCCGCCACGACAGTGATCATGTTGTTGCGCATGGTCAGGATCCACCCGCCGATCGAGGTGATCACGATGGTGAAGGCGGGCAGGATCGCGTGCGTGAGCACGTCGCCCACGAAGGGCCAACTCCACTGTTCGGTGGCGGTCTCGCTATAGCCGCCGAGGATCGGAAACCACTTGAGGGTGACGGCGAAGAGCCAGATCGCGAGGAGGCCCACCCAGAAATAGGGGAACGCCGAGATGACGATGAACGTCGGAGGCAGTACCGAGTCCAACTTTCCCCCTCGACGCCACGCTGCGACTGCCCCCACCGCGGTGCCAATGATGAAGCCGATTACCGTCGAGAGGCCGACCAATCCGAGCGACCAGGGCAGCGCCTTCATAATCACGCTCGATACCGACAGCGGAAAATAGCTAGTGGAAATCCCGAGATTCCCGCGCAACGTGTTGCCCAGGTATTGGAAGTACGACGAGACCAAACTCTGGTGCCCACCGACTCCAAAGGCCACTTCGAGGGCCTTGAGCGCGGCCGGATTGACGTGCCCTCGAAAGGTGGCCATCATCGACTCGGCCGGGTTGCCCGGCATGAGTCGGGGGATGAAGAAGTTCAGCGTGAGGGCCGCCCACAGCGCGATGAGCAGGAAGCCCAAACGCCGAACTAGAAATCTCATCTCCCCGACTCAGTCCGGCAAGTAGTTGGTTACGACACCGGCTTCAAATTGTCGAGCACGTAACCCCAGTCCGGCTCGTTGTACAGGCCGGGTTGAGCGTACGGGTTCGAGGCGGATGGGTATCCCGTGAAGTCCTTCGAGTTGTACTGGAACCAGTCCACTTCTTCGAGCACCGGTATCACCGGGAACTGGGTCACCATGACGTTCTCGAGCTCATCGACGATCGTGTGCTGGGTCGCCGCGCTCGTAGTCGAGCCATAGGCGTTCAGCAACTTGTCGACGGCCGGGCTGTCGAAACGCTCCCAGTTCGTTGACGCGGCCTTGCCTTCGGGGGCCGAGTTCTTTGAGAAGAGCCACTGGCGCATCTCGTAGAACGGAGTCGGCCCACCGCTCTCCACGTCGTAGGCCAACTGGTAGTTACCCGTGTAGACGTCCGAGGCGAACGTCGTGGCCGACGGTGTCTCGGGCGTCGCGTCGATACCGACCTTGCCCAACTCTTGGGCCATGACTTGCTCGGACGCGACCCAGTCGGAGTATCCGCCGTTGGTGATGATCGAGAGCTTCAGCTCTTTGCCGTTCTTCGAGAAGAAGCCGTTGCTGCCCATCTTGTAGCCATCGGCTTCCAGAACGGACTTCGCCTTCGCGGGGTCGTATGCGGTGCCCAGCTTGGCGAGAGCGGCAGTGCTCTTCCACGTCCCAAAGGTCGGTGAGACGATCCCGTCCTGGCTCGCGGGCGGTTCGTAGCCGTATTCACCCTTCGTGGAGATGGTCGAGCGATTCAGCGCGTAACTAATCGCTTCGCGCACCGCTACGTCGTTGAGCGGCGCCACCTTCAGGTTGGGAAAGAGCGACACGTTGGCCACGGGCGGGAACCAGTAGGTGTTGCCGGCCGTCTTGTCCACGTAGTACGTCTTGATGTTCGGGATGAACTGCGAGCCCCACTGCGACTGGCCAGTGGCGAGGTACTCGTTGCAGGTGTTGTTCGAGAGGAACGCCGGCATGTTCACGGTCGTGACGACGGCCTTGCCCTTCTGCCAGTAGTTCTTGTTCGCCGTCCACTGGATGTTTTGGGGCGTGCAGTGCGACATGACGTAGCCGCCCGTTCCCACGGGACTGGTGTCTGCGTACGTCACCGGATTCTTAATCGAGCTCCAGATGTGCTCGGGAACGATCGGCACCTGGCCGGCGACATAGAAGAAGTACGGCACCGCGGGGGCCGAGAAGTTCATGACGACCTGGTTGGCACCTTTCTGAGTGACGCTCGAGAGCACTGTCCACACCGCGTTCGTGTCGAGGGCCGGGAACTTCTTCAACAGGTTGAAGGTGTAGACCACGTCAGCCGCCGAGAGCGGCTTGCCGTCGGACCACTTGACGCCCGAGCGAATCGTGAAGGTCAACGTCTTGTTGGAGTTACTCCACGCATAGTTCGTGGCGAGCCACGGCGTGACGGCACCACTCTTGAGCGAGTCGACGAAGTCGAGTGTCTCGTAGGTGAGCCCGACCGAGTACGGACTCGACGTGGGTACAAAAGGATTAAACGCGCACGACCACAACTCGCCCTGTTCGTTCGCGAGATTGAGTGGCACCTGTGTAGCCGCTCCGGCAGACGCGACAGAGACGACGGCGGGAATCGCTAACGCGGTCGTGCTCGCCACGAACACGAACGCTGTTGCCAGCAGGCCCCCCTTGAACTTTTTCCTCACTGAAATCCCCTCCCTGAAGAATCGCGATTCTCCCTGTCCTGTTATCAACTTCTCACTGCTCGCCGCGGATAAGCCACTCAGCAACACCGCTGTTCCAAATCTGGAGTCACAATATGTGAATTTTTAACACTCAGCAACCAGAATCTGAGAAATTTTAACAATTTCGCTTTGAGAGCCGAAAGAAATGCGCATTTTCACGGTTCGTGGGGATCCGTTGCCCAACGAACATTCGGTTCTGGGACACTGGAAACTCGGATCGCGGCACTTACGAGGAGAGACCCATGTCCCCCAATCGGCACCAATCGGCAGTCATCGAATTCCCCAGCGAACTTGTGGTGCGCATCACTCGACAGTTCGACGCGCCGATTCAACTCGTCTTTGACGCCTTCACGACGCCCGAGCTCGTGCGAGAGACCTTCGCCCCGTTTGGAGAGACGATGACCGTGTGCGAGATTGACCTGCGCGTGGGAGGAAAGTATCACTACGTCATGGTGACCAAGGATGGGTACGAGTGCTCGTTCCCGGGCACATTCTTAGAGTTGGATCCTCCGAGGCGAAGCGTTCAGACGTGGCACTTCGATGGGTGGCCGGAGGTCGACGCGGTCGAAACCATGAACCTGCACGAAGAAGACGGCGTGACGACGCTTAATTACGAACTCGCCTTCGCCGACAAGGCGGGACGCGACCACATGAAGAAGTTTGATGGCCACCAAGCCAATTTTGACAACTTGGACGATCTGTTCGCGAGACTCTTGGAGTCACCGACGCCAGACTGACCACCCGAGGGTCACTCTTGCTCGTCTCCTCACGCGGTCAAAGTGACCTTGTGAAGACCCGGGGATGTGTCGATAGGTCGTCCGCGAAGTTCGCCGACACGAAGCGCGAGAACCTGACCCACGATGATCTCGGCGAGAGCCACGCTCCAGTTCGGGCCGGCCTCGTCGACCACGATCTCGGCGTCACATGCGAATGCCTCGCGAGCTTGCGAGCGCAGCACCACCGTGCGCATGGAGAATCGCTGGCACTCCGCCAACAGCGTCTCGGCCACGTCCGTGGCCAACTCGTCGGTCACCACGAGCAGCAAGGTCGAGTTCTCGCCGTCAGCTCCGACGGGTCCATGTAGGTAGTCCGCCGCGGAGTACGCCTCGGCGCGAATACCCGACACCTCGCGAATCTTGATCGCGATTTCAGCGGCCACCGCTTGACCGACCCCTCGTCCGACGATCGTGAGGCCTCGTTCTGCGTTCAGCATTTCTACGGGCAGTGTGCTCGACAGGGCCCAGGTCGCGGTTCGCTCCACCGTCTCGGGCAGCATGTCGAGGCCCTCCAGGGGCGAGCCCTTCATCGCCTCGACGAGTTGGGCGAGGGCGTGCCACGTCGTGGTAAAAGTCTTGGTTGACGCGAGCGCACGTTCCGCCCCCGCGCGCAACGCGATCACCGTCGTCGTGGACTGGCCCAACGGTGACTCGGGGTCGTTGGTGATGACCGCACGGGGACGACCTTGGGACGCCGCTGCCTCCACCACATCAACCAGTCCGGGGGTTCGTCCCGACTGGGAGATTGCAAGAACGCCCGCTCCCTTCAAGCCAATCGTTCGCCCTGACTCATAGAGCGACGGCGTGGCGAGCGCGACGAGCACACCTAATTCCTGACCGGCGAAGTACTGAAAGAAGACAGCCGCGTTGTCCGACGATCCTCGAGCGGCCACTACTAGGTACTCCACGTCGGAGAACTCCGCAGCCACCGCACGTGCCTCGCGGGCGCCGTCGGTCGCGCGGCGCCGCAGAATGTCGGCCTGAGATCGAATCTCCTCTTCAAAAATCGTCGTCATCAATCCTCCTGAATTCGACGGCAACGCGCTATCTACCAAAGAGTTTGGCAGCGCCGGAGAGCGTTGTGTCGTTGTCGTTCACGATAAACGTCGCGTCGAAGCCGGACATCGTCGCAAGGTCGACCCGCCGGGAGTTCCCACCACTGAAGTGGACCACCGAGGCGAAAAACTCGTCAATGAACCGCGACACCGCCCGGACCAGCCGCTCGCACCAGCGCGCCTCGTCGCTCGCGCGTGCGTGATCGCCGAGCGCCTCGTCGTAGGTTTTGGCGTCTTCAAATAGCTCTGAGCCAACGTCGCGTATCGGCACAACAGTGCCATCAACCACGAGGGCGATCCCAAAACCGGTGCCCAGCGTGAAGACCAACTCGCGCCCGTCACCCACGCAGCAGCCCAACGCAGCCAATGTCGCATCGTTCACGACGCGAACGTCGACCTGCGTCGCCTGGCGCAACGCCTCTTGCAGATTCGTCGTGATCCACGCATCGTGAAGCTCAGGGTCGATGGGCGACGTGAAACCGTTGGCGCGCGAGAGATTGCCGGGTTCGACGACCCGCCCATCGATCATCGCGCCGGGAAATCCTACGCCGACTCGTGCGCACCCGCTCTCGGCAACGTAGCGGGAGACAAATTCCACGAGCGCCGTCGGCGAGCACGGATACGGCGTAGGAACTCTCGTGACGTCGCTGAGCCGTTCTCCGTTGTCGTCGACGAGACAGAGCTTGATCGAGGACGCCCCGATGTCCACCGCCAAGACGGCGGAACTGTCGCAGGGTCGAGAAACCACGGAGCGAAGTGTAGTGAGGGCTGCGTCGGCGCCCTCGCGCGAGAACGAACAACCTAGGATGAACGTCGCCCGTGGTTGCCGACCCCTCACCATCCCCCGCAGCACCATCAACCGAAGTCACGATCCCGCCATTCGCGTTTGCGAGTACGACGGGCGTGTTTATTCTGATGGGCGCCGTAACGTCACTCTTTGGACCGCTGCTCGAGAGCTTCACGCACCGTTTCCATCTGTCGCTGCCGAGTGCGGGCGCGGCGCTTTCGGTGTACTTCGTCGGCGCGTCCGTGGGCGTGTTGCCGGGCTGGCTCGGACTGAAGCGAGTCGACGGCCGCGTGGTGCTGACCGTCACTCTCACGGCAATTGCGTTGGGTGCCGCGGGTGCGGCACTCTCGCACTCCTGGATACTCTTTCTGCTCAGCGTTCTCGTGATAGGTCTCGGGTTTGGTGCGCTCGACCTGGCTCTCAACACCCTGCTCACGCGCACCAACACCGTGGGACGAGCACACCGGCTCAGCGTCGCGAACGCCGGCTACGGCGTCGGGGCCGTGATCTGTCCTCTCGGGATCATCGGCCTCGGTCCTCGAAACTTTCCAACGTTGTTCGCGGGGCTGTGCGTCATTGCGCTGCTGTTGTCCATGACGAACCGGGGCATCACTGCACCACCTCAGCGCGCCGCGCCGGGTATCAATTTTCCGGGCGCCAAGGCCCACCGCCGACCAATTCTCATCACTTTCGTCTTCGCCTACATCTTCTACACGGCGCTCGAAACCGGCGCCTCGGGGTGGATGGCGACGCAGATCCACGGCGTGGGCTATTCCGAGTCCATCGGCAGTGTCGTCACCGCGGGCTTTTGGACAGGGATGGCGTTCGGTCGATCTCTCGGCGGTCCCCTGCATCGTCACTTCGCCGAACAGAAACTCGTTCTCGGCGGACTCTGCTTGGCCATCGCGGTGTGTCTGATCGCCTTGGCCGACCCCTTGGCTCCCTTCGCCTACCCGGTGCTCGGGCTCATCATCGCCTCAGTCTTTCCCATGGGGCTGTTGTGGTACACGTTGCTCAGCCCCAGCGATAGCGACGGACTCTCGTGGCTGTTCCTCTTCACCATGGTGGGCGGTGTGACAGGCCCGGGACTCGAGAGTTTGATGGTGGCGCACTTTCACGTGCACGTGGTGCCGGTGGTCTTGGCGGCCTTCGCCGCGATCGATTTGTCGATCTTCCTCAGTGCGCTGCGCTTTCGTCCCTTCGCTCCCGCGTCACTTGACCTTCAGCCGCGCGGTAATTAGCGCAGGTAGTGAATAAGCGCTCCGGTGGTCGCGTTCAGAACCGTCAGGGAGTTCCCGGCGCCATTGGCAACCCAGATCTCGTTGCCAACCGCTACCAGGTCAATGGGATTGTCGAAGCCATACTTATGGCCCGAGATCACTCTGATAAGAGTTCCCGTTGTCGTATCCAACTCGGTCACCGAATTACCGTTCGCGTTCACCACCCACAGGTGAGTTCGATCGATGATGATGTTCCACGGCGCGTTGAACCTATATCTGGCGGCGGTGAGAAATCGCACGAGCGCCCCGCTCGACGCGTCGAGTTCGGCCACGCCGTTGCCGCTCGCGGCACTCACCCAGAGACTCTGAGCACCGGCGGCCAGGCCGATGGGAGCGACGAACGCACCGGTACTCGAGATGCTGCGCACCAGCGTGCCGTTCGCGGCGTGTATCTCGCTCAGCGAGTCACCGGCTTCGTTCGCGACCCAGACCGTGTGTCCCGATAGGGTCACGTCGACGGGATTGTCGAAGTCGCCGACCCTCGCGCTCACCACACGAATCAGAGCTCCGTTGATGGCGCTGATCTCACTCAAGCCGCCCGTTTCATTGGCCACCCACAGATACGGACCGGAAAAGGCGAGACCGATGGGATCAGCGAAGTGATACGACGGACCCTTCACGATGCGCTCGAGCGCGCCAGTCTTCGCATTGAGCTCCGTGAGAGAGTTCCCGATCTTGTTGGCCACCCACACATTCGAGCGATTGGCGCCGATCGCGATCGGGGAGTCGAAGCCGTCGCTCGTCCTAGCGATTGTCCGCACCAGAGCGCCACTGGTGACGTCGAACTCGCTCACGCTGTTGCCTTTGGCGTTGGCCACCCAGATATGCGCGCCACTCGCGGCGATGCCCAAGGGTTGATCCAAGGCGGGCACGTGGGCGGCGCCCGCGGGACCGGAACTCGTCAGTCCCGCACACGATACGAAGAGAGCTGTCGACGCGGCGGCGAGAACTCGACTCCTGCCTCGCCGCACTGATCCCCCTCATCCTCAACGCGAACCGTCAGAGAGTCAGCCTACTGAGGGCTCTTGTCCGCTCGGGTTCACCTCGCGAGGTCAGTACTGAATGAGCATCGTGACGAAGGCGACAGCGATGATCGCGAGCAGGATGTCGATCGAGCGCAGCAGTTTCAGTCCCAGTTCGCGAGGTGCCACGCCGTCGCGCGCAACGGCGGACGCAACGAGGCGCTCTTCGGGCAACGTCCTCGCCTCGAGGTGACCGGCCGCAGCCAGGTAGCAGAGCAGTCCCACGATCACCCACGCGTGCGCGAAAGACACCGAGGGCCCCCCGCTGGCCACCATGATGAGCCCGGTGATGGGCAAGAGGTGCATGAGTCGCGCCGCCCAGTTGCGACGCGCGGGAAAACGCAGCGCTTGGTCCGCGGCATCGGCTCTGCGCACCACGCTGAGTGCAGCCAGTCGCATGGTGATGAACACGACGATGGTGGCCACGGCCGCCAGAATGTGAACCAAAAAGACGATGTCGTAGGCAACCGACGTGGCGATCACGATCTTCCCGTCATTCCCTCGGTGCTCGCGGACTCACGCAAATCGCTCGACGCTGGCGCCCAATGCGCTCAGTCGACCCACGAAGTCGTCGTAGCCACGGTCGACGTGCGCGAGCCCGTCGACCGTGGTCTCACCCTCGGCCACGAGGCCCGCGAGGACCAGCGCAGCCGCGGCGCGGATGTCACTCGCGCGTACCCTCGTTCCCGTGAGACGGTCCACCCCGCGGATGAGGGCATGGTGTCCTTCGGTCGTGATGTTTGCCCCCAGTCTCACCAGCTCGTCCACGTAGCGAAATCGTCCGGCGAAGAGGTTTTCGGTCACGACCGAGACGCCGTCCGCCACGCTCAACGTGGTGGTGAGGATCGGCTTGTAGTCCGTCGCGACCCCCGGATAGGGCAGCGTCGAGATGTCCACGGCACGAAGAGGTCTCGACGAGCGCACGGCGACTCCCCCGCCTACGACATCGACTTCAGCCCCCATCGCTTCGAGTTTGCGAAGAAACATCACCATGTGGTCGGGTCGTGCGTCCACCACCCGCACCGAACCCTTGGTGATCAACCCTGAGGCGAGATAGGTGCCCGAGACGACTCGGTCGGTCACGACGCGATGCGCGGCCGCGTGCAGCTCGGCGACGCCGTCGATCGTCAACAGCGACGTACCGAGGCCCTCGACCGACGCGCCCATCGCGATGAGTTGACGACCCAGGTCCTCGACTTCGGGTTCGCGCGCCGCGTTGTCGATGATGGTGCGACCGTCGGCCAGCACGGCGGCCATCAGGAGATTGTCGGTGGCGGTGTGGCTGGGGTACTCCAGTGTGATCCGGGTCGCTTTCAGCCGCGTCGACGCTGACGTGGCGTGAATCGACGTTCGGTCGTTGCGAAACGTCGCTCCCATGGCGCTCAGGCCTTCGGTGTGAAAGTTGATCGGACGTTGGCCGAAGTCGTCGCCGCCGGGTAAGGCCATGTTGGCCTCGCCACAGCGAGCGAGCAGCGGTCCGAGCACCACGATTGACGCCCTCATCGCCTCGAAGAGGTGAGCCGGAGCCACCGGGCGCAGTTGGTCGGCGGCCGGCACGCTGATGAGCAGTTCGTGCTCGCTGGGCGAGGTTACCGAACAACCAAGTGCTTCGAGCAACTCGCTCATCACCGACACGTCACTGATATGGGGGACGTTGCTCAGGTGGTGGGTACCCGACGCCAGCAGGCAGGCCGCCATCTGCTTAAGCACTGCGTTTTTGGCTCCGTATGCTGTCACCTCGCCCTCCAGGGGGCCAGCGGGCTTCACCACCAGAGAACTCACCCTTTCAGTATTGCCGCTTCGTAGGACCGGTCATTTTTCTCACGAGAACCGAAAAAAGGCCCGGCTAGCCTGAGCGTGTGCAGCGACAGCTATTGCCCGACCGCAACCTTGCACTGGAACTCATTCGCGTGACCGAAGCGGCGGCCATCGCGGCCGCTCGCTGGGCGGGGCGAGGTGACAAGAACTCCGCCGACGGCGCCGCCGTGGACGCGATGCGCTTCGTCCTGGGGGCCGTTGCCATGGACGGCGTCGTCGTCATCGGCGAAGGAGAAAAGGACGAAGCGCCGATGCTGTACAACGGCGAGAAGATTGGCGACGGTCGTCCCCCACTGGTCGACGTCGCCGTCGACCCGGTCGACGGCACGCGACTCACCGCGCTCGGGCGCAACGGTGCACTCGCGGTGATTGCCTTGAGCGAACGAGGCACGATGTTCAATCCCGGGCCCTGCTACTACATGAAGAAGATCGCAGTCGGTCCCCGCGGACGCGGCGCCATCGACGTCCAAGCCACCGCGACCGACAACCTCACCGAGCTGTCCAAGCGGCTCAACAAACCCGTCCAGGAAATGGGGGTGGTCATTCTCGATCGACCCCGCCACGACGACCTCGTGGCCGAAGTGCGCGAAGCGGGAGCGCGGGTGATCTCGATCACCGACGGCGACGTGGCGGGCGCGATCGCCACCGGCTGGCCCGACTCGGGTGTCGACTTGTTGCTCGGCATCGGTGGCACGCCCGAGGGGGTGATCGCCGCGGCCGCCCTCAAGGGTCTGGGCGGCGAGATTCAAGGAGTCCTGCACGCCAACGACGACGAGACCCGTCGCGAGGCCGAAGCCCTCGGCTACAGCTTCTCTCGCGTGCTCACGACCGACGATCTGGTGGCGGGCGACAACTGCTTCTTCTCGGCGACTGCGATCACCGATGGCGACTTCTTGCGGGGCGTTCGCTTCTATGACTTCGGCGCGACAACCCAGTCGCTCGTCGTGCGCTCGCGCACGGGCACCATCCGTACCATCGAGACCTTCCACCGCCACGACAAACTCCAGGAGTTCTCAACCTCCGGCTTCTAGAGGTCGTGCAAGAAGCGCACGTACCAACGAAGTGCCATTGTTCACAAGACCACCCGTTGTCGCTGGTAGACCGGGCGATCTAGTCTTCGCGCTATCGACCCGCATCGCGCTGGCACGAAGCAAGAAGGAGGGGACGATGAAGGTATCGCAACTACTGGCAAACAAGGGTCACGAGGTGGCCACGATCTCCCAGGAGAGGTCGGTCAAGGATGCCATCGCACTGCTCAAGGAGAGAGGCATCGGTGCACTGGTGGTGACGGGAAAGACGCCGCCGCTCGTGGGCATCTTTTCCGAGCGCGACGTGGTCCGTGCGCTCGCCTCGAGCGGCGAGAAGGCGCTCACGCTCAAAGTGTCCGAACTGATGAGTCACGACGTGGTGACCTGCAAGGAGAGCACCGAAGTGACCGACGTCATGAGCACTCGCCTCGATGAGCTGGAGAAGGAGAAGCGGGACCTGCTGGACTACGTGTCGGGCCGCTAGCTACTTCGCGGCGGCGCTGAGGCGAAGCTCGGCTCGATCGATCGCCGCTTGAGCGAGGATCTCTTCACGGCCGTCCTCGGCCTTGGTGGCCTCAGCCAGTCGGGATTCGGCGGCATCTTTGGCGCGCTGCGCGCGGGCGACGTCGATCTCGGTCGTACGCTCCGCCACACTGGCCAGGACCGTGGCGAGTGTCGTATCGGGCTCGAGGTCCTTACCGACCTGAAAGAATCCGGTATGTACGGCGAAGGCGATCTCGCCCTCATCGCTCGTCTGCACGCGAACGACGCTCGAGACGACGTCGCCCACGGTGGCGGTGTGACCCGCTAGGACCGTGAAGTCACCTTCGGACGACCGCGCGATGAGCGCGGTCGCCGTTCCCGACCACAACGCCGCTTCGGGCGAGAGAATCTCCACCTTCAGTGTGGTCATCAGTTCTTCGCTAGCTCCGCGGCCTTCTTCTCCACGTCCGCCGCGCCGCCAACGTTGAGGAACGCCTGCTCGGGGTAGTGGTCAAGATCGCCCTTGACAAGGCTCTCGAAGGACTCGATGGTCTCCTGGACCGGCACGTTGATGCCGTCGATGCCGGTGAAGACCTTGGACACGAACATCGGCTGGGACAAGAAGCGCTGAATCTTGCGCGCGCGGGTGACGGTGATGCGGTCATCTTCGGAGAGCTCATCGAGTCCGAGGATGGCGATGATGTCCTGGAGCTCTTTGTTGCGCTGGAGGATTTGTTGGACCTGTCGCGCCACTGCGTAGTGGCGATCGCCCACGATCTCGGGCGCCAGGATGTTGGACGTCGAAGTCAACGGGTCGACGGCCGGATAGATACCAAGCGCCGCGATCTGACGGCTGAGCTCGGTGGTCGCGTCGAGGTGGGTGAACGTCGTAAAGGGCGCGGGGTCGGTGTAGTCGTCCGCGGGCACGTACACAGCCTGCAGCGACGTAATCGAGTGTCCCCGGGTCGAGGTGATGCGCTCTTGGAGCTCACCCATCTCGTCGGCCAACGTGGGCTGGTACCCCACGGCCGACGGCATACGCCCCAGCAGGGTAGAGACCTCCGAACCGGCCTGCACGAAGCGGAAGATGTTGTCAATGAAGAGCAGCACGTCCTGGTTCTTCACGTCGCGGAAGTACTCGGCCATGGTCAGGGCGGCCAGCGCCACCCGCAGGCGGACCCCGGGGGGCTCGTCCATCTGGCCGTAGACCAGGGCGGCCTTGTCGATGACACCGGACTCCTGCATCTCGAGCCACATGTCGGTGCCTTCACGGGTCCGCTCACCGACCCCGGCGAAGACCGACACACCACCGTGCTGCTGCGCCACCCGGTGGATCATCTCTTGGATGATGACGGTCTTGCCGACCCCGGCTCCGCCGAAGAGGCCGATCTTGCCACCTTGCACGTAGGGCTCGAGGAGGTCGACCACCTTGATCCCGGTCTCGAACATCTGGGCCCTGGGCTCAAGCTGATCGAATGCCGGTGCACTGCGGTGGATCTCCCAGTAGTCGTCCACCCCTTCGACCCTGTCGGTGTCGAGCGGCTGGCCCAACACGTTGAAGACGTGACCCAGCACGGCGTTGCCCACGGGCACCGTGATGCCCCGGCCCAGGTTGCGCACGGCCGCACCGCGGACCAGGCCGTCGGTCTGCTGCATGCAGATGCAGCGCACCCGGCCGTCGCCGATCTGCTGGGCCACCTCGGCGGTGACCAGGGTGGACGTGCCGTCGAGGTCGATGGTGAACTCCACGGCGTGGTTGATCTCGGGCAGCGCGTGCGGCGGGAATTCGACGTCGACCACGGGGCCGGCGATGGACACGATCCGGCCGTCCTCGAGCGAGCCCGCCGGCGCGGTGTCCTGGGTTGCGGTGGTGGTGGTCATTGTGGTCAAGCTCCCTTCGATTGGCGGAGCGCCTCGGCGCCGCCAACGATTTCCATGATCTCGGTGGTGATGGAGTCCTGACGGGCGCGGTTCATGACGCGGGTCAGGGTGCGGACGAGGTCGTCGGCGTTGTCGGTCGCCGCCGCCATGGCTCGCTGCTGGGCGGTGAAGAACGATGCCGCTCCCTCGAGCAGGGCGGAGAAGATCTCGGATTCGGCCGCCCGGGGCGCCAGCGACGCCAA
>JBEKYI010000019.1:0-20818 GCA_049511155.1 Acidimicrobiales bacterium
TTCGGTCCCGGGCGGAACTTGCGCGTGGACTTCATGAGCCCGTCAATACGTCGCGCATCATTCGACAAGCGCGAGCCATCGAGGAGGTCATGAACCTCCGCACCCGGTTGGCCGCGGCGCACGACCGCGATGTGGTTGTGCAGAACGATCGGCCGGGTCCGTTCAACGATGACGGTCGTCGGTCCTCGTACCTCGCTCAGCCATTCCCCGAGAAAATCGGCGTTGCCGATCGTGGCCGAGAGCGCCACGAAACGCACCGAAGCGGGCGTGAGGATGAGAACTTCTTCCCACACTCCCCCGCGGTACGGATCCTGGAGATAGTGGACCTCGTCGAGGACCACCAGGCCGAGCGACGTGAGTTGGTCCGAGTCGGTGAGGAGCATGTTGCGCAGAACCTCCGTCGTCATGACCACCACCGGCGCGCTGCGGTTGATCGATGTGTCGCCGGTGAGAAGGCCAACGCGCTCTCTGCCGTAGCGCTCGCAGAGTTCGTGGTACTTCTGATTCGAGAGGGCCTTTAAGGGCGTGGTGTAGAACGTTCGCTGCTCTCGGTCCAGTTCGCGGCCGATGGCGTAGTTGGCAATCAGGGTCTTGCCCGACCCCGTAGGGGCGCTGACCAGGACGTTGACGCGCTTATCGACGGCCTCGATGGCGTCAAGTTGGAAGGGGTCGAGTCCGAAGCCGAGTCCGTCGATGAACTCCTGGCGGTAGTCGAGAAAGGTCACTTATGGAGCATCTTGCCCACGACGATCGCAAGGAAATAGAACGCGACGAGTGGAGCAGCGAGGGCCAGCATCGACAAGGGGTCGCTGCTGGGCGTCACGACGGCCGCGACCACCGTGATTGCAATGACCGCGTAACGCCAACTATGTAGCAGCCGTGCGGGGGTGACGACGTTGATGAGCTCGAGGGCGACCAGAACGACCGGAAACAAGAATGCGATGCCAAAGATGAACAACATCAATAGAAACAGCGTCAAGTACTGGTTGGGGTTGTACTCGGTTAGCAACGTCGAGCCGCCGATGTCCTTGAGCCACTGGATGGCCTGGGCGAAACTGAAGTACGCCAGCACCATGCCCGCAGAAAAAAAGATGATCGACGCGGCCACGAAAGGAACGGCGTAGCGCCGTTCGCGGGCCTTGAGGCCGGGAGTTATGAAGCGCCAGGCCTGCCACAGGATCACCGGCGACGAGATGACGAATCCTGCGAAGAATGCGATTTTTACTCGAAGGTTGAGTCCGTCGAGCGGGTTCGTCACCAGGAACTTGCAGTGCCCCGGACTCGCCTTGCAGTAGGGGTTCTGCAATATTACTAATAAGTGTGTATAAAAAATAAATGCGAGTACAGCAACCACACTCACGCAGATAAAGATGATCATGAGTCGCCGACGCAACTCGGCCAGGTGCTCGCCCAGCGTCATTCCCGTTTCAGCGCGGCGAAGTTTGGCCATGTGGGGCTAGTTGAGCGAAGGGTCAGGCGGAGGCGCGGGCGTCTCCACGGGGGTTCGCGGCGTGGCGGCTCTTGGAGGTGGTTTGATCAGGGGCGAGCCCTCGGGCACCGCAGACTCCTTCGTGTTTCCCGTGGACGACTGGGCCTCGGCGTCCTTCTTGTCGGCTCGATCGGCGAGCTGATTGAGTAGTGAGACCGGACTGCGAGCCATGCGCGCAATATCACCAGTGCTGGGCAGGTCTGGAATAGCCTCTCGAACTTCGGACTCCATCCGTTCCTGGAGCCGCTTCAGGGCGCGCCAGCTCGCACCGAGGCGATGGGCCATTTCTGGGAGTTTGTCCGGTCCCATGAGCAAGATGATGACCGCCGCCACCACAATGAGTTTGATCGGACTGAGACTGATCACACCCCCAGTGTAGGGCCGGTTTCGTCAGGGAATTAAAGGCCCACCTGGTCGAACGGATGTCGTTTTTTCGAAAACTTTTGGTGTGCGGCTCAGCCGTGTCGCTCCAGAGACGCGAGCAACTTTTGGAACCGCTCGTCAGTGCTCTTAAAGGGGTCCTTGAGGAGCACGGTGCGCTGCATCTCGTCGTTCAACTTGAGGTGAACCCAGTCCACGGTGTAGTCGCGTCGCCAATGCTTGGCGGCCTGAATGAATGTTCCGCGCATGTGGGCACGAGTAGTCGAAGGCGGAACCGACGTCGCCCGCTCGATTTGTTCGTCGCTCACCATTCGCTGGAAGTGTCCTTTGGCGGCGCGACGATAAAACAGACCGCGATCGAAGTCGGTGTCGTGATAGAGCAGGTCGATCAGGGCGATCTTGGGATCGCCCAGGTCGACGCCGTTGCGCTCTCGTTCGCGGTCAATGATCTGGAGTTTGGCGATCCAGTCGACGCGATCCGCGAGACCCATCGGGTCGCTGCGGTACTGCTCGATCACCTCGCGCCACATACGCACCGCTTGTACCTGATCAGGAGGCACGTCGCGCACATCGACAAACTTTTCGGCGCGCTCGCACAAGTCTTCTTGAATCTCCAGCGCCGTGAGGTCGCGGCCGTTCATGAGTTTGACCGGCTCCTTGCTCCACAGGTCATAGGAGATGTCGCGCAAGGCGTTGATGGGCGAGGCCATCGTGTAGTCACGCAACTGGACAATGTTGTCCTCGATCATGGCCAAAACGACCGAAGCCGTGCCCAGTTTGAGGAACGTGGCGTACTCGCTCATATTCGAGTCGCCGACGATGACGTGGAGTCGACGGAATTTCTCGGGGTCGGCGTGGGGTTCGTCACGGGTGTTGATGATGGGCCGACTGCGCGTGGTGGCCGAGGAGATGGCCTCCCAAATGTGTTCGGCGCGCTGGCTCATCGAATACGCAGTGCCCTTGGCGTTGGTCACGACCTTGCCCGCGCCGCTAAATATCTGGCGGCTGATCAGAAAGGGAATGAACACGTTCTCGAGGCGCGAGAGGTCCTCAATGCGCTCGATGCAGTAGTTCTCGTGGCACCCGTACGAGTTACCCGTTGAGTCCGTGTTGTTCTTGAAGAGGAAGATGTCACCGCGAATGCCCTCATCTCGCAGTTGGGACTGGGCGTATCCCACGAGCTCGCGCAGGATCGACTCCCCCGCCTTGTCTTGGGCGACGACGTCGGTTAGTGAGTCGCACTCGGCCGTGGCGTACTCGGGGTGGCTACCGACATCGAGATAGAGTCGACTTCCATTCTCCAAGAAGACGTTGGAGGAACGCCCCCAGGCCACGACTTTGCGAAAGAGGAATCGCGAGACTTCGTCCGGACTCAGGCGACGTTGGCCCCGCAGCGAGAACGTAATGCCGTACTCGGTTTCGACGCCGTAGATTCGTCGCAGCATTTGTCTCGTCCCTCAGCCCAAAAGTTCGCTCACCCGTGCGTCGCTCAGCCGCTCGAACGTACGACGAGTGCCGCGATCCTCGAGCACGCAGACTTCGAGCTCCTCGGAACTCAGCACGCGATCGGGACCAGCTAACGCGCTGACGGCGTTTTGCAACGTCGTCGCCAGAGGCTCTACCGACTCTTCCGACGTGGCGAAGCGTTCCTTGATCGTCTCGGCGTCGCCCCCCAGCACGGAGAATCGCGGCTCGTCAGAGATTGTGCCCTCGTAGGCGACACGATAGAGCTTGGTCGGACGAAGTTGGTTGCCCAGCTGGGCCACGAGGATCTCCACTTCGAGAGGTTTTTGACCTTCGGTGAACATGTCGCCGAGGTGTTGGGCATAGTAGTTGGCCAACGCCCTCGCGTCCACGTCTTCGCGGGAGTAGGTAAAACCTGTCGAGTCGGCCCAGCGAATGCCCGCCTCTCGCAGTCGATCGAACTCGTTGTACTTGCCCACGCCGGCAAAGGCGATGCGGTCGTAGATCTCAGAGATCTTGTTGAGTGACGCCGAGGGATTCTCGGCCACGAGGAGAATTCCCGAGTCGTACACGGCCGCCACAATGGAGCGCCCGCGGGCGATTCCCTTCTGAGCGAACTCGGCCCGGTCCTTGATGAGCTGCTCGGGCGGGACATAGAAGTAGTTGCTCACCGCAGTGTCCCGCCGGGCACGCCGCGCGACTCAGTGCGACGAGTGTTGATCGCTCGAAATCGCTCCCCCACTTCCGTGGGGGGCATCTCCTGGAATCCGTCCGCGCTCAGCGTCACGATCATGGGATAGATATCGCGCACGAAGTCCGGGCCGCCCGTGCTGGGATCGTTGTCGCCCGCTTCGTAGATGGCGAGTGCCCCGAGGTCGAGCGCCTCGTCGCGCGTGAGGTTGTCGCGGAATCCCAGTCGAAGGGTCCCGTCGGCGAAGGGCGAACCTGAGCCGATTGAGGCAAAGTCGTTTCGCTCGTAGCAGCCTCCCGCGCCGTCGTACTCAAAGATGCGACCCATCAGATGACTGTCATCCCAACCGGCGAGCAGCGGCAGCACGCCCAGCGGGCTGCTCAGGTTGTTGCGCTGGATGATGGGCGACAGATAGTTGGCCTTGCCCTCGAGACTGAGCGACGAGTTGGTCATCTTTTCGTAGTGCTCAAAGGACAGTTGGGCGAACTTGAGAAGTTCCAGGCCTCGCGCGGCACTGCCCGACATGGCAAGCGCGGTGAAACGGTCGGCTGGCTCGATTTTGCGCACGTCGCGGCTCGCGATGTAGTTTCCCGTGGCCTGGCGGTCGCCAACCATGACGACGCCACCGACAAAGCGCACGGCAATCACCGTCGTGGAGTGCGGAGCCTCGTGGTCTCGCTCTCTCGGGCCAGAATCAAGGCCCATCGTCTGGGCAAAGTTCCAAAACGAGGGTCCAGGATCGCCGTGGGCGCTAAAGAGCGGGAGTCCCACGCAGTTACTCTCCGCCCTTTTGGACGTAGTTGCGCACGAACTCCTCGGCGTTCTCCTCGAGAACCTCATCGATCTCGTCCAAGAGATCGTCCAAGTCCGCCTTTAGCTGGTCGCCCTTGGTGGCATCGACGGAGACGTCCTCGGAGGTCTTTTCCGAACGCTCGGTGCGTTGCTTTTGAATTCGTTCTCGTTCACTCATACTTCTGTTCTACCTGTCTAGAGCGGCGAGAAGGTCACCCGCCGTTGCACTCGTTTCTAGCAACTCTGCAGTCAGTGCGTGTGTACCCCTAAGAGGATCAAGCATTGGCACGCGCTGCAGGGGTCCCTCGCCGAGGTCAAAGACCACCGAATCCCAGTTGGCCGCCACGATCTCCTCGGGGTACTGGGCCACGCAGCGTCCCCGAAAATAGGCCCTCGTGTCGAGCGGCGGATTGTGAACGGCATCACGAATTTCTGCCTCATCAAAGAGCTGTCGCAGTCCGACGCGCGCGGCCAGTGAGTGAGTGGGGCGCACATCGTGATACTGCAGATCAATCGCCCGTAGTTTGGCGTCGCGGTCACGCAAGCTGTGACGCTCTTGAAATCCGCTGACGATTCGCCACTTGGCCACCCAGTCCACTCGGTCGGCGACCGCGTCCGGATCGTCGCGCACGCCATCGAGCATCTCGCGCCACTGCTGCATCACGAGGCCGACCTCCTCCGGTGAGCCAACGGCCCCGCCCCCGAAGTCGGCCACGTAGTGATCGGCGACCCGCCACAGTTCGTCCTGGTAGTCCCAGGCCGTACGGGACGTCTCGTCATCGCAGGGAACGGCCTCGTTCAGTGTCAGATCCATTGAGTAGCTGCGCACCGCGTGCACCGGGGAGCGCGGCATCGCGGGGAACTCTTCCACGCCACGTTCTTCGAGCGCGGCGAGCAGCAGGGCCGTCGAACCGAGCTTCACCAGGGTCGCCACCTGGCTCATGTTGGCGTCGCCAATGATGACGTGCAGCCTTCGGAATCGCTCGGCGTCGCTGTGCGGTTCGTCGCGAGTGTTGATGATTGGGCGCTTCAGCGTCGTCTCGAGTCCCACGATCTCTTCAAAGAACTCAGATCGTTGCGAGAGTTGAAAGGGAGGATTGCGCTCGAGCGCGGGCTCGGTCTCAGCTCCGACCTTGCCCGCGCCCACCACGATCTGTCGCGACACGAAGTGCGGCACCATCGCTCGAATGACGTGAGCGAAGTCCAGGTCACGCTTCACCAGATAGTTCTCGTGCGTACCGTAGGAGTTGCCTTTGCCATCGGAGTTGTTCTTGTACAGGGTGATGGCTTGATCGGGATCCAAGGACTGGTTGGCAATATCCAGAGCTCGGCGCATGACCTCTTCTCCGGCCAGGTCGAAGAGCGTTGCTTCTCGCGGGGTACGGCACTCGGGCGACGAGTACTCCGGGTGTGCGTGATCGACGTAGAGGCGCGCGCCATTCGTGAGAACTGTGTTCGCGAGGTGCGTCTCGACGATCGGGGCGAACGACGTCAAGTCGACGCGGCCGCGCGCGTCCATATCGGGCGTCTCACCTTCGAAGTCCCAGTTGATCCGGGTGTGCCCCTGCTGGGCGTAGGCGTTGACGATGATGCTCGACGAGGCGATCGGATCCAGGTTGGGGCCGCCCGCGATCCCATACTCCGTCTCGATGCCCATTACCTTGGCGATCGCCATGGCCCTAGAGGTACTGCCCAGTGCCCACGTGTTGGATCGAGCGACCGCCCTTAACGTCCTCTTCTTCGTCGCGGTTGATGAGCGTGCGAATGAAGATGATGCGCTCGCCCTTCTTGCCCGAGATTTTTGCCCAGTCATCGGGGTTCGTGGTGTTGGGCAGGTCTTCGTTCTCGCGGAACTCCTGGCGAATGGAGTCGGCCAGGTCGACCTGGCGAAGGCCTCGACCCTGCCCGGCGATCTCACGCTTGACCGCGATCTTCTTGGCGCGCCGCACGATGTTCTCGATCATCGCACCTGAGGCGAAGTCCTTGAAGTACAGGACCTCCTTGTCACCGCCTTGATAGGTCACCTCGAGGAATCGATTCTCGTCGTCGATCTGGTACATCTGCTTGACGGTGTCTTCGATCATGGCCTGGACGGCCTTGGCGCGGTCCCCTCCCCCGAGGTCGACCACCGTCGTGGGGTCGAGGGGCAGGTCGACGTGCAGGTAGCGCTGGAAGATCTGGGCGGCGGCATCTTCGTTGGGGCGCTCGATCTTGATCTTCACGTCCAGGCGCCCCGGGCGCAGGATTGCGGGGTCGATCAGGTCCTCGCGGTTCGTCGCCCCGATCACGATCACGTCGCGCAGCGACTCCACGCCATCGATTTCGGCGAGTAGTTGGGGAACGATCGTCGACTCCATGTCCGAGCTGATACCGGTACCCCTGGTACGAAACAGCGAGTCCATCTCATCGAAGAAGACAATGACGGGCACGCCCTCTTCGGCCTTCTCTCGGGCGCGTTGAAAGACGACACGAATTTGGCGCTCGGTCTCTCCCACGTACTTGTTGAGCAGTTCGGGGCCCTTGATGTTCAAGAAGTAGGAGCGCACGTTGCGGTTTCCGGTGAGCTCGGCCACCTTCTGGGAGAGCGAGTTTGCCACGGCCTTGGCGATCAAGGTCTTGCCACAGCCCGGTGGGCCGTAGAGCAAGATGCCCTTGGGAGCGGGCAGGTCGTAGTCGTGGAAGAGCTCACGGTGTAGGTAGGGCAACTCCACCGCGTCGGTGATGGCCTCGATCTGTGCATCTAGTCCGCCGACGTCGGCGTAACTGATATCGGGCACCTCTTCGAGAATCAACTCCTCGGCCTCCTGGCGGGTGAGCTTCTCGCTCAGGAGATTCGAGCGCAAGTCCAACAGGAGGGCGTCGCCGCTGCGCAGCTTCACCGACTGCAGCGACTCGGCCAGTTCGACGACGCGCTCTTCGTCGGCGCGCCCGTAGACGAGCACCCGTCGTTCGTCGAGGACCTCCTTGACGGTGACGACTTCGCCTTGACCATCGGAGTCACGAACTCCGATGACCGTGAACGACTCGTTCAGTACCACTTCGTCGCCGCGGGCGATCTGCGCGGGATCGAGACCCGGGTGCAGGGCGACGCGCATCTTTCGCCCGGAGGCGAAGATATCGACGGAACCGTCCTCGTTGAACCCGGTGAAGGTTCCATAGACCGCCGGCGGTTGGGTGAGCTTCTCCACCTCGTCACGCAGGGCCGCGATCTGATCACGCGTCTGTTGAATGGTGATCGTCAGTTTTTCATTGTTCGAGCGGCTCTGGGCCAATTGGCCCCGAGCCTCGAGGAGCTTCTCTTCGAGAATCTCGATGCGGCGATTGGCCTGCTCCACGTCGCTCAGCCCGTACTCACTGGGGCCGAACAGGTCCTCTCGCTCACCCCGTGATGAATCGTCAAACCCTGAGGAACGCTCCATAGTGCCACCCTAGGGGAGCCCGGCGTGGAACGTGAGACCACGCATCGGCGAAATCTCCCACTAGAGTGACTCTACGTATTTGGCCACGGAGGACTGACTACATGAAGGTTTGGATCGACCAAGACCTCTGCACGGGAGACGGGCTCTGCGAAGAGATCTGCCCGTCGGTGTTCACCTTGCTCGACGACGGCTTGGCCTACGTGAAACAGGGCGACGACGTCAAGAGCAATCCGGGCGGAGCCCAGGGCCTGGCCGACGTGCCCGCGGAGTTCGAAGACGCGGTTGTCGAGGCCTCCGAAGAGTGCCCCGGTGAGTGCATCTTCATCCATCGCGACTAGTTAATCGCCCACTTCTCGCCCCACCAGCCGTCGCGCGGAGGTGAGAAAGCCCGTGTGGGCAACCATTCGGTGATCGGGCCGCACTGATCGACCGTCCACGTGCCAGGTGCGACGCAGTATCTCGACCGTCTCCTCAAGTCCAAAGGAGTGTCGCTGGAGCGCCGCACGCAACAACTGGGTTTGGTTGATCGTTGGCAGATACGAGAGCAAGAGCCCGCCCGGACGCAGAGCTCCCTCAGCGTGCTTGACGACATCCCACGGTTCGGGCATGTCCAGAATGACGCGATCGAGGTCGCCCTCGTCGATACCTGCGGTGACGTCACGTATCTGCACGTCATAGTCGACGTCGGGTCCCAGGAAGTCGTGCACGTTTTTGATGGCGTGGGCCGCGAAGTCCTCGCGTATCTCATAGGCCACGAGCGACACCCCGGCGCGCAACAGTGTCATCGAAAGCGCCCCAGAACCGACGCCTGATTCGAGGACGCGCATGCCGGGTCCGATGTCGGCTTGGAGAAGGATGGCCCCGAGGTCCTTGGGGTATATCACCTGAGCGCCGCGAGGCATCTTGAGGACCACGTCGGAGAGCGTTGGGCGCAAGACGAGGAACTTTCTCTCTGTGGTGGACGTGACGAGCGAGCCCTCAACCTGACCGATAACGTCATCGTGCTGGACGATGCCCGCGTGCGTGTGAAACGCCGCCTCGGCCTTCAAGGTAATCAAGTAGTGACGGTCCTTCGCATCGATCAACATGACGCGCTCGCCCTCGGCGAGTTCGCCGCGACTCACGAGTGCCGCGCCGCGCGCTTCTTTGCTCGCGAATCCAAGAACCGAAGGGCCGCAAGCGCCAGGCCGATACCCAGCCAGCGCTTATCGCGATCCGAAAGAGCCTTGCCCAGGGCCGCCGTCGAGGCGACGCGAAGCAGCCGGCGCGGCATTAGTCCTTCTCCTTCTTCTTGGCTTTCTTCTTGGCCTTGCGCCCCGATCGCCCCCGCAGACGACCCCAGACGTAGCCGCCCAGAAGGCCGCCCACGCCCACCGAAGCGAGCGTGGGCTTCGATGAGTTCAACGAACTGGGATCCTGAACTTCTTTGGGCAGGAACGAACGAAGTGTTTTCTCGAGCTCGCGACGGGTAGCGCTCGGTTCGCTCATTTGGCTGCCTTCAGGCGGCGCTTCGCGGCGCCGCTGACGATGCGCCAAGTAGTGAGAGCCATGACGACAAGAGCCAGGGCCGCCACGATGACGTAGGGCAACCACGACAGCGAACCGTGAAAGACCGGAAACTGCCACTGCAGATAGCGCAGCGCGCCGAAGAGCAAGAGCACAGATCCCAGACCAACGAACACGCTGCCCAACGCGCCCCAGAGGACGAAACGCCAGAGATCCTTGAGCGGCTGGACGGTCTCTTCTTTGATGTAGCGGATCGCGACGCGCTTGAGTTCGTCGACGTCGCGCTGAAGGGAGGCCCCCCACAAAAAGCGACGCCAGGCCGAGTTCTTCACGGTCCAAGCCTACTCAGAACGGTCTCTAATCAGGTAGGTAGAACTGGCCGTGGCGACGAGATCGCCTGCGGCATTCTCAATCCTTGCTTCTAAGAAAGAAATAACTCGTCCGGGCTTTAGAACGGTTGCGGTACAGGTGAGAACATCGCCCGCCCGAGCCGAGCGCAGGAAAGAGACCTTCATCTCGGTGTTGGCGACGCTCACGCGACGCTCTCCGGTCAGTGAGACGGCCGAGGCACCCATGGCCGAGTCCAACATGGCGGCGAGGAATCCACCTTGGACGACCCCGGCGGGATTGAGGAATCGCTCATCAATCTTCGCGCGCCAGACCGTTCGCCCGGGTTCGGACTTGTCCAGACACACGAGGCCCAGGGTGAGGTCGCAGTTGGGAGGAATCTGCAGTGCCACCTGGCGAGACTACCCTTCGCTCCCGCACGAGTCGTGAGGTCTATTCGGTACTGTTCTAACCATGACTGACTCTCTCTATCCCGGTGCCAGCGACCTCGAAGGGCGAGCTATTCGCGAAGTGGTGACTCTCGCCATGGACGCACCGGCCAAGGCCAACTCCGGACACAGCGGCACGGCGATGGCCTTGGCGCCACTGGGCGTAATGTTGTGGGGTCGCGTGATGCGACACGACCCCACCGATCCTCAGTGGAGCGACCGCGACCGGTTCATCATGAGCGTGGGTCACGCCTGCATCCTGCAGTATTCGCTCGCGTATCTCTATGGGTATGACCTCACTCTCAATGACATCAAGGAGTTTCGCCAGGCGCACTCCAAGTGTCCGGGACACCCGGAACGCGGCGTGGCGCCCACGGTGGAGGTCACGACCGGTCCCCTGGGCCAGGGCATCGCCGACAGCGTCGGGATGGCCATCGCCGAACGAATACTGCGCCACGACTATGGAGAGGATCTGGTGGATCACCGCACCTGGGTCCTCGCCGGAGACGGCTGTTTGGAAGAGGGCATCAGCCACGAAGCAGCGTCGCTGGCCGGTCATCTAGGACTCGATCGACTCACCCTCTACTACGACGACAACCACATCACCATTGATGGAAAGACCGAGCTAGCGCTCAACGACAACGCCGCGGAGCGCTTTGAGGCCTACGGCTGGCACGTTCAGGATCTTGGCGAGGAGGCGAACAACCTCGACGTCTTAGAGGAGGCCACGCGCGCGGCGATGGCCGAGACGCAGCGCCCCAGCCTGATCATCGTTCGCTCGCACATCGGCTTTCCCTCCGTTCAGTTGATGGACTCCAAAGAGGCCCACGGCACGCCCTTCCCTAAGGAAGCGATCAGCGCCGTGAAGGCTCAGCTGGGAGTACCCGACGAACCCTTCGCCGTCGACCCCGAGCTGCCCAGTGAGCTGCACGCCACGTTGAGCGCCAACCGTGACGCCCGCACCGCCTGGCAGGCGCGCCTCGCGGCGTCGGGCGACAGGGGGGTGCTCCTCAGTGAACAACTGGCCACTCACGGCGCCGCCACCATCACCACCAAAGCCGAGGCCTTCGAGCCGGGCTCAATGGTCGCCACCCGCAAAGCTATGCAGCGCGCCATGGACGTCTACGCCTCGCAGACCCCGGGTCTAACCGCGGGATCGGCCGACCTCACCGGCAATACCGGCATGGTTCTCAATGGGGCTGAGGTCCAGGGCGCCGATACCCCGGGGGGACGCCAGATTCATTACGGCATTCGTGAGCACGCGATGAGCGCATCGCTGGTGGGTCAGTACCACCACGGGGGATTCCACCCGATTGGCTCGACATTCTTCGTGTTCAACGACTACGCGCGACCCGCAGTGCGCCTGGCCGCCCTCAGCGAGGCTGGGGTCATGTTCGACTACACCCACGACTCGATTGGCGTCGGTGAAGACGGACCCACTCATGAGCCCATCGAGCACCTCATGGCGCTGCGGGCCATGCCGCACATCCACGTGGTGCGACCCAGTGACGCGAACGAGACCCTCGACCTCGTCGAGCAATATCTCAGCGCGACAGAGCCTGTCACCACCGCCATGGTTCTGTCGCGCCAGGACATCGAGACCTTTGACCTGGAGGCCGGCGCGGCGAGTGCGGCTGGCGCGCGCAAGGGGGGCTATGTGGTACGCGAGAGCGCCGACGCGGTCTTCACCTTGGTGGGCACCGGTTCGGAGGTGTCGGTGTGCCTACGCGCCAATGAGCAGCTCGCCGCCAAGGGCATCGTGACCCGGGTCGTGGCCCTGCCGTGCTGGCGGTGCTTCGACGCTCAGCCACTCGAGTATCGACGCGACGTATTGCGACGCCAGATCCCCTCGGTGGCGATTGAAGCCGGCGCCACATTGGGCTGGGCCAACTACGTCGATGACTCCATCGGCATCAACACCTTCGGAATGTCGGCGCCCTCAAAAGTCGTTTTCGAGAATTACAACATTGTCCCCTCGGCCGTGGTCGCCCACGTCGAACAAGTTCTAAGAGAGACCCCATGACCAAACTCACCACCCTGTACGCCGACTACGGACAGAGTCCCTGGATCGACAACCTTCGTCGTGACTGGCTACAAGACGGTACCTTGCAGACCTACATCGATAACGGCGTGCGCGGACTGACCTCGAACCCATCCATCTTCGACAAGACGATCGCTACCTCGTCAGCCTACGACGCGGACATCGCGGCCTCCACGGAGACCGATCCCGAGATGGTCTTTGAGTCTCTGGCGATCTCTGACGTGCAGCACGCATGCGATCTCTTAGCCAAGGTCTCCAAGAGCTCGCACGACGAATTCGCGGCTGGCACGAGGCGCTACCTCGACGGTTTTGTGTCCCTCGAAGTCTCGCCTCGACTCGCCCACGACACCGAGGGCACCATCGCCGCAGCCAAGCGCCTCTTTGCTCAGGTCGACCGAACGAACGTGATGATCAAGATTCCTGCTACCAAGGCCGGCTTGCCGGCGATTCGCGCCGTGCTGGGCGCCGGCATCAACGTCAACGTCACGTTGATCTTCTCCGTTGAGCGCTACGGCGAAGTTATCTCGGCCTGGCGCGACGGCATTGCCGACGCCGTGGCGAGAGGTCACGAGGCTGGCTCGATCGCGAGCGTCGCGTCGTTCTTCGTCTCTCGGGTTGACGTGGCGGTCGACGCCTTGCTGGCAGAAGGCGACCCGCGACGGGGAACGACTGCCAACGCCCAAGCGGCCGCGGCCTACGAGCTCTATCGCCAACGCGTGGCATCCGTTGACATCACCGATCTGCTCTCCTGGGGAGCCCAGGTCCAGCGCCCGCTGTGGGCCTCAACGTCGACGAAGAATCCGAGTTACCCCGACCTGCTCTACGTCGATCGTTTGGTGGCCCACGAAACTGTCAACACCATGCCCGACAAGACCCTCGCTGATGTACTCGACCACGGCGACTTTGCGGCCTCGTATTTGCTCAACGAGAAGACCACCCGCGAGACGGCTGCACTCCTGGACAATCTCGCCCCCGACGTCGACCTCGCCAAGGTGAGCGAGCAGCTGGAAAATGAGGGTGTCGCGTCATTCGCCAAGTCCTACGACGACCTTCTGGCGACAGTAGCGTCAAAGATGAAGTCATGACGACTCGGGAGGAGACGACGCTGAGCGCCGAGCTCCTCACCGCCACGGCGAAAGAACTGGCTCCACGGGCCTTCGAGCGAGCCCGAGGTCTCTTTGGCCACGTCGTGACGTACTCGCCCAAGGTCTTCATTCCGCTCACCAAATTGTGCCGTGACCGATGTGGCTACTGCACGTTCGCTCAAGCACCGGCCCACGTGGCCTCGGCCTACATGAGCCTCGACGAAGTCATGGCCGTTGCGCAGGCGGGACGCGACGCGGGCTGCAGTGAGGCCCTCTTTACCCTGGGCGAGCGACCGGAACTTCGCTACGACGACGCGGCACGCTGGTTGGCCGCGCGCGGGTACTCCTCCACCGTCGACTACGTCGCCTCGGCGGCCCAGATGGTCCTAGAGAGCACAGGGCTACTACCGCACGCGAATGCCGGGGCCTTGTACGAACACGAACTCGCTCAACTCAGAACGGTCAGCGCCTCTCAAGGGATGATGCTCGAAGTGCTCGCGGACGTGCCCGCGCACCGCTTAGCTCCCGATAAGGCCCCGCAGCGTCGACTCGACACGCTGCGCTGGGCGGGCGAACTGCGCATTCCCTTTACGACCGGTCTCCTCGTGGGCATTGGCGAGACGCGCGAGCATCGCATCAGGACGCTCGAAGCCATCGGCCAGCTGCACGACGACTACGGACACGTCCAAGAGGTCATCATCCAGAACTTTCTGCCCAAGCCACGCACGGCCATGGCGAACGAGCCAGCCGCCAGCGATGAGGAGTTTCACTGGACGATCGCCGCCGCCCGTCTGATCCTGCCCGACTCGATCCACCTTCAGGCGCCGCCGAATCTCAGCGACGATCCCACGCGCCTGCTGGAGTATGGCATCGACGATTTTGGCGGGATCTCGCCGGTCACTGCCGACCACGTTAATCCCGAGCGCGCCTGGCCCGCGGTAGAGACACTGGGCAATGAGAGCGCTCAGCGAGGGTTCCACCTCACCGCGCGCCTGACCGTCTATCCCGAATACGTGGCCGAACGCACCGACTTTCTCGACGATCGCGTGCGGCCCCTCGTCCTGGCGGCGGCGGACGCTCACTCCCTGGCCCGTAACGACTCGTGGTTCTCGGGTACCGATCACACTCCCCCAGCGAAGCCAACCTCATCGACGACGACCAGTGCGGTACAGGAGCTGCTAGCGCGGTACGAACCCGGATATGAGTTCGAACGCACCGAACTGGTCACGCTCTTTGGCGCCCGCGAGGGTGATTACAACGCCGTGGTGGACCTGGCTGACGCCGTGCGCGCTGACCTGGTGGGCGACGACGTGAGTTTCGTCATCAATCGCAACATCAACTACACCAACGTCTGCACGTTCAAGTGCCGTTTCTGCGCCTTCTCCAAGGGACCGTTGTCGCTGAACCTCCGCGGCGATCCGTATCTGCTCACGTTGGACGAAATCAGCGAACGCGTGCGTGAGGCCGAAGAGCGCGGGGCAACCGAGGTCTGCATGCAGGGCGGCATTCACCCGAATTTTGATGGCGACTACTACATCGACGTCATTGCCGCGGTACGCGCCGCTTCGCCGAACATCCACATTCATGCCTTCAGCGCCCTCGAAGTGTTCGAAGGAGCGCGACGCTCGAACCAGGATCTCGCCACGTACTTGACGCGCCTCAAGGAAGCCGGCCTGAAGACACTGCCCGGCACGGCTGCAGAGATCCTCGACGACCCGGTTCGCGCGATCTTGTGTCCTGACAAGATCAACTCCGACCAGTGGCTGGAGGTGCATCGCACCGCGCACTCAGTAGGACTGCGCTCGAACATCACCATCATGTTCGGCGCCGTCGAGAGCCCTGACAGTTGGGCCACCCATCTGTTGCGCACTCGCGACCTGCAACGAGAGACGGGTGGCTTTACCGAGTTTGTTCCACTCCCGTTCGTGCACATGGCGACTCCCCTGTTCCTGCGCGGTCGCTCGCGCAAGGGACCGACGTTCCGTGAGGCCGTATTGATGCACGCGGTGGCTCGACTCCACTACGCGACGCTGATTAACAACATCCAGGTGAGCTGGGTCAAGATGGGAGTCGAGGGCTCCCGGCGCATCCTTCAGGCCGGCGCCAATGACCTGGGCGGAACGCTCATGGACGAGAACATCTCGCGCGCCGCGGGGGCGACCCACGGTCAGGAGATGGACGTCAACGCGCTGCGACGACTGGTCGAGCCCCTCGGCCGTCCCCTGCACCAACGCAGCACCCTGTATCAGACGTTGTAGTGATGACCTCGCTCATCGACACCCTTCTCAACGACATCGCGAACGACACGGCGATCTCCGACGAACGTCGAGAACTCCTGCGCGAGCTCTTGGCGCGCGTCGTTGCGGTGGCCGACTCTCCGGCCCACACCCGCGACCTGCACGTGGCAGTTCAGGCCATCGATGAGCTACTCGAGGCTTTTGCGCTCTTCGAAGCCCAGGGCGACCGGCCCAAGATCACCATCTTCGGATCCGCTCGCACGCCCGCCGACGCACCGGTCTACCAGATGACGATCGATCTCGCGCGTGCGATGGCCGAGCGAGGCTGGGTCATCGTCTCGGGCGCGGGGCCGGGCATCATGGAGGCCTCGGCACGGGGCGCCGGCGAGGCGAACACGGTCGGCATCAATATTCGACTGCCCTTCGAACAGCGGGCCAACGAGTACATTGCCGCGACGAACCTGGTGACGATGAAGTACTTCTTCACACGAAAAGTTGCCCTGACCCGTCCGTCAATCGCTTTCGTGGTGATGCCGGGAGGACTGGGCACGATGGACGAACTCTTCGAAGTGCTCACGCTCCTTGACACCGGCAAGACGAATCCGGCGCCGGTCGTGCTTCTGGACACCCCCGACGGCGATTTCTGGCACGAGTGGATGACGTTCATCGACAGGGGCATCGTGAAGAACCATTACGTCGCGACCGATGACATGTTCCTCGTTCGACTCGCGACATCGATCGATGAGACGGTCGACGAGATCGAGCACTTTTACTCCAACTACCGCGGATTCGAAATCGTCGGGGAGCGCGGTCTGATCTCGCTTCGCCACGAACCGACTGACGCGCAGATCGCGGCGTTGGCGCGCAACGTTCCCTGCTTCGATGATCCGCCCGGCTACAAACGCGAGGATGCGACGACGATCTCGTTCAACTTCGATGGCCGAAGCTACGCCAATCTTCGCCTCGTCATCAACGAGGTTAATAACTGGATTGATCAGGACTAACGAGTCACCTCAAGCGTCCGTATCTCCGTCGTCACTCCGCCTGAGCATGTGCTCGGCCTTCTGCAGGCTCCGCCGCACCCTCGAGAGCAGCCGCTCGAGTTCCTTGGCGTGGTCGGCGTCGTCGCCTCGCATCTGTGCGCGCACCATGTCGAAGATTGCGTCGGTGACCCGCTGTTCGATGGCCTCAATCTGGTTCGCGAGTTCCTCGAGTGACTCCACTTAGGCCAGCGTCTCCACATTCAGTTCGCCCGCGGCGTACTGGGCGCGTAGGACCTTTTTGTCAAACTTACCCACGCTGGTTTTGGGCACGCTGTCGATGAAGGTCCAGCGCTCGGGCAGCCACCACTTCGCGACCCGATCCGCCAGGAATTCACGCAACTCACTCGCACTGGCTGTGGCCCCGGGACGCAGTACCACGCAGCACAGCGGTCGCTCCTGCCACTTGTCATCCGGGACCGCGACCACGGCCGCTTCGAAGACCGCTGGATGGGCCATGACGTTCACTTCGAGGTCAACCGAGCTGATCCACTCACCCCCTGACTTGATGCCGTCCTTGGAACGGTCACTGACGACCATGAAACCTTCGGCGTCGAGCGTGCCAATGTCTCCGGTGCGCAGCCATCCGTCACGGAAGCGATCGGGATCGTCGACGCCAAAGTACGAGCCCGTGATCCACGGTCCTCGAATCTCGAACTCACCGACGGACTTGCCGTCGCGCGCGAGCACGGTACCGTCTTCGGCGGTAACGCGGACTTCGACACCGGCCACGACGCGCCCCGACTTCACGCGGTAGTCCACCTCGAGGTCCTTGGGAGTTCCCGCGGGCGGGATGGACACCGCGGCGAGCGGACTTGTTTCGGTCATCCCCCAGCCCTGGATGAGATCCACGCCGTAGCGCTCGGAGAACTGCTCGATCATGTACCGCGGGACCGCCGAACCGCCCCCCACGATGCCGCGCAGACTCGAGAGGTCCACGTTCTCGGACGTCTCGGCCACTCGAAGAACGTCGTTCCAAATAGTCGGCACGCCCAGGGAGACCGTGGGTCGCAGCTCGCGGATCATGGTGAGGATCGGTCCCCCCTGGAGAAACATCTGGGGCATGATGAGTTCCACTCCGGCAAAGAATGCGGCGTAGACGCACCCCCAGGCGTTGACGTGGAACATCGGCACGATCAACAGGCACCGGTCGGACTCGTTCAGCCCCAGGGAGTTGGCGGACGTGGTCGCCAACGAATGCAGCCACGTGGAGCGGTGCGAGTAGACGACGCCCTTGGGGTTGCCCGTGGTGCCCGAGGTGTAACACATGATTGCGGCGTCGCGTTCGTCGAGTTCCGGCCACTCGTAGCCCGGACGCTCGGCGCTGACGAGTGACTCGTAGTCCAGGGTGTCCCCGAGCAACCCGGTGTCTTCGGGGCCGTGGATGATGATGGTCGTCGACGTGGGAATCTCATCTTTGACCCGCGCGAACATCGGCACCAGCGAGGCATCGACGATGATGACGCGGTCTTCGGCGTGATTGATGATGTAGGCGAGTTGCTCAGGGAACAGTCGAATGTTGAGCGTGTGCAAGACCGCGCCCATGCTGGGCACGGCCAAGTACACCTCCATGTGGGCCTGGTTATTCCACATGAACGTGGCGACTCGATCGCCGCGCTCGATCCCCAGTTTTTCGAGGGCTTTCGCCAACTGCTCGGCACGCCGGGCGATCTGGGCAAACGTCGCTTCCTCGACGCCGTCGGGGGTAACGGTAAAGACCTTCTTCTCGGCGTAGATCGCCTCGCCGTGTCGCACAATGCCGCTGATCAGTAGCGGCGCGTCCTGCATGGTGCTCTTCATCGGCCCCCCTCGGTTCCTGCCACGATGCTACAAAACTGAGCCCCGTTCGATGGGCGGCGGCGCTACCAGGACACGCTGTACGGCGAGACCGGAGAGGGCAGACAGTCCGGTCGACCCGTGAGCAACCGGTCGACCGCGCTCGCCGCGCTGCGGCCCTCGGCGATGGCCCACACGATCAAGCTCTGCCCGCGAACGGCGTCGCCACAGGCAAACACCGGGGCGTCACCGCCCAGGGAGTTGACCCGCCAGTTGTCGTCGACCGACAGCGTTGCCCGCGGCGTCGTGTGGGCGGCGTCCGCGAGACCTAACGGGTCGAGTTCTGGTCCCACAAATCCCGCTGCGATGAGCACCATGTCCGCGCGTAGAGTCAGACGTTCGCCGGTGGCTCGGTCGATCACGACCATTGCCTCCACCTGTGCGTCACCTCGAAACTCCACGGTCTCAGTGGAGAATCGCCGTTCGCCGCCTTCGGCGTGCGCCGAGGTGACTTTGAACAGGCGCGCCATTGTCGGCCACGGCTCTTCGTTTGGCCGCACGTCGGGTGGTCGGTCCAGAATCTCGATCTGAACGATGGAGGCCGCCTTTTGGCGATGGACGGTGCCCAAACAGTCGGCGCCGGTATCGCCGCCACCGAGGATGACCACGTGGCGACCTTTCGCACTCAGGTCCGACTCGCGCCCTTCGTTGACGGCCCGATTCGCCGCTTCGAGGAAGACCATCGCGGGCATCACACCGTCCAGATCGGACCCAGGCACGCCAAGCAACCGGGGTCTCGTCGAACCGAGGGCCAGCACGACTGCGTCGTAGTCACGCTGCAACTCGACGAGGGTGATCCCCCCCTCTCCAACGCCCACACCGGGATAGAACACGACGCCCGATTCTTCCATGACGCGCAGACGACGATCGAGAACGGACTTTTCCATCTTGAACTCAGGTATGCCGTAGCGCAGGAGACCGCCGATGGCATCACTGCGCTCGAAGACGCTCACCGAGTGTCCCGCGCTGCGCAGTTGCGCCGCGGCAGCCAGGCCCGCAGGCCCCGAACCGACTACCGCCACGCGAAAACCGGTCTCGCTCGGCGTCGGTGACGAAAGTGCCAGTCCAAGGTGGAAGGCGTGTTCGGCCACCTCATACTCGATCCTCTCGATGGTCACCGGATCGCTGGAGATGCCAAGGACACAGGCTGACTCGCACGGTGCTGGACAGAGTCGCCCCGTGAACTCCGGAAAGTTGTTGGTGCGAAAGAGATGCTCTGCCGCGTCCGCCCAGCGGGCGTGGTAGACGGCGTCATTGAAGTCCGGAATCATGTTGCCCAGGGGGCAGCCCTGCATGCAGAAAGGAATGCCGCAGTCCATGCACCGCGCGGCCTGAACCTCCACGTCCTGGTCACTCTGGGCTTCGTACACCTCGTGCCAGTCGCGAAGCCGCACCGGCACTGGTCGATAGGCCGGACCTTGACGTTCGTACTCGAGGAAGCCGGTGACCTTACCCATTTTTGATCTCATCGCGAATTCGCTGGTACTCCGAGGTCTCGATGCGCACGAAGTTCATCTTCTCGATTCGCCAGTTCTCCACGATGCGCGCCGCCTTCTTCGAGCCGGTCTCGCGGGCAAACCGTTCGAGCAGTGCGAGCAGTCGCTCGTCGTCGCCACCTTCCAGCGGGTCGATCTCGTACACCCCCGCGCTCAAGTGATCGTGCACCGACAGTTCCGGGTCATAGAGATAGAGGGTGCCCCCCGACATGCCGGCAGCCAGGTTGCGCCCGACGCTACCCAGGATCACGATGACCCCGCCGGTCATGTACTCCCCGGCGTGGTCACCCGTGCCTTCGACCACGATCGTCGCGCCCGAGTTGCGAACCCCGCAGCGCTCGCCGACGACGCCGCTGACGAATATCTCGCCGCTCGTGGCGCCATATCCAATGACGTTGCCCGCAATGACGTTGAGGTCGCTCGCAAACGTCGCGGCGTCGTCGAGGCGCACCACGATGCGACCGCCCGAGAGACCCTTGCCGACGTAGTCGTTGGCATCCCCGCTTAGTCGCAGTGTCACGCCGGCGGGAACGAAGGCGCCCAGACTCTGACCCGCCGAACCCGT